>JAFSDK010000019.1 GCA_017436255.1 Clostridia bacterium
CGCTAATTTTTCTTCTTTACTATGGCTTCTATTTGTTCCACCTTTTGGTCTTGACATTTGTTTCAACTCCTTTTCTCTATCTTAACATAAAAAATGATGGTAGACACCGTTTTTTGTGTCTACCATCATTATATCACTTCAAAGGTGTTATCCTTCAAGCGTTTTTTATCTTTCTATTGTTATTGGGCGGTTCATTAGGTCTTTTACCGTATCTAATGGTGCCTTGCCCTCATACAGCACCTTATAACACTGCTCAATTATAGGCATTTCGGTGTTATATTTCTTAGATAACTCATAAGCATTTTCTGCCGCATAATAACCCTCAACCGTACCAACCTCTTTTAAGGCGATGTCTACAGGTGTGCCACCACCAACGAGTGTACCAAAGCGATTATTTCGGCTATGCTGCGACATACAGGTAACCACTAAATCACCTATACCTGTAAGACCTGCGAAGGTGTGCTGTTGTCCGCCCATGGCGGTACCGAGTCGTGCCATTTCGGCAAGACCTCTTGTAATTAGTGCCGCCTTAGTATTATCACCAAGACCGAGTCCGTTACAAAAACCTACACAAATTGCTATAACGTTTTTAAGCGCGCCGCCAATTTCGGCACCGATAACGTCGTTATTGGTATATACGCGCATACTTATCCCTGAGAATGCCTGTTGTACCAAGGTAGCTGCATCATTATCCTCAGATGCCGCAACGATTGAGGTCGGTATATCGCGTGCAACCTCCTCAGCGTGTGAGGGTCCTGTTAAAACAACAAGAGGGTTACTCTGTAATTCCTCTTTTATTACGTCGGATAGTAATTTAAGGGTATCCTTTTCGAAGCCCTTGGCAACATTGACAATAACGCCTGCATTTTTAACTGCAGATAATTTAGCCGAAACCTCTCTTACTGCACCCGAAGGTACAGCGATAACCGTAATATCGTTACCCTCGCAGATATTTATATCATCGGTTAAGAGTATATCCTCGGGGATGTAAATATCCTTTAAAAGTCTTTCATTAGTCCTTTTTTCAAGCAATATATCAAGGCCCATATCCATAGGTGACCAAATAGATACCTGATTATTATTTTTATGCGCCGCTAACGCCAGGGCGATGCCCCAGCCACCTGCACCAAGTACTGTGATTTTTGCCATAGCTAGCCTTCCTTTTTAACGGCGAGTTTTTTCTCTTCACCGCGGATAAGTCTGCCAATATTTTCTTTATGTTTAATAAACACAATTGCACCCATAATAGCAGCACCTACCGCCTGTGGCCAAAATTCTGCTGTATGATTATAGAATATCATAGAAAATGATACAACTATTAAGGTTGCAGACAATGAACTGATAGAAATAATGCGAGTAGTTAAAAGAAGTAATCCAAAACAAGCAAGACCTGAAATAATTGCTATTGGGCAACACACCGCAAATATACCTACGCTAACCGCAACGCCCTTGCCACCTTTAAATCCGAAGAACAATGGAAAAACGTGGCCTAGCATTACCAAAACACCACAGATATATGCGCCGTATACGGGATTAAATATTTCGTTGCCCGTAGTTGTTAGTAAAAAATCAAAAACTAACCTACCTACTAAACAGGCAACAAAACCCTTTAGGCCATCGCAAATAAAGGTAAGTGCGCCCGCTTTTTTACCCACAACACGCAAAACGTTAGTCATACCCGCGTTGCCTGACCCAAAATCACGCACGTCCTGGTGCATAAAAGCCTTTGTAAATATTATGGCAAAATTAATGCTACCTAACATATACGCAACAACTATAGCAAGAAAAGCCCATAAAAATTCCATCTTTACTTATCTCCTCTTTCACGAATAACAAATCTTACGGGTGTACCTTCAAGACCAAAGGTAGAACGTATCTGATTTTCAAGATATCTCTGATATGAGAAATGGAAAAGTTCTGCACGGTTGCAGAAGCAAACGAATGTAGGCGGTTTTGTTGACGCCTGAGTCATATAGTATATTTTAAGACGTTTACCCTTATCACTCGGCGGTTGAACACGTGCCGTAGCATCGGCCAAAATATCGTTAAGCATACCCGTAGAAATACGCATTGTATTTTGAGTATGGACATATTTTATAAGTTCAAACAATCTATCTACCCTTTGACCCGTTTTTGCCGAAATAAAAATAATCGGCGCATAGGACATAAAGGAAAAATCGTTCATAAGTTTTTTGCGGTAAGAGTCCATAGTCTTGCCGTCTTTATCGACTATATCCCACTTGTTTACCGCAATAATACACGCCTTACCCTGCTCAAGTGCCAGTCCTGCAACCTTTGAGTCCTGCTCGGTAAAGCCATCGGCACCGTCAATCATAATAACGCAAACGTCACTACGCTCAATTGCCATTTTAGCGCGTAAAACGCTGTATTTTTCAATATCGTCTTCAACCTTGCTTTTACGTCTAAGACCTGCGGTATCAATAAAATTAAAACTGCCCTGCTCATTTTCAACCAAGGTATCAATGGCGTCACGTGTGGTACCTGCGATATCCGATACGATTGAACGCTCTTCACCCGATAAATAGTTTATAAGTGAAGATTTACCTGCATTAGGTTTACCTATTACGGCTACGTTTACGGTATCGCTTTCTTCGTCTTCATCAGTATCTTCGGGCATAAACTTAAATACTTCTTCAAGCAAATCGCCCGTTCCGTGACCATGCACCGAAGAAACACCAATAGGGTCACCAAGACCTAAATTATAAAACTCATAAATTTCAAGCGGAGGCTCACCTATTTTATCGCACTTATTAACACAAAGCACAATGGGTTTGCCACTCTTTAAAAGCATTGCTGCAACCTCGCTATCCGATGCCGTAACACCACTTCTTAGGTCGGTTACAAATATAATAACGTTTGCCATATCAATGGCAAGTTGAGCTTGGGAACGCATACTTTTAAGTATGATATCGTCGGTCTTAGGCTCAATACCGCCCGTATCAATAAGCATAAATTTACGGCCTGCCCATTCGGCTTCACCGTAAATACGGTCACGCGTAACACCGGGGGTGTCATCAACGATAGATAAACGCTGTCCTATTAACTTGTTAAAAAGTGTGGATTTACCAACGTTTGGTCTACCCACAATAGCAACAACCGGTTTTGCCATATTTTAACCCCCTATTTCTATTCCTGAAACGGCGCTCACAAAACTTTGGCCATTATTTTCTACTACAATAACCTCGCACTGAAGTTCACTACTTAACTGCTCTAGCGTAACGTCATCAAGGAATCTGTCATTTTCATATCTTAACATACTATCGGGAATAAGTAAATGACTTGACGTTAATTTATTCTTTAACTGTTTTATTATGTCGCCGCCCGTAACCAGACCCGATACGTTAATTTCGCCACCAAAAAATTCATTTTTAATGGCAAACACTTCACATTCAATACCCTTGAATTTTTGACAAACGGCACCTGCTAATTCTTTTATTAAAGGATATGCCGCTTCACCGGTAGCAATACTAACGTTTCTTGAAACGGTCTGCTCCGATATATATTCAAGTGTTTCATAAACTTCACTCTTTAGTAATGCCGACAGACCTACGCCGTTTTCAAGTTGCAGAAAATCTTCATAAAATGACGCTTCAGGCATCTCGCGCTCGGCAATAAGATAAAACTCATCGGCAGCAAAAACTCTGCGCTCATTATATTTTTCTAAGCACTCTAACCCGAATTTATCAATTAAATCTATTGTCTCACCCGCTGTTTGTTTGTTGAAGGGTGTAAGTTTTTCAAGGCCCTCACGATGTCCCGTAATGCCTACAGGTACAACCGCAATACACTTAACACTTTGTTTTGCTGTTAAATCAGTAAGACTGCGTTCTAACTCATCTTTATCATTAAATCCGGGACAAACCACCAACTGACAGTTCATAGCAATGCCCGCATCGTTAAAGCGGTCAATTAACTCCAACACCTTGCCTGCGTTTTTATTTTTCATCATTTTTACGCGCAGTTCGGGATTTGTAGTATGCACCGAAATATTAACGGGTGATATATGCAGTTTTATGATACGTTCAATCTCATGTTCAGTAAGATTGGTAAGAGTAATATAATTACCAAACAAAAAGGAGAGTCGCGAATCATCATCTTTAAAATAAAGGCTTTCGCGCATACCTTTGGGTAATTGGTCAATAAAACAAAAAACACATTTATTAAGGCAAGAATGTTGCTTATCCATAAGGTAGGTGTCAAACTGCATACCAAGTTCTTCGCTCTCATCCTTTTTAATGCGGCGGCACTTAATCTTACCTTTGGCATTTATAAACGTAATTTTTAGTTTGTTTTCGTTTTGATAAAAGCGGTAGTCGAGAACATCCATTATATCATTACCATTTATAGATACCAGTGTATCACCGCTTTTAATACCCACCTTGAATGCAGGCGAGCCCTTTAAAACTTCCTTAACTATAACAGACATTCAGCTACCTCCTTTTGTTTTAAAAAAATAGAGGAGGAATTGTTCCCCCTCTACCCCTTTGATTAACTGTAAAAATTAGTCCTCAACCTTGATTACTTCGCGGTCACCATAGAATCCACAAGCAGAGCAAAGTCTGTGAGGTCTCTTGTATTCACCGCAACGTGAACATTTTACAAGTGTAGGAGCACTTATCTTCCAAACATTATTTCTTCTCTTGTCGCGTCTGGCTTTAGAGGTTTTTCTCTTCGGTACTGCCATTTTTCTACGCCTCCTTAAAAAGTAGTTGTTATTATTTTATTAGTTTAATAAATCTGCCAATGCTTGAAGTCGCGGGTCGATTTCTTTTTTAATGCAATCGCACTCGCCATCATTAAGGTTTTTACCGCAAACAGAACACATTCCTTTACAGTTCTTGCGGCAAAGATGCTTCATCGGGATATGAAGCAATACATCATTGCGGCAAAGCTCGTCCAAGTTAAGCTCCATGTCGGCTACAAGGATGATATCATCATTATCCTCATTTTCAATGTTGGTAGCAAGGATATGGGTAATATCAACGTCAATAACCTCAGCAGATAACTCACCACATCGGTCACACGGCGCCTCATAGCACACCGAATAATGTATACTTAATGTAACAACACCGGCATTGTTGGCAACTTCACCGACAACTGAAATTGGTTGTTTTAGTGGAAACACACCCGAATATTCAACGTCGCTTAAGTCCAACTTATACTCAACCGGAGCACTGTATTCGTTGGTTATAAAAGCTTTTCTTAAATCCAAAATCACAGTATCACCCCAATTGTCACAAAGTATATTATATATGTAGCCCTATTTTTTGTCAAGGCTTTTTTAATATTTAATTTTTTAAAACAAAGCGGCAGGTTACCCTGCCGCTGTCATTTAATTTTTTATTAGATTTTTTCAGCAATTTCCCAAATGTGTGCAGGAAGTTCTGCCTCATCGCAAGAAACTGTGAAAATGAAGTTTACGTGGCTTTCTTCTGCTAAAGCCGAAACTCTGTCAAGGAAGTCTGCGAGTTCACCGTAATCTCTTGAGCCTATTCTGAGAGTTGCATCACCGAATATATCGGTTACATCATGGTTACCGGCGTTAATACCGCAAAGCATACCATAATATTCGCCGTAGCCGCTAACACCGTATGATTCAATATCAATTAGTCTTGCTTTGTGACTAATGCTGAATGTTAGTGTGTCACCTTTTTCGATACAAACAACGTTGCCTTTACTGGTAAGTGCAGTAGCATTTACCAATTCCATGAGCTTCTTTGTTTTGCCCGAACCTCTTTTGCCTACGATAAGTTTAATCATATTTGCCAACTCCTTTTATTTACACCGCATAAGCGGTAATTTTTTTATCTGCCGAGTCTTGCTTCAAGCTCAGCCTTCTGCGCTTCATAGCCTGGTTTACCAAGCAATGCAAACATATTTTTCTTATAGCTCTCAACACCGGGTTGGTCGAACGGGTTAACGCCAAGCATATATCCCGAAATTGCACAAGCCTTTTCAAAGAAATAGATAAGACGTCCAAGATTTTCTTCATCAGCCTTATCAACCTCAATAACAAAGTTAGGTACGCCGCCATCGGTATGTGCAAGAACTGTACCTTCAAATGCCTTTGAGTTTACAAAGGACAACGGTTTACCTGCCAAGAAGTTAAGTCCGTCACCATCATTATCTTCTTTTTCAATAATAATATCGCTACCGCAGTCACCAATTGTAACAACGGTTTCAAACATAATACGTGCGCCATCTTGTACATACTGACCCATAGAATGAAGGTCGGTAGAAAATACAACTGATGCAGGGAAAAGTCCCTTGTTATCCTTACCTTCACTCTCGCCGTATAACTGTTTCCACCACTCTGCCATCAATGTAAAGCGTGGCTCATAACTAACAAGAAGTTCAATAGCCTTACCACGACGATACATAGCATTTCTGTAAGCGGCATACTTGTAGCAATCATTCTTCTCAATGTCTGCTACCGAATAATCTTTAGCAGCATCTGCGGCACCGGCCATAAGTTTGTCAATATCGGCACCTGCGGCAGCAATCGGTAAAAGACCAACTGCAGTAAGAACCGAGAAACGACCACCTACGTCATCCGGAACTACGAAACACTCATAGCCCTTAGCGTCTGCTAATTGTTTTAAAGTTCCGCGAGCCTTATCTGTAGTACAGTAAATTCTCTTTGCAGCCTCTTCTTCGCCATAACGCTCTTCAAGCAATTTCCTGAAAACGCGGAAAGCGATTGCCGGCTCGGTAGTTGTACCTGATTTTGAAATAATATTAACAGATACACGCTTGTTTTCGCAGATTTTAAGTAGGTCTGACAATGCAGAACCACTAATACTGTTACCTGCGAAGTAAATATCAGGTGTACCATCATTTAAATCGTTATAGTAATGACCCTTTAAGAACTCAATTGCGGCGCGAGCACCAAGATATGAACCACCAATACCGATAACTACTAAAACGTCGGTATCACTCTTTATCTTTTCGGCCGCTTTTTTAATACGAGCAAACTCTTCTTTATCATAATCGGTAGGAAGGGTTACCCAACCTAAAAAGTCGTTACCAAGACCTTCTTTTGAATCAACCAAATCATTAGCTAATTTAACCTGACCCTCAAGACCTATAATATCATTTTCACGCAAAAAATCTTTTGCATAAGATGAATTAAATTTTAAAGACACTTTACATTCCTCCATTTTGCCAAAGTTAAAAATAATTATATTGTTAACTTATATATATTTTACTATAAAATGCCACAAGTTGCAATAGCAATTAAGGGTTTTTTATAACATTTTTTGTCATTTTTTACAAATAAAAGAGTGCTTTTAATAACCAGAGAAATGTATGCGTTATATTAAGTCTTTCTACATCTTCACCCGCCTTTATATTTATGACACCAATCTGTTCACCATCAACCGTTATAACAACTTCACCAATTACATCACCTTTTTTAATAGGTGCCGCTACACTTTCAGGCATACTTATATTCTGTTTTATTTCGCCTTTTGCGGTTTTAGGCAGTAAAATATTAAATTCGCCATCAGAATTTATTTTAATTGAATCACTCACACCGCCCTTTACTTTAAGGTTTGTTTTTTTACCTAAATCAGCTTTTATGGTAGTAAAACCATAATTAGCAAATCCGTAGTTTAACAGTTTTTTAGCGTCTTCAAACCTATCATTACTGCTTGCGCCATTCATAACTACCGCAACAAGTTCCATACCATTGCGCTTAGCTGTGGCCGATAGGCAATAACCCGCCTTAGAAGTTGTGCCCGTTTTGAGCCCTGTGCAACCCTCGTAAAATCTTACAAGCTTATTGGTGTTTGTCAGTTCACTTTCTCCGTTTCTTATGGTATCCATCCAAACGGTAGAATACTGTTTTATAAGTTCGTGTTTAATAAGTTGCGCCGACATTATTGCTATATCATGGGCAGTTGTTAAATGTCCGTCAGCATCAAGACCGGTGCAATTAACAAAAGTAGTATTATTCATACCCAGTTCCTTAGCCCGCGCATTCATCAGTGCAACAAACCCCTCTTCACTTCCTGCAATTTGCTCACCAAGTGCCACCGTAGCATCATTAGCGGATGCTATAACCGCCGCTTTTAACAGTTCGTGAACACTCATTTTTTCACCGGGTTCAAGCCAAATTTGTGAGCCACCCATACTACACGCGTGTTCACTGGCCGTTATTATGGTCTCAAGCGTAAAATCCCCTCGTTCTAATGCTTCCATAACAAGTAACAGAGCCATAACTTTTGTAATAGATGCAGGTGCTAAACGCTCATCAGAATTATTTTCGCAAAGAATCTGACCGGTGTGTACCTCCATTAAAATGCAAGATTTAGCCTTTACTTCGGGCGCCCCCGGTGCCGTTTCACCTTTTTTATGCTCAGAATCACCTGCCGCCGATACAGGCAAAACAAATAAACATATACATAGTAAAAAGCAAAATACCCTTTTCATATAAAAACACCTCACATACTTTAATGTATGTAAGGTGTTTGTCCTTTAATAACCAAGTTTTTCATCTACTATAATTACTTTTATACGATTTACTAAGCGCTGTCGGCCACATATTACGTAACTGGCACAAATGCGTTGATCACTCATACATCCGTCGGCTATATCGCCATCAACCGCTATGCAAACACCCGTTTTAGCACATGGCGTGTTGCAACCAAGTCTCTTTGTATTAAGCGGCGCTGCAACCGTTTTGACTCTGCGAAAACCTTCTTTAATATCCTTAACAATTTTGTTTACACCAACAACACATATTACACTTTTAGGTCCATAGGTTATGGCAGAAACACGGTTTGCCCTACCGTCAACATTAATAAGTTCGCCTTTTTCGGTTAGCGCATTTGCCGAGCATAAATAGGCATCGGCCGTAAATGTTTTAGCATAAATTTCATCAATCTGATCGGCAGTTAAGCCGGGTTTTGAACGGTCAAGAAAATTATAATCACCGTTTCTCATTAATTTATCAATACCAACTTCACTAAGTGTTACCGAGCCACCGCAAGAAATAGTGTCACCTTTTTTTAAAAGTTTTTCGGTAAGTGCCAACGCTTCCGCCTTGTTGGTAACGTAATATGCATCCATATTATTATTTTTAAGATTTTCAATGATTTTATTAATATCCATTCTATTCACCTCTGATTATAATAGCGCCACCCAACACAGTTTTACCGTCATAAAAAACTGCCGATTGACCCGGAGATGGTGCACGTTGGGGATTTTTAAATTCAATAAGCGCTTCATCGTCGTTTAATTTATAAACAACACACGCGTCATCCTTTGCAGAATATCTTAGTTTTGCAGTACAAACAATTGGTTGATCAAGCGTTTCGGCAGCCATTAAATTTATATTTTTAACATACACTTTTGTTTTGAAAAGATGCTCTTCATCCGATAATACAACACGGTTTGTGGTAACGTCCTTACTTATAACAAACTGCGGTTTGCCAAGCGCAATACCGAGGCCCTTTCTCTGCCCAATAGTATAACACTGGTGACCGTTATGTTTTCCCAATACTCTTCCGTCAATATCTGTATATTCACCTTTTTTAAACGCGCTACCATTATACTTTTCAAGAAATGACACGTAGTCGTTATCAGGCACAAAACATATGTCTTGACTTTCCTTTGAAGAAGCCGATACAAATCCGTATTTCTCGGCAATTTGGCGCACGGTATCTTTGGTGTACTCGCCAAGTGGCATTAGCATATGCGATAACTGATGTTGTGAAAGTTGCCACAATACGTAGGTTTGGTCTTTTTTGCGGTCTTCGGGTCTTACTACCGCATAGCGTTTGCCAACCTTATCGATACGCGAATAATGACCCGTAGCAATATAATCACAGTTTAAATTTAGCGCGTGTTCAAGAAGTTTGCCAAATTTTAAATGTTTATTACATTCAATACACGGGTTAGGTGTAAAACCCCCATCGTAGGATAAAGCAAAATGTTTAATGACCTTTTCTTTAAAAAGTTCACGCTCGTCAAAGACAAAATGCTCAATACCAAGCGCCCGACAAACACTTTTCGCCTTTTCAACCTCACCAAATATGTTATCACTATCGTGCAAAATGAGTGTACCACCGCAAACGTCATACCCCTGTTCTAAAAGCAGAGCTGCCGCCACCGACGAATCTACGCCGCCACTCATAGCAACCATAACCTTAGCCACGTTATCACCTCTTTTTTGTTATTATACTATTAATAACTAGGCATTGCAATTGCTTTTTTGAGCATGTATAATAACATTAATAAAATTTATTGGAGTAAATTATGTACGATATTATCATTTTTGATTTAGACGGCACGCTTACCGACCCTGCTATTGGTATAACAAACTCGGTTATGTATGCCCTTAAAAAATTTGGTATTGAGGTTGACGACCGCTCAGAACTTTATAAATTTATAGGCCCGCCGCTTAAAGATGTTTTATGGATTACTACGGCTTTAGCGAACAGGATGCTCTGACAGCGGTGGAATACTACCGCGAGAACTTTAGGGTAAAGGGTATTTTTGAAAATGAGGTTTATGACGGAACGGTAGCCTTGCTTGAAAAAATAAAACACTCAGGCAAAAAAATTATTCTTGCTACCTCAAAGCCCGAGGAATTTGCGCTAATTATTCTAAAGCACTTTGATTTATACAAATACTTTGATTTGGTTTGCGGCGCAACATTTGACGAAACGCGTTCAGAAAAACCACAGGTTATGGAGTATGCCATAAATAACCTTAATGTAACCGATATATCACGTTGCGTAATGATTGGCGATAGAAAATATGATATCGAGGGTGCAAACCACTTCGGCATGGATTCGATAGGCGTTACATACGGTTATGGAAGCCGCGAGGAATTAGAAAACGAGGGTGCAACACGCATTGTAGATAATATAAACGAAATATTTGATTTAATATAAAAAAGCTCCGAATTTTTACATTCGGAGCTTTTTTTATTTGTGTTTAAAATTATTCTTTATTGCCACCCGAGATTTCGAAGTTAACGCCTGTATCTTTAGGCTCTTCTTCGGTAAATACATAATCCTTACCGGGAAGAATTGCATTAAGAACGATACCGGCAATAGAAGCAACAGCTAAGGCAGAAAGTGATATTGTAACGTTGCCTATAACAAACGTTGCGGCACTGCCAAGACCTAATGCGCAAACCAAGATTACAGCAGCAATGATGAGGTTGCGACTCTTGGTAAAGTCAACACGTGATTCAACAACGTTTCTTACACCAATTGCAGAAATCATACCATAAAGTACGAACGAAATACCGCCGATAACCGCTGTGGGTATAGAACTTACGACTGCGGCAAATTTCGGTGAGAAGGAAACAACTGCGGCAAAGATAGCTGCAAGTCTGATAACACGCGGGTCATAAACCTTTGAAAGTGCAAGAACACCAGTGTTTTCGCCGTATGTAGTATTAGCAGGACCACCAAATACAGATGAAAGTGTTGTAGCAAGACCGTCACCGATAAGTGTTCTGTGGAGGCCAGGCTCCTTAATATAGTTCTTACCAACAGTAGCACCGATGGCTGAAATGTCGCCAATATGCTCCATCATAGTAGCAAGTGAAATCGGTAAAATACCAATAATAGCGCTTATTACAAGCGAAGTATTTTTCCAATCAACACCAAGAATGGTCATTTCCTTGCGGATAGGTAGGCCTATCCAAGCAGCCTCTTTTACTGCTGTGAAGTCAATAGCCCAACCCTCAACGCCGCATACGTTACCAACAATAATTGCTACTAAATATGCGCCTACAACACCTAAGAGTATCGGAACAATCTTGAACATGCCCTTACCCCAAATGTTAAATACAATTACTATGAGAAGTGCAATTAAAGCGAGCGGCCAGTTTGCAGCACAGTTGTTAACTGCCGAGCCCGAAAGGCCAAGACCGATTGCAATAATGATAGGACCTGTAACTACAGGCGGGAAGAATTTCATAACCTTAGTAATACCAACTATTTTAATTAAAGCGGCTAATACAAGATAAACTAAACCTGCACATGCAACACCAAGACAAGCGTATGGTAACATTTCGGTGTTTGCTGCGCCATCCTCTGCGAGTGGTGCAACGGCTGCATATCCACCAAGGAATGCAAAGGATGAACCGAGGAATGCGGGAACCTTACCTTTTGTAATAAGGTGGAAAAGGAGTGTTCCAAGACCGGCCATAAGAAGTGTTGTTGCAACATCAAGGCCTGTAAGAAGCGGAACTAATACCGTTGCGCCAAACATAGCAAACATATGTTGGAAGCCAAGCAACAGCATTTTGGGTATGCCGAGTTTTCTGGCGTCAAAAACGCCTTCGTCGCCAATGACGACTTTTTCTTTCTTGCTCATTTTAAAATCCCCTTAAAATTTTTTATAATCACGCCATACGGCGACAATTACCTATCATTTAGCGTCACCGATAATTCATCATCAATCGGTGGAAGTTTAACCGAGATATATTCGTTTTTGGAGGTGGGCACGTTCTTGCCCACATAGTCACCGCGTATAGGCAGCTCTCTGTGTCCTCGGTCAATAAGCACCGCAAGCTGTACCGACTTTGGTCTACCCTGTTTAATGAGTGCCTCTAATGCGGCACGTACCGTGCGACCCGTAAATAGAACGTCGTCAACCAAAATAACGCTTTTACCCTCAACAGAAAAATCAATTTTACTGCCCGAAAAAATTGCCTCTTCGGAAATCTCGGTTAGGTCATCTCTATATAATGTAATATCAACACTGCCTACCGGTATTTTTTTACCCTCTATTTCATATATATTATCGGCAATCGTCTTAGCAAGTGGTACACCGCAACGTTCAATCCCAATAATACATATATTTTCACTACCACCGTTCCGCTCAAGTATCTCATGTGAAATACGTTTAAGAACACGGTTAACGGCCGCCGCATCCATTAGTAAGGCTTTATATTTCATATGCACACCCAAAAAAACGTCGGTACTTATGACCGACGCAAACCCTACCTCTTACATTATATATATGGTATGACTCTTATCGGCATCACTGTACCAAATTTAAAGAATTTTCTTAAATATAATACCATATATTTTCCGTTCTGTAAATAATTGTATCAAATTTGTATTATTTTTTCCTCCTTTACCTATACTATATTTAGATGTTTTTGGAAGCTTTTTCAACCCTGTTTTCTTAATTCTGCACTATAACTGCGCATTTTCGGCTTTTTCACAAAAGAAAATTACATTTTTTACCATTTTATGCGCGAATTATATTGTTACAAAGCTGTAACTTTTACGTGATTCAGTAATATTTTGTGCATTTTGCACAAAATCTGTCCTTTTTGTGCGGTTGACATTTGAAAGTTTGGTTACTATAATACCAAAGGTCGTGGGCAACCGCTATTTGCCACGATTTTTTCCCGGAAATAAGTAGCCTATGGTTTGGCAAAATTTTAAGCGTAGGTCACAGAAATAAAGGAGTTATTATGTTTAGCAAAATTAAGTCGTTTATGACTACATTTATCACAGGTCGCAAATTTTGTATTTCTGTTCTTGCTGTACTTTCAGCCACAGTAATTACATTTGTAGGCATATCGGTAAACGCAGTGCATGTTGCCGATGGTGACGATGTGCATACTCTTTACAGTCTTGCCACCCGTCCTGTTGATATAAGACCTTTAAGCGATTCTGTTTTTACAAATCTTGCAAAAGACAGGATTGATGACAGTGTTCAAAAAATCAATTTAAACGTTGACAGTGACATACCCGTACACGTTACAATGGGTAATGAAACGGTTACGGTGTTTGTATCACGTGGTCAAACGGTGCAAGACGCAATTGACCTTTCAGGTTTTTCACTTGACGAGCACGACAGTGTAAATCTTTCTTTACTCAGCTCAATCGTGGAAACCGACTACATTGATATCCTTGATATTAATTACGTAACCGAAATCGTTGAAGAAACGATTCCTTTTGAAACCAAAACGGTTTATTCAAAGAAACTAGACAGCATATCATCAAAGGGTGGCGAGGAAGGACTTAAAGAACTTACCTGCCTTACCAAACTTGTAAACGGTGTTGCAACGGAGCGCGACGTAATTAAAGAAACCGTTCTTAAAGATGCGGTTGACCAGGTTATTACTGTTGGTATGAAAAACGGTACTTCTTCAAGTTTTGTTGAATGCATCTCAACCATTAAACCTGCCTCACCTATCCGTCTTGATGTTAACGGTGTGCCTGTAAGATACAAAAAACACGTAACTGTTCAAGCCACTGCATACACCTACACAGGAAACAACTGTGCTTCAGGTGTAGCCCCACAACCCGGTTGCGTTGCAGTTAATACAAATATATTCCCGTTTGGCACCAAGTTCTATATAAAATCGTCTGACGGCAAATATATATATGGTTATGCCGTTGCTGCTGACACCGGCGGTTTCTTAAAGACAAGACCGACCAACTTCGATTTGTTCTTTGAAACAGAAGCGCAGTGCAAGGCATTCGGCAGACGAAACATTGAAGTTTACGTACTATATTAAATTTTTTAAGTGCAATTCTTTGAGAATTGCACTTTTTTCACTATTTAACACATTTTTTGTATTATTGTTTTTTAAAATAACTTGATTTATATTTCCCCATATGGTATTTTATTCTTAGCAAATAACAAAGGAGTTATTTTTTTATGAAATTAAATTGGCAACTCACACACGAAAATTTTAACGAAGAGGAACAAAAAATTGTTTCTTCATACGGCAAAAATCTTAAACTTTTAAATGGCGTTACCATTGTTGAGCGTGATAGCATTAGCTGCTACCGTTCATCTTTTAATCTCACCGCCGAAGACTTAAACGCTGAAGGCAACTTAATGCAGATTGACTTTGGTTATCAGTACCATATTATCAAGATTGAATTCTACGTTAACTATAAACTTGTTGGTAAAAGTTATTCTTCTGAGGAATATATCCGATTCCTTATTCCGAAATCGCTTCTTCACGAAGGTGAAAACAGTCTTGTTGTTGTAGTTACCGAAGGTGCTGAAATGGGCATAAGAGGCGTTCTTACTACTGATGACGACTACGTTTCTGAAATTGCTTCATTACCTGAAGAAATTATTGTAACACAACCCACCCAGTTACCGAGTGTAAAAAGTTTTACCCAAAAGGATGACTGTGTAGAACTCAGCCTTTCTAACGGTGAAACTGCACGCGTAACATTTTATAATAACGGCGTTTTCCGTGTTAAATACCCTGCTGATGCTAAACAGTTGGCTGACGAGTATTGCTTATCTTTAACCCTTAATACAGAAGCACCGGTTGTTACCGCACAGAGCGATAGCAGCGTATGCTTTAAAACGGGCGATAAGACCCTTACAATTAATTTTAACCCCTTTACAATATCGGTTACCGATAAGGACGGCAACGCCATCTTCACACAAAACAATGAACCAATGCAATGCGCAGAAACCGGCGGTATCTCGGTTAAACTCCAAGACGACGAGCATATCTTTGGTATTAATGAAAATGGTCATCCCCGTCTTGACAAGCGTGGTACTATTGAGGATATTTGGGTTCGTCACGACTTCTGGCGTTGCGACGTTTATTGTCCTTTCTACATAAGCACCAACGGTTACGGTCTATACCTTAACAGTGCATTCCACAGCATCTTTGATATGGGCTATTCATTACCCGATTCTGCGCTTCTTTATACCTATTCAAATATAATTGATTTATTCTTTATTGACGGCCCCGCACCGCAGGATATCATATCATCCTTTACAGGTATCATCGGTCGTTCACCCATGCCGCCTAAGTGGGCTTTTGGCTTCTGGCAGGCAGGATTTAGCATTTGTAAAAGTCGTGAGAATGCTACCAACACACTTAACAGATATAATGAAGAAAATATCCCCGTTGACGTTTTCTGTTTTGATCCCGCATATGCTAAAAACCGTTCTGACATGATTTGGTCGGATGAAACCTTCCCGAATCACGAGGAATACTTAAAACTAATAGAAGACAATGATATGCACCAAATCCTTTGGATATGTCCATTTGCCGTGCCCGGTTCGGATATTATCGATATTGGTAAGGAAAAGGGTATGTTCATGGTTGATAAAGACGGCAACTTCTTGCGCTCACACAACTGGGTTGGCAAAGCTAGCGGACTTTTCGACTTTGACGCGGAACCAACTAAAGAATGGTTAAGTGAAAGACTTGGCTCCTTCCTGAACGAAGGTGTTGCAGGCTTTAAACTTGACGGTGGCGATACCTTTGAAGTACCCGAGCGTATGTTTACTAATGCCGGTATCAGTGCAAAAGAAATGCACAACGTTTACCCAATTATGCATGCTAAGGCAGTTCAGGAAATCGCAAAGCAAACACAACCCGACAAGCGACCTGTTACGTGGCAGCGTACCGGCTTTACAGGTAGTGGCCGTTACCCGATTACTTGGGGCGGTGACCAACTTGCAACCTTTGGCGGTATGCAGGTACTTATAAAGGGCGGTCAGGGCGCCGGACTTTGCGGTGTTTCTTTCTGGTCACAGGACGTTGGCGGTTTCTCATGGCATCCCGAAACCGATGAAGAACTCTGCATCCGTTCATATCAGTGGGGTGTGCTTGCACCCTTGGCACGTGCACATGGTAAAAAGACCGAACCTTGGGCTTGGACCGACCGTGGTCTTAAAATCACAGGCGATTTCATTAAACTTCGTTATAAACTTATGCCCTACATTTACAGTTGCGCTTATAATTCACATAAAACGGGTGTTCCGTTTATGTATCCGTTATTCTTCTTTGCACCTACCGACCAAAACACCTATAGCGCTGACTATCAGTACGGTTACGGCCCCGCATTTATGATTGCGCCTATTTATGAAAAGGCAGGCAACGAAGAAGGTACCGCAACTCGTGAAATCTATCTACCCGAAGGTGAATGGATAGACTTTAACACTAAAGAAACGTTTAGTGGCAATCAGTCCATTGACTACACCGCAACAATTGACGTTTTACCGTTGTTTATCAAGAAGGGTGCTATCATCCCGCAGGTTAACGAGGTTGCCCGCGTAGCAAAGCTTGACTTCTCTCGTCTGACCATTGAATTCTATCCCGACAGCACCGCTACAACATTTGACTGGTACAACGATGAGGGTAATAACTTCGACTATCAGAAGGATATAAACAACATAGTTACCTTTAGCACAGTAAACGACGGCACAATCAAGATTGATATTGCCGCTAAAAATGCCGCATATCAGCCCGATTACACAGGTGAGTTTACACTTAAGGTATTCTGTGATAAACCTAACACAGTTACAGTAAACGGCAAAGCCGCAGAGTTTACCTACGACGGCTTCTTTGCAGAAGTTAAGGTTAAATACGATATTAAAGAAAATTTAGCCGTAATTATAAAATAAAAACAAAAAAGGCTCCCTTTCAGGAGCCTTTTTTATTTCTACCACAATGCTAAACAAAAATATATCTTACTTTCTGATGTTTCCCGCGCTTCAATCCAAATACGATAGGTAACACCTCAATCCTCATTAAATCAACCCGCTATCAATAAATTATTTTGTTCAGTTTGTGGGTCAACACCATTTATAACCCCTTGAGGAAAAACAACTTTGATTTCCTTATCCTCACAAAGAGCGATAACCTCAGCTTTAGTGAGCTCGGCATTAAAGCCTGCAACAATGCAATCTTGCCACCAAAAACTCGAACCATATTTTAAAGCCTTATCAAAATTTTGCTTTGATATACCATTTTGCGGCAATGAACCATCTAAAATTCTCTTATCGGACAAATTGTTACGGGACACAATTTCTGTCACATGTTCTTCAACCATAACATCGATCTCCGATTTATTTTTTATTTCGAATGGAGTTTTGCCCGACCACTCCTTATTTAATAAAGCGTTATATACTGAATTAACAGCATTTCCCTGCAAGCTTGCATACTGTCCTTTATGGTCTACTGTACAGACGACCGCTACCTTTATTTTATCATTATCATTCATTTTATCTAAATAATAGGTAAGGTCATCACTGATTTTTATATCATACCCTTCGCTCCGTCTAATACCGCCCAGAGTTAATTTGCAATTTTTCCTTGCGGCGAGCTGTGTAATCATATCAGCCGTAAGTTCCATAAAATATCCGCTACTAAAGGTAGAACTTGTATTTGAAAACTCATCGGGTATTACGCTAACATTCTTTGCACCGATGCTTTCGGCAAACTCTAATTCTCGTTTTTCTGCTTTTTTATAGTATTCTTTCTTTTCCTTTTCCGTTAACTCCGATATTTCTGTTTGAAGCTTTGCTTTCTGCCTATATATTTCCTTTAACTGCATAACAATAGACGTATTATCAGGCGACCCTTGCTGTTGCTCCAAAAGTTTTTGTCTACTAAATTCTAATTGTTCCAACTCTTTTTCAATTTGTGACTCTCTGTTTTTTATACTGTCACTTACCTTGTAGCTTGAAACAAGTGCCGAGTATGAATACTGCACTATAACACAAAATCGCACATTTTGCCCTTTATACTTATCTATTTTTTCTTTTAGCATATCCGATACAGTAAAATATTGATAATAGTTACGTGAATTATATTCCATTTGAACATCCGATGCAACTATTTCATTTGCATATATCACTCTGTTCGAATCATTATTATCGGTCATTTTAGGCTTGGTTAAAAAATTTTTGCCTAAAAAGCATGCTCCAACAGCGATAGCTAATACTATTGCAACAATAATGATTAAGTTTCGTTTTGATGTTTTCATATTATTACCCCCTTTTACATTTAATAGCATACGAGGTGTTTTGTTGTAAATTCATCTCTTCTCTCTGCGGCGTAAATAGCCTTAACGTCGGAATCTTTAGTAAGTGCTAAAATTTCCGCCTTTGTAAGCGCCGCGTTGAAGCCCGCAATTGTAGCGACACGACTGTTTTCAAAATCTTTTCTCGCACTAACTTTTCCACTATGGGTTCCAAACGCTGTCTCACAACCGCTTACAGGTAATTCGCTACTAATGATAATCTTGCTACCCAAATTATTTTTTTTGATAACCGATTTAACGAGTGAAGTTATGAATGTATCATACGATTTATAGTGATACCATACATGTCCTTTTGCTTCATAACTTTCTAAAAAATCGTGAACTACTAAATCTTTTACATATTCCGAATTATAGTCAAAATTAGTGCATATACCCTGTTTATATGCGTAATAATTGTTTACATCTACCGTTAAGACAACAGCCACTTCTATAGTGTCCGTTTCGTTCATTTTTTCTAAACGGGCAGTAAGGGTGTCGGTAATTTTTTTATCATACCCGTCTACACGTTTTACAGGTGCTAATGATAATCGACATTGTTTTTTATCGGCAATTTTTCTAATCATTTCTGCTGTAACTTCCATAATAATATCGTTTTCTAAGTCACCGCTTACAATATCCGATTCATCGGATGCCTTGGTTATGTTTTTGGCTCCGATTTTATTAAAAAAATCCAGTAAGTCCGATAGACTATCGCCGTGTTTAAGTGCGCCCACCCTTACACGAAACAGTACGTCCTGCCCCGCATATTCTTGAAGCTTTTCAGTTAAATCATTGCTTATATACTTAACTGTAGATTCATCCCCCGACGTTTCGGAAGAAATCCATTCGTCTACAAAATACGACTCATTATAATTGTCGTCAGCACAAATTAAAAGGCGGTTATCCTTTTTTGAATTTAAAAGCCATATTCCCTGCAGACCGATAACTACTGCTAAGGCTACCGCTACTGCGGCGGTTGCGAATTTCTTAAAATAAATGGGCATTGCGAAGCGGCGTGTCTTAATTTGTTTTTCGCAAGCTGTGTGTGGAAGTGTTTTTTCTTTTGACGGAAGCTCTATGGCTTCAATGCGCGCTTTTAAAAGTTTAGGTGAATAAAGTGATTTCATTTTATTCGCCCTCCTTGAGTGTAGTTTTTAGTTTTTCTATTGCACGCTTGTATTTCTGACGGGCGTTGTCGGTGGTGATGCTTAAAATCTTTGCGATTTCAGAGTGTTTTAGTCCCCAAGCAGTTTTTAATATAACTATTTGACGTTCTTCATCATTAAGCGGTGTGAGTAACGACATAAAGTCGGCTTCGGTATGTATATGCGTTTCGCCCTCACTTATGGCATCGCAGTATTTAGCCTCGGTGTTTCTTTTTCGCACCTTATCAACCGCTAAATTACGGCAGACGGCGGCAACCCACGCCTTTGCATTAGTGCCTTTTTTATAGGATGACGCCTTTTCAGCGATCTTTAAGAAGGTTTCCTGCAAAATATCCTCCGACAAATGCTTATCACCCGTCATGGAATGGGCAATAGAATAAAGGAGTTTACCAAAATGATCATAAATTACGCTAAGCGCAGAAAGGTCGCCCTGTGCAATTTTTATAAGCGCGCGCTCACAGAGTTCATTTTCAAATAATTTAATCATTTGGCTCCCCCCTCACTAAACAAAACGAATAAATGTATCGAAACGTGACAAAATCTTCCTTGTTTTACAATTTAATTATATATGAATATAACTTCAAGAACAAGTATTTCTGTTTTGCAATTCCTCTGTATTTTTGATAAAAAGTGTAAGAACAGGCTCCATCTGACGAGGGAGGGGGACCTACGAACTGAGTTTAATAAACAACAAAAGAGCAGATTCAAAATGAATCTGCTCTTTTGTTATCTTTCCGGGTGTTTTAAACCTTTGGGTAAACCAAGTATATAATCTGATGAAACACCGTATAACTTACATAATTTTTGTATATGTTCAAGTTTAAACTGTCGCTTGCCGCTTTCATACAAATGATATTGGGGTCTGCTGATATTAAGCTCCCCCGCTATTTCCGCTTGTGTTTTATCGCTGTCCTCTCGCAACTCTCTAAGTATCTCATAGTGTTTTTTCATAAATTTAAATACCCCTTTTTGTTCATTAAGTAGATTATAGCAAAGTATTCAAATAAATACTTGAAATGTATCCAAACGAATACTATAATGCTACTATCCAAATAACAAAGGAGAGTTATTATGCTTAAAATATCAATAGACACACTAGATAAATTACAGTCTTTATCACAGAGCATTTCGGCAGTTACCTATATGCAACAATTAGTAAGCGCCGATAAATACGACAACCTAACAAATCAATACGACTTTGATTACGTGCGCGATTATGCACTATATATGTTGCGCGAACAAGAATTTGACCTTACAAAACAACTCTATGAACTTGTAACCGACGATAATTTTGCTACAACTATAGCACAATCAATTCCTTTGGACTCTGTGTAATATCTATATTACCGTCGTCGGTTATTACTATCATATCCTCAATTCTGACACCAAATTTGTTTTCGAGATAAATGCCCGGCTCAACCGTTATAACCATGCCTTTTTCTATAACCGATTCGTCCCTTGTATTAAAGGAGGGTCCCTCGTGTATATCAATACCCACACTGTGACCAAGTCCGTGACCGAAACAACCCTTATGCTCTTTTTCAATAATATCACGGGCAACCTTATCTATGTCACGGCATACAGCACCGGGTACGGCCGCCTTTATTGCCGATTCTTGTGCCGCTAATACAGTGTTGTAGACTTTTTTCTGCTCTTCGGTAACGCTACCAACCGCGACAGTACGTGTCATATCACTGCGGTAGCCGTTTACTACAGCGCCGAAGTCCATTGTAATAAAATCACCGTGTTCTATTTTTTTATCGGTCGGCACACCGTGTGGTAAAGATGAATTTTTGCCCGATACCACAATAAAATCAAAAGAAACACCCTCGCTGCCGTTTTTTCTCATAAAAAACTCCATATCGAGCATAATTTCCTTTTCGGTCTTACCAACCGCTATTCTCGGCAGTATATAAGAAAAGGTCTCATCGGTTAATTTTTGGGCTTTTTTGATGCTTTCTATTTCACCTTCACTCTTAACAGAGCGCATTTTACGTAAAATACTACTTAATTTATCATCCTGCGAGATGTTGGGGCTTAGTTCATTTTCAAAACGCTTAGCATCGTCAACACTTAAATAATCGGTTTCAATGAACACCTTGTTTTTATTCTCTATTATCTCATTTATCTGCTCAAACGTCTTTTTTAGCAGCAAAACCTCACATGAAGTAACCGTCTGTTTTGCCTTTTCAAAATAACGGAAGTCGATAAGAAAAACGGCACGTTGCTTTGTAATAACAACATATCCCGCGCTTGAGGCAAATCCCGTTAAATAAAAACGGTTTGAGGGTGAACAGATAATTGCCGCCTCGTCATCACGTAAATTTTCTTTAATTTTTTTTAGCTTATTTTTCATAATTAAAGTTAACCTCTTGTGCATATTATATATGTATGAACATATTTGATTTACATTGTGATACTTTATCATTATTAACCCAAGATAAAAAATACCCATTGTACGAAAATTACGGCCACGTAGACCTTAAACGACTGAGAGAGGGAAACGTGGTTGCACAATGTTTTGCCATTTTTCTACCACAAAGCAATAATGAAACAGATACTTCAAAACGAAACTTTAAACTGCTTAAAAAACAATATAAGGTTTTTAAGAGGCAGTTGCAAAACTACTCGGGGCTAATTTCACAAGCAGAATCTGCCGAGCAGATAGATAACAACATTAAAGAAAACAAAATCTCCGCAATACTGACAGTAGAAAACGGAGATTTTATAGGCAACGACCTAACACGTCTTAACGTAATAAAAAGTATGGGCGTTAAATCACTCGGGCTTGTTTGGAATTTTGAAAATAGCATTGCCTACCCAAACTCG
The DNA here is from genome assembly GCA_017436255.1 of Clostridia bacterium. Classification (GTDB taxonomy): domain Bacteria; phylum Bacillota; class Clostridia; order Oscillospirales; family Acutalibacteraceae; genus SIG565. The sequence goes on from JAFSDK010000019.1 coordinate 22,793, forward strand.
TCAGGCGTCACAAATGCGTCCCCCTTAAAACCCTTGGGTAAAGAGGTTATCGAAATACTTAACAACCTAAACATAATCCCCGACGTTTCGCACCTTAATTACGGCGGCTTTTGGGACGTCGCTCGACTTTCAAAAAAGCCATTTATTGCAAGTCACTCTTGCTGCGACACGCTCTTTCATCATCAGCGCAATTTAGAAGACAGTCAATTAAAAGCCATAGCAGAAAGTGGCGGCACCATTGGTATTAATTTTTATACCGAATTTATAAAGCCTACCCCTTCTGCCACCTTTACTTCAGATATTATAGCCCAAGCAAAACACATAAAAAAGGTTGCGGGCATTGAAGCGGTGTCATTCGGCTCGGATTTTGACGGTATGGACTCACTTATGGAATTTCGCGACTGCGCAGGTTTCCCCTTGATAGTTAAAGATTTACTAAAAGAATTCACATACGATGAATGCGAAAAAATCTGTTACAGAAATGCTTTAAGGGTGTTAGGCGGTTAGTTATCAAGTCCTTTGTACTCGATATACTCTTCTAAACACATACCTTTTTCGTGCATTTCGGTTGCCGCATCGCGACCTACAAAGCGGAAATGCCACGGCTCGTAAATGATTTTTGTTATATCCTGCTTATCCTCGGGATATCTTAAAATAAAACCGAAACGATAGCAGTTTTCGGCAAGCCATTTTGCCTCGGGTTTCTGTGCAAAGTACTGCTCTGCCGATGGGATATTGTGCATATCACAGCAAAGACCCGACTGATGCTCACTCGTGCCGGGTTTGGTTGAGTAGGTGAGAACGTGCTTTTCGCACTCTTCCTTTGTAGCATACTTACCTGTCGCCCAGTCCCTATTAAAATACTGTGTGAAAAGTTGATTTTGATAAGCGTATGAACGATAGGCGCTTGTAACCGTTACGTTGGTAACCTTACCCGTCTTTTTACCCTCTGCCAAAAATGCCTGCAGGGCCTTTGCGGCGGCAAGACGCATTTTTTGTGTTGCACGTCCGTCTTTACGGGTGTGACCGCAGTCGGTCAAATCTTCGGGCACGTAGTCGGATGCAAGCGTATGGGTGGGATTTACAAGAAATACATATTCGTACTTATCCTCGGGCTCAATATACTCTAAATACGGTTCAATATCTATTGCATACTCTTTGCCTACACGCTCTTCATAGGTAGGTTCAGGCTTGGGCTCGGGTTTAGACGAAACTATCTGTGAACTGCTTAGGTTGCTTGATGAAGAATTTTTATCGTCGTTATCCTTTTTATCGGCACATTTTTGCACCAAAAAAACAATGCCTGCAATAATACCAAAAATAATAAGCATGCTGAGTATAAATCTCACGTAGTTAATTTTCACTTTTTTCTTTTTATATGTATGTTTAGACATTTATATCACCTAAAAATATTATAAATTTAATTTAACAAAAAATCAATCAAAACTGTACTTTTTTAAAAATTTGTGGCATAATGGGACTATACAATTTTTACCATTAAGGAGTTTAAAATGGACTACGCAAAGGTTCTGGCAGAACAGTTTACTACAAAAGAAATTTATGTAAAAAATATTATCGATTTGCTTGACGAGGGCAACACCATACCCTTTATTGCACGATACCGCAAGGAAATGCACGGTACCATGGACGACCAACTTATACGTGAGATTTCCAACCGCCTAACATATTTAAGAAACCTTGACGCGCGCCGTGAGGAAATAAGAAACCTTATTACCGAGCAGGGCAATATGACCGATGAAATAAATGCGGCACTCGATAAAGCATCTATATTATCTGAAATTGAAGATATATATCGTCCTTTCCGTCCCAAACGAAAGACAAGAGCCTCTATCGCAAAAGAAAAAGGTCTTGAGCCGTTAGCAAACGAGATACTCGAAAATCAAAACACTAAGGAAATTCCGCTTTTGCTTGCTGAAAAGTATATTGATGTCGAAAAGGGTGTTGAAACTGCCGCGGATGCTCTGGCAGGCGCACTCGACATTATTGCCGAAAGCGTATCCGATAACCCCGACGTAAGAAAGCGTGTGCGCAATATAATTCGCCTTAACGGACTTTTATATTCACGTGCCAATAAGGACGACCAACCAAGCAACGTATACGAAATGTATTATGACTTTTCACAGGCGCTTACAAAGGTTGCCGATCACCGCGTACTTGCAATAAATCGCGGCGAAACCGAAGAATTTTTAAAGGCGGGTATTTCGGTTGAAAATGAAAAACCGCTTAATGTGATATACTCGCTATTTATAAATGGTGACGGCCCTTGTGCCGAAGCGGTAAAAAATGCTTGTGACGATGCCTACAGCCGCCTTATTTTCCCATCGGTTGAAAGAGAAATCCGCAACGAACTTACCGATAAGGCAAATGAATCGGCAATTAAGGTGTTTGGCGTAAATCTTAAACAACTTCTTATGCAACCGCCCGTAAAAAATAAGACGGTTATCGGTCTTGACCCCGGCTACCGCACAGGTTGTAAGGTTGCGGTTGTTGACAAGACGGGCAAGGTGCTTGATACCGCCGTTATATATCCGACCCATTCCGAAGCGCAGATTGAAAAATCAAAGACCGTTTTAAAAGATTTAATTGAAAAACACAACGTTGACCTTATTTCTATCGGTAACGGTACCGCATCAAAAGAGACCGAAATGTTTACGGTAGAGGTGCTTGGCACCCTCCCACGCAAACTCGCATATATGGTTGTTAGCGAAGCGGGGGCTTCTGTTTATTCGGCATCAAAACTTGCCGCCGAAGAAATGCCCGATTTTGACCTGACACTTCGAAGCGCAGTATCTATCGCACGTCGTCTTCAAGACCCGTTGGCAGAACTCGTAAAAATTGAGCCTAAGGCAATAGGTGTCGGACAATATCAGCACGATATGCCGCAAAAGAGACTTGGCGAAGCGCTTGACGGTGTTGTTGAGGACTGCGTAAACCAAGTAGGTGCCGACCTTAACACCGCCTCTGCCCCACTTCTTTCACATATTTCGGGTCTAAGTAGCGCAGTTTGTAAAAACATTGTAGCATACCGCGAAGAAAACGGCTCGTTTAAAAGCCGTAGTGAACTTAAAAAGGTGGCTAAATTAGGTCCGAAAGCATATGAACAGTCGGCAGGTTTCTTACGTGTGCCGGGCAGTAAAAATCCGCTTGATAATACGGGCGTACACCCCGAGTCTTATGAGGCAGCCGAAAAACTGCTTAAATTAACCGACAATAATCTTAATAACGTAAACGAGCAGACCATTGCCAAACTTGCCGAAAAAATCGGTGTGGGTATACCCACCCTTAACGATATTGTAAAGGAACTTCAAAAACCCGGTCGCGACCCCCGTGACGAATTGCCGCCTCCGCTACTTCGTACCGACGTACTCGATATGAGCGATTTAAAAGAGGGCATGACCCTTAAAGGAACAGTTAGAAACGTTATTGATTTTGGTGCATTTATTGACATTGGTGTTCATCAGGACGGACTTGTTCACATTTCACAAATCTGCAACAAATTTATCCGTCATCCGTCGGAAGTTTTATCGGTTGGTGATATTGTTAACGTTAAGGTGCTGTCTGTTGACCTTAATAAAAAAAGAATAAGCCTTACCATGAAGGATATTTAAAACAAAAGGACGAGTGGCTAACTCGTCCTTTTTGCAAATACAAATTGTCAAAAAAATTTATTTTTAAATAATTTTTTATCATTTTTAGCATTTTTTGACGTTTTTGGCAACTAAAAGTTGCATAAATTCCTTTTTAGGTGTTGATTTTTTAAAAAGTTTGGTATATTATTATATTGTTGTTTTATGAAAAATTTCAAAAAAGGAGTTATTTTTATGACAATCGGCGAAAAGATAACACACCTACGCACAGTGGCAAATATGTCACAAGAAACCTTGGCAGATAAGCTTTTGGTTTCACGTCAATCGGTTTCAAAATGGGAAATGGACCAGGCGCTTCCGCAGATTGATAAGATTTTACAACTCTGCGAACTTTTTAAGGTTTCGTCTGATGAACTCTTATATGATAATATCACTATAAATCGTTTGGGCGAGAAAAAAGGTAACAAGTATTTCGGTACCGATGGTTTTAGAGGTGAAGCTAACCTTAGCCTTACCTCAATGCAGGCATATAAGGTTGGTAGATTTTTAGGTTGGTATTATTCTTCACCCCTTTCGGGTTGCAAAACCGCAGGCTACCGCCCCAAAATTGTAATCGGTAAAGATACACGCCGCTCAAGTTATATGCTTGAATATAGTGTTGTTGCAGGTATCACCGCTTCGGGTGCCGATGCCTATATGTTACACGTTACAACAACACCCAGTGTTTCATACGTTACCCGCCAGGATGAGTTTGACTGTGGTATTATGATTACCGCTTCACACAACCCCTTCTATGATAACGGTATTAAGGTAATAAATAAGCACGGCGAAAAGTTAGATGATGAAACTACCGCACTTATAGAAGCCTATATAGACGGCAATCTTAGTGAACTTGGTGTATTTGACGAAGACCTACCGCTAGCTAACCGTGAGCGCATAGGTTGCATTATTGATTACGTTTCAGGCAGAAACAGATATATTGGTTACTTGATTTCAATAGCATCGCACTCATACCGCAACCTTAAAATAGGTCTTGACTGTGCAAACGGTGCTTCTTGGATGATTGCAAAGCAGGTGTTTGGCGCACTCGGTGCACAGACTACCATTATTGGCAATGAGCCCGACGGACTCAACGTAAACAATGGTTGTGGTTCAACCCATATAGAAAATCTTGTAGCACTAGTTAAAGAAAAGCAGCTTGACGTTGGTTTTGCTTTTGACGGCGATGCCGACCGTTGTATTGCCGTTGATGAAAAAGGTAATATAATCGATGGTGACGCAATGCTCTACATTTTGTCACAACGTCTAAAATCCCGCGGCGAGCTTAACGGCAACACCGTTGTTGCAACCATTATGTCAAACAGCGGTTTCTTTGCTTCGCTTAAAAAAGCAGGCATAGATTGTGCGCAGACCAAGGTTGGTGACCGCTTTGTTTACGAATGTATGCAAGAAAATGGTTTCACACTCGGTGGTGAGCAGTCGGGCCACATAATACTTAAAAAATATGCCACAACGGGTGACGGTTTACTCACAGCCATTATGATTACCGAGGAAATATGCGACCGTAAATCTTCGCTTTCATCACTTGCAGAACCCGTTATGCTATATCCACAGTATTTGGTTAATATACGCGTTAAAGATAAAGCAACTGCTAAAAATGACCCCGATGTTAAAGCCGCAGTTGAGGCGGTTGAAAAACTTATTGACGGCAACGGTCGAGTACTTATCAGAGAAAGCGGTACCGAACCGGTAATTCGCGTTATGGTTGAGAGCGAAACCGATGGACTCTGCCGTGAATATGCAAACCGCATTGCCGACGTTATTATTGCTAACGGCCATAAGGCTGAATAAAATTTTTAAGGAGTTTATTTATGAACTACATTAAAGTTAAAACTTACGAAGAATTAAGCAAAAAGGCGGCGCAGATTATTGCATCGCAAATTGTTATGAAGCCTAACTGCGTTTTAGGTCTTGCCACAGGCTCTTCACCCGTAGGCACCTACAAGGAGCTTATAAAAATGAATCAAAACGGCGAGCTTGATTTTAGTACAGTTACCAGTGTTAACCTTGACGAATATGTAGGTCTTGACGGTACACACGACCAGAGTTACCGCTATTTTATGAACACAAATCTCTTTGACCACGTTAACATTGATAAGTCACGCACATTCGTACCCAACGGTTGTGCCGAAAACCTTGCAGACGAAGGCGACGCTTACGACGCACTTATTAAGGCTTTGGGCGGCATAGACCTTCAACTTTTAGGTATCGGCCTTGACGGTCATATCGGCTTTAACGAGCCCGACGACGTATTCACAGCCGCTACACACGAAGTTGTACTTGACGAATCAACCATTGATGCTAATGCAAGATTTTTTGCAAGCCGTGATGACGTGCCGAGAAAGGCAATTACAATGGGTATGATGTCAATAATGCAGGCAAAGAAAATATTGCTCGTAGCCAACGGTGCCGCTAAAAAGGATATTATTGAAAAGTCACTCTTTGGCCCTGTTGACCCGAAGGTGCCCGCTTCTATTTTACAGTTACACCCCGACGTTACGGTAATTTATAGTGAAGAATAAAATATTAGTAATAGCAAAACGCCTACTCTGTTATACAGAGTAGGCGTTTTGCTTTAAAGGGGATTAAAATTTACTGTCGGTTTCTTGAATTACGTTTCGGTTTTCTATATCAAGTCCTGCTAAAACCTGTTTAGTGTTTTCAAAATAATAGAAGTTACCTATTCCCATAGAATAATATCTATTATATATGCCATCTTTACTTGTTAGGGTTGAATTAAGCCACATATATACCCTTGTATTATCAGTAAAATATCTTTCGTCAGCATTTTTTAAATCCTTAACGTAAGCATCAACAATAGTTAAAGCCTCTTCTCTTGTTAGGTTAAGTTGTACTTGTTTACCGCCGTATTCACCATCAAGTGTAAATACGTTACCAATATTATCCATAAAGTTCTTTTTTATACCATCGGCAAAACAATTCTTAGTGAATGCAAGCTTTTCTTCCAATAATAATTTATTTGGTATATGGTAGCGCCTGCTAACCTGTCTGCCACCTTTAAGCATATACCTGAACTCTATTGTTGACGATGCTGTTGCGTGGTCTAAAATTAAATATGTTCCACCATTTTTATCGGTCTTTTCAATATACTCTTCCTCAATATTCAACTGATTATTCTCGTACGCATTAATTACAGCGTTATGAAGATTGGTAACATATATATAATCAGTAGGATTTGTAACCGCGATAGAATCACCGTCAAATTCAACGTATATCTTTTCTACGTTATCAACACTTGGCACATAAGACTCATAACCCATTAAGTCGAATTGTACCGAAGCCGTAGCGCCAAAAATAAGCACCAACGCAATTGCTATAGGAATTATAGCCTTTTTGAGTCGCTTAAAGCCACGATTAACAATTACGTTATATATTAGCGAAACAAGCGTAGCACCAATGATGCCCATAATGATATATATAAGCGAACCTGTATATTCATCAAAAATATATCCGAAAATAAAGTACGAAACAAATGAAAGAATTGTGCTTATTATTAGCGGCATAAACCTAAACGCAAAGGTCTCACCTGCTTTTTCGCTTTTACGTATATTGTAAACAAATGCGTTTATACAGAATAATCCTACAGTAGCAACAATTATAATTAGATACGTTATTAGCGATAAGGTTGTTTTTTCCTGCAACACAAGCATAATCAACGAATATGCCGACAGAGCAAACGGTGAGCCATACGTCGCTAAATAATAATAATCTGTAACGTAATATCCAAATAGCGTATTCTCACAAAGACCATATATAAGCAGTATAATAACGGGTAAGCCTATGTTAACGGCTAAAAATGAAATAATTGAATCAAAAACGCAACCCGACGCTAATATAAATAACTGCGAGAAAGCAAGGCAGAAAAGCATCATAAGTAGCGTATGAAGATAACACTTGCCAAGTAACAAATAATCTAACTCAACGTGCTTTAGCGCACCTATGCAAGCCATACCAATATAACCTATAGTAAGCGGTACTACGCCGCCTATATACGAAGCCGCTGTTCGGGAAAACAGAAGTCCGGCTTTCGTAATTGGCATTGAATGAAATGCATCGCTACCGCTTTTTTGGTTTAGGTAATTGAAGTTTATTATTTGCAGCAGCCACGCCACAAACATTGCCGCAACCGCGAGAATAACTGCCGCCGCAGGTAAAATTTCGTCGGTGAAGTTATATATATCCTGAGTTACGTCACGATAATCATAATAATTATTTATCGTATTTATTAAAAATATGGGTGAAAACAATAAAACCAAAACGGATGTAATAATTGTAAAACCTAAATTCTTTTTTAGGGTAAATGCAAAAAGATTAAAGGCTGTATGGGGTTTATTCGAGGATGTTTTTAGCGTCATAACCTATCTCCTCCAATTCATAAATAAATATTTCTTCAAAGGTCGGCGGTATTACTTCAATAAACAATGGGAAAAACTTATTTATGTAATTAAGAATTTCCTGTTGTTCACCGCGTACAACCATCTGCACCACCGAGCCGCTTTTTTCAGTTTTTAAAACGTCAAGTTCATCAAATACCGATATGTCAGGAGTTTTATCAAATACAACCTGTACTTTGTGAACGTTACTTTTAATAGCATCTATTTCATCACTAAACAATATTTTTCCTTTGTGAAGTAATCCAACAGTATCACAAAAATCATCAAGGTCTCTTAAATTGTGGGATGAGATTATAACAGTCATACCCTGAGTTACTCCGTCTGCGAGTAAAGATTTTAAAACCTTTCGCATAACGGGGTCAAGTCCGTCAAAGGCTTCATCAAGAAGTAGATATTTAGGCTCGGTTGAGAGTGCTAACATAAGCGCCGCTTGACGTTGCATACCCTTTGACATAGTTGATATTTTTGCTTTTGTATCAAGCGGAAAGATGCTTGTCAAATATTTAAAACGCTCCATATTAAAGGTAGGATACATCAGTTTATAAAACTTCACCATTTCGTTTATATTAGCTTGATGTATAAAATATGGCGTGTCGGGCAAAAAACATATTTCTGCCTTTTTTTCGGGATTATTCACGACCGAACATCCGTCAACCGCCAACATACCATTATCGGGCGTATAAACCCCCGATATCAATCTCAATAATGTCGACTTGCCTGAACCGTTAGAGCCAACAAGTCCGTATATACGCCCCTCCTTGATTTCAACACTGATATTATCAAGGGCTGCTTTTCCTTCAAAAGCTTTTGTAAGGTTTACAATTTCAATCATTGGTTACCCTCCTTAAATAACTCTTCTGTAAGTTCTATAATGTCGTCCGATGTAAGTCCACGGGATATGGCAAGCTCCATCGCCTTTCTTAATTCGGCAACGGCAATTTTCTTAATATTTTGCTCGCTCTCGATATCCTCTGCAATAAACGAGCCTTTACCCGGTGCAGAATAAATAATGCCCTTTTCCTCTAACATCTGGTATGCCCTTTGCACAGTATTAGGATTTATTGAAAGTTTAGCGGCAAGTGCTCTTACACTCGGCAGAGCGTCCCCTGCCTTTAATGCGCCCAACATTTTTAAACGAATAATGTTATTTATAAGTTGGTCGTATATCGGTACACCGCTTTTGTAATCCAATTGAATCAAGACGCCATCTCCTTTCTGTTGCAACTGTACCAACTCAGTTAGTACAGTTGTATAATACACCCTTTTTCTTTTTTTGTCAATAAAATTTTTTGCAAAATAAAAAGGCGTCTTGCGACGCCTTTTTTATTTATAACAAATGTATTCCTTTTTCTTCGCATTCCTTAACCATCTCGGCAGGCCAGATAGACGACTGTACTTCGCCGATATGTGCCTTACGTAAGAAAAGCATACACATTCTTGACTGACCGATACCGCCGCCTATAGTGAATGGCAATTCATCATTAAGCAGTGCCTTGTGGAAAGGAAGTTCGGTACGCTCTAAACAACCGCGAACGGTAAGTTGGTGCATAAGGGATTCCTTATCAACGCGAATACCCATACTTGAAAGTTCAAGCGATGAGTCAAGCATCGGGTTGTATACCAATATATCACCGTTCAAAGACCAGTCGTCATAGTCGGGTGCGCGTCCGTCGTGTATTTTACCTGAACGCAAAAGTCCGCCAATCTGCATTAAAAATACCGAGCCTTTTTCTTTAACGATTTTGTTCTCACGCTCTTTTGATGTCAAATTAGGATATAAATCCTCAAGTTCTTGACTGGTGATAAAATAAATTTCATCTGATAAGGTTTTCTGAATGAAGTTATATTCATTGGCAATATAGTCTTCGGTATCTTTTAAGGTAGCGTAAATTGTCTTTACGGTTTCCTTTAAAAACTCAATATTTCTTTCGGTTTTGTCGATAACCTTTTCCCAGTCCCACTGGTCAACAAAAAGTGAATGTATATTATCAAGCTCTTCATCGCGTCTAACGGCATTCATATCGGTATAAAGACCTTCGCCGTGTGTAAAGCCGTAACGCTTTAGCGCAAAGCGCTTCCACTTAGCCAAAGAATGAACTATCTCGGCATCTACACCACCGTCTAAAATATCAAAACTAACGGGTCTTTCAACACCGTTAAGGGTATCGTTCATACCACTGTTTGTTTCAACAAAAAGCGGAGCCGATACACGTGTAAGGTTAAGACGACGCGCTAAATTTTTCTCAAAATAATCTTTAACTTTCTTTATCGCGACCTCGGTTTCACGGATACTGAGCAATGTCGCATAATCATCGGGTATAAATATTTTTCCCACTACTTTCCCTCCTGTAAGCAAACACGAATAATCAGAACCTGCCTAAAATGGCATAATTTCGGCTCTTTTCGGTTTGTCATCATCCTTAGGCGTTAGCCTTACGGATTCTTTCGCACCCAAAATCACACGAAATTCTGTTCATTTTAGGTCGCAGAATTTTTAGGTATAAGATTTTTGGTTGTGCGAGGCAAAAACGCAGCAAATCCTGTCGGATTTGCGAGTATTTTAACGAAGCAAAGACGGAAATCTTACCCTTAAAATCAGGTTCTGATTATTCGTGTTTGCTTAACGTGGGTTTGCTTCAAAAAAGCATGGTTTTACCCATGCTTTTTGATTTTATTATTGATACTGAGGATAAACTATTTTATCAACCTTGAAAGGCTTGGTAGCACGCTTAATTTCGGTAAGTGATACCTTTTTAATAATCTCAGCCATTTCCTTTTCGTACTCTTCGTCCTTTAATTCGTGACGAACGTTGTCCTTAAGAGTCTCAATGTAGGTGTTGCCCTTCTGCATGATGTCACCCTTAACAACAAGGATTATATATTTACCATTATCATCATTGGTTGTAAATACCTTGGCTTGACCATTTTTAAGGCCAGCAACGTTTTTAAAATAATCGTTTTCGTACATTGTACCCTTGTCGCCCCAAATGGTTGCATTATCGTTATTGAAGATACCTTCATCATTTTTGTTTTCGGTATATTCTCCACTGTTAGCCTCGGCATAAATTTTACCGAAATTTTCACCCTTTTTAAGACGGTCTAAATACTTATTGAATTCCTTCTGCTTTTCTTCAACCTCTTCTTCTTTAAGTGTTGAAATATCTAGTGACAGAACATTTACGTAAGCATACTTTTCTTTAAGGAAGGTAGTTATATCTTTTTCGGGTATTTCTTTTGAACCATCCTTGCCATAGAGGAAGTTAAAATAGGCGGTTGAATACTCTTGATATGCGGTGTAATCTTTAAAAGTTTCAAGCGATACGCCGTTAGGTATCATCATCGCACTGTAATAAGAAGACCAATAACTTTTTGCCATATCAGCTGCGTTTGCCAATAAATCGGCGGTTGCAACCTTGTTTTGCTCACACATAACCTTGTATGCGAACACCTCTTTACAGATTTCAAGTGCGCGCTCTTTAACCCAAACCTTATATTCTTTGCCATCAATTTTCTGCTTGAGATAATCAAAATCAGCGCTTGACATCTGCTGCTCAGTAACGGTTTCACTAATCTTCTGTTGACCTTCCATATCAGCATAGAGAAGTGCGCAGGCATAAAAGCCCGATGTAAATTCATCAGTATAATCTTCGTATGAAACTTGTACTGCAGTTTCTCCCTTTTTATGACAACCCACAAAGACAAAGCAAAGCGCAATTGCCAAAATAAGTGCAGTAATTCTTTTTACGTTTTTAAACATCAGTATACCTCCAAGTATTTTCAAATACTAACATATAGTTAAGTATATAACATATGACTTTAAAAGTCCATATTTTTTTAAAAAATTTACAGAATGGACGCAATTTCTGCAATCAAGGCTGGGTGCGATTGGCCGGGCAACGCCTTTATAAAGAAAAACGGTTTGGTGTCAGCACTCAAATACATCCTTTTACCAAGCGCGTTTAATTTATCAAGTTGTTGTTCATGAACGGCATTTACCCTTAAAATAATTCCATTTTTATCCTCATTTATTTCATATATGCCTATCTGTGATGCTCGATTTCTTAAAAGTGCAATGTCAATAAGTCCTAAAACAGTTTTAGGCGGTTCGCCAAAACGGTCGCACAGTTCGTCAATAACATCCTGTTTTTGCTCGTCGCTGCTCACAGATGCTATGCGCTTATAAATACCAAGTCTTGCGGGCAAAGATTCTATATATCTTTCAGGGATATACGCCGAAATATTAAGGTCAACCGTACATTCATTTTCCTTAATTGTTTCGATGCCTTTTTCCTCGTTGATGGCATCGTTTAGCAAACGGATGTACATATCGTATCCTACCGACTCCATATTACCGTGTTGTTCGCCGCCTAAAATATTGCCGGCCCCTCGAATTTCAAGATCGCGCATTGCAATTTTAAAACCTGCGCCAAACTCGGTGTATTGACGTATGGCTTCAAGACGTTTTTCGGCAATATCGGTTAGTTGTTTACCACGTTTAAAGGTGAAAAATGCATATGCACGCCGCGGCGAACGGCCCACACGTCCACGAAGTTGATGCAACTGTGAAAGTCCCATTCTATCGGCATTTTCAATGATAAGTGTATTGGCGTTAGGTACGTCTACACCTGTTTCAATAATTGTAGTACAAACAAGTATATCTATCTCATGCTCAATAAGTCTTTTCCAAACTTCAGACAGTTCTTCTTCACTCATTTTGCCGTGTGCTACCTCAATTTTAGCCTCAGGCAAACGTTCTTTAAGTTTGGCGGCGCAAGAAACAATTGATTCTACCCTATTATGGAGGTAATACACCTGACCTGAACGGCGAAGTTCACGTCGGATAGCATCAATAATAATACCTTCGTTATATTCAAGCACGTAGGACTGCACAGGTTGTCTGTCGCCCGGTGCCTCGTCAATACTTGACATATCGCGAAGACCCGACATAGCCATATTAAGCGTTCTTGGAATTGGGGTAGCAGAAAGTGTTAAAACATCAACAGCAGGATATAACTCTTTAAGTCTTTCTTTTTGCGCCACACCAAAACGTTGTTCTTCATCAATTATTACAAGACCTATATTTTTAAACTCAACGTCCTTTGATATAAGACGATGTGTACCCACAACCATATCCACCTTGCCGCTTTTAAGGTCGCTTATAATCTTTCTTTGTGCCGAAGGAGGTACAAATCGCGACAACATCTTAACCGTTACGGGCATTTCACCAAAACGTCGTAAAATGGTATTGTAATGTTGCCATGCAAGTATTGTGGTTGGAACTAATAATGCACACTGCTTCCCTTCGCTAATACACTTGAAAGCCGCGCGTAAAGCCACTTCGGTCTTGCCAAAACCTACGTCACCGCAAAGCAATCTATCCATCGGCACTTCACGTTCCATATCGGCCTTAATTTCTTTAATACTCTGTATTTGGTCCTCAGTTTCAACATATGGGAAACGATTTTCAAAATCGGTTTGCAATTCGGTATCACGGCTAAAAGCATAACCCTTAACCGACTGTCTTTTGGCATAAAGTGCGGTTAACTGCTTTGCCATATCCTTGACGGCCTTTTTAACCCTGGCACGTGTTTTCTGCCAATCATTACTGCCAAGGCGATTAAGGCGTAAACTGCCGTTTTCGGCCGCACCAATATACTTTGAAATTAAATCGAGTTGTGTAACAGGCACGTATAAAACGTCGGTCTTGGCGTACTGAATTTTTATATAATCCTTAGTAACACCGTTACCGGTTATTTTATTTATACCTACAAAAATACCTATACCGTGAGAGGCGTGAACAACGTAATCGCCTGCGTGAAGTTCGTCAAGACTGCCTATAGAATTCTCGCCTTTTGCACGCTTTTTATATTTTTTATCAGCCTGTATATAGTTGTGGGTTAAAAGCATAAACTTCTGGTCAGGCAATTCAAATCCGCACGACATACCACCGCACATAACAGTAAGGCCTCGCGGCAGATTATTAACGTCCTTTGTTAGGAGATTTACCTTGATACCCTTTTCCAAAAGGGTATTATATAGCACCTTGGCCGCCTTTTCTTCGCCCGCCAAAACAACGCAATCACCCTTTTGTTCTAAAAGATATGCCGTATCTTCAAGCAGTACGTCAACATCACCGTTCCAAGGAGAAATTCGCTTAAAATTAAAGTTGATAACGTCTTTAAAATTGCCGCTAAATTTAGTTCTTGCAAAATTTTCAAGAAATACCGCTTTATTTATGATTTCTTCAAATTCGGTCTGGTCGAGTGTAAACTTATCAAACCCTGCCGAAATAAAACCATCATCACAAAGTAATTGAGCATCTTCTTTACTGCGCGCGAAAACACCGCCGAGTGTATCAAAAACACCCGCCGAATCACTAACCAAAATTACAGCATCGTCAACATAATCGAAAATGGTGGCGTTACGATAAACTGCCGATAAATAGCGGTCGGCAACAATATCAACCTCACCCTTTAAAAGTTGAATATCACTTTCAAGCCTTGTTTTACGTTTTTCGCTTAACTTTTTAGTTGTTTTCAGGTAATTTTCAAGACTGTCCGCTAAACTATAAGAATTAAACACAACCTCTGCGGCGGGAGATAATTTAATTTCATCTACAACCTCAGTACGACGTTGTGTATCTACGTCAAAATAACTTAACGTATCAATCTCATCACCCCAATATTCAATTCTAACAGGGTTTTGAGCATTTGCAGCAAACAAATCAAGTATACCGCCGCGCACCGAAAACTGACCGACACCTTCAACAATATCGGTTCTCACATATCCCATACCAAGTAAATTTTCAACAAGTTTTTCTATTGGATATTCTTCTGCCACACGTATGGCAAATGTTTTTTCTCTTAAAACCTCGGGCGGTATTGTGTACTGAATAGCCGCCTCAACCGACGTTACAAGCAGCTGAAAAGCCCCATCCAAAAGTTTGGATAGGGTGTCTATGCGCTTATGCTCATACTCTCTTGACCTACCGGACATATCGGTTAAGCATAAATCTCTTACCGGAAAATCGGTAGCCTTAATACCCATTGACAGCGCATCATTCATTAAAGAAACGGCCGATGCTTCATCGGGTGTAATTACCACAATTTTCTTGCCTGTATCTCGTACAAGAGCTGTGCTTATAAGCGCCTTATGAACGTTCGATAGTCCCGATGCCGACACCGGTAAATACCCGCCATTTATATCGTTTAAAAGGCTTGTATACGGAACGCAGTTTTGCAGAACCTTTGATAACAACTTCATAAAACCGCCTTTGAAAATATATTTAACTATTGTATTTATTCATTGCTTGATCAATGCCGCGCGTAACAATCTCTCTAACCGCCGACACCGTCTTAGTGAGTGCCGAATCTAAATTAGTTTGCTCATCCTTTGAAAAACGGCTAAGCACCCAATCTTTAAGGTCATACTCGGGATGTGGTTTTTTACCTACACCAATTTTAATACGCATAATATCGTTTGTAGACATACATTCCGATATATTTCGCATACCGTTGTGTCCACCGTGCGAACCATTGCGGCGCATACGTATTTTGCCAACGTCAAGCGATATATCGTCAAACATAACAATTATTTTATCGTTGGGTATTTTGTAAAATTTGGCAACGTCACGTACCGCCTGACCTGATAGATTCATAAAGGTCTGCGGTTTTACTATAAGTATACGCTTATTGCCTATGTTACATTCGCTGATATACGCGTTGCTCTTTAATTTTTCTTTTGTGGCACCGAACTCAGAGATGATTTTGTCTGCCGCCATAAAACCTGCGTTGTGACGGGTGTTTTCATACTCTTTGCCGGGATTGCCGAGTCCCACAACCATAAAATCGTATGATGAAGACCCGAATTTACTTTTAAAAAACATATTTTTTCACCGCTCATATTCTACCATATATTGCCTACATATTCAAGTTTTACACTTGACAATATATAAAAAATATTATAAAATTATATTGCAAAAGCGTTGATGGGAAGAGTAACAAGGCTTTATCGCTTTTAGAGAGTGTGTATCATCGGCTGAAAATACACATAAGCGCCGCTTTGTGAAGACCACCCCTGAGTGTTCGGTGAACCGAAACGTGTGATTCGCGTTAAGAATTTCAAGCGGTGTTTTTTAACACAATTTGGGTGGAACCGCGGAGTAATAAATTTCACTTCGTCCCTTTTTTGAGGGACGAAGTTTTTATTTTTTGGAGGTTTAATATGATTAAGGTAATTCTAAATGGCAGAGAAAAAGAATTTGAAAACAATATGTCGGTTTTCGACGCCGTTAAATCTTTGGGTGGCGGTATGTATAAGGATGTTTTTGCCGCTAAAATTAACGGTGAAAACAAGGATATCAGAACCTTTTTAAATGATGGTGATACAGTAGACACATTGGGCTTTGAGGATGACTATGGCAAATGGACCTTCCGTCACACCGCATCACATATTTTGGCACAAGCGGTAAAGCGCGTTTACCCTGCGGCTTTACTTGCAATAGGTCCCGCTATAGACGACGGCTTCTATTATGATATTGATACCGATGAAAAAATAACCCCCGAAAGCCTCAGTAAGATTGAGGCCGAAATGAAAAAAATTGTTAAAGAAGACATTCGCCTTGAAAGAAAAGTGATGGCAAGAGCCGAAGCTATTGAATTTTTTAAAGCAAAAGGTGAAATTTATAAGGTTGAACTTATTGAAGACCTACCCGAAGACAGCGAAATAAGCCTCTACACACAAGGCGACTTTACCGACCTTTGTGCGGGTGCACACGTAATATCAACAGGTCTTATTAAGGCATTTAAACTTACAAGCGCTACCGGTGCTTACTGGCGTGGCGACTCAAACAAGAAAATGCTTACCCGTATTTATGGTACCGCATATCCGAAGGCCGCCGCTCTTGAAGAGCGTTTGGCACAAATTGAAGAAGCCAAGAAGCGTGACCACAATAAAATCGGTCGTGAGCTTGAGCTCTTTACCACCGTTGATATTATCGGTCAAGGCTTACCCGTTATGCTCCCTAAGGGCACACAGATTTTACAGACGCTTCAACGTTTTGTGGAAGACGAAGAATCTCGCCGTGGTTGGTTACGTACCAAGACACCACTTATGGCAAAGAGTGACCTTTACAAGGTGTCTGGTCACTGGGACCACTATTTAGACGGTATGTTTGTTATGGGTGACCCCACCGATGAAACAAAAGAGTGTTTTGCACTTCGTCCTATGACATGCCCATTCCAATACCAAGCATATCTTAACCGTCCGCGTTCATACCGTGATTTGCCGCTTAGATATGCCGAAACATCTACCCTCTTTAGAAATGAAGATAGTGGTGAAATGCACGGTCTTATCCGTGTTCGTCAGTTCACAATTTCAGAAGGTCACTTAATGTGCACACCTGAACAACTTGAAGACGAGTTTAAGTCTTGCCTTGAACTTACAACCTTTATGCTGAAGACCCTCGGTCTTTATGAAGACGTTTCTTACCGTTTCTCACAGTGGGACCCGAACGATACCGAAAAGTATATCGGTACTGCTGAGCAATGGGATGAAGCACAAGGCATTATGGAAAAAATACTTAATAATCTTGAAATCCCCTATAAAGTTGGTATTGGTGAAGCCGCATTCTATGGACCGAAACTTGATATTCAGATAAAGAACGTTCACGGTAAGGAAGATACACTTATCACCATTCAGATTGACCAGATGCTCGCCGAAAAATTCGGTATGGAATATACCGACCGCGATGGCATTAAGAAGAACCCCTATATTATCCACCGCACCTCTATCGGTTGTTATGAGCGCACCTTGGCACTTCTTATTGAAAAATACGCAGGTGCATTCCCCGTTTGGATGGCTCCTACACAGGTTAAAATGTTACCCATTGCCGACCGCCATCTTGACTACACCTATGAAGTTAAAAAGCAACTTGAAGCAAAGGGCATTCGTGTTGAAATTGATGACCGCAACGAAAAAATTGGTTATAAAATCAGAGAAGCAAGACTTCAAAAGGTACCCTATATGCTTATTGTGGGCGATAATGAAGTTGAAAGCGGCACGTTATCGGTTCGTCAACGCGGTGAAGACGGCGACCTTGGTAGTATGAGTGTTGAAGATTACATTGCACGTATTACCGAAGAAATTGATACAAGAGTAATTAAGTAATTTTTTACACATACTTTTAAGTGAAAGGTAGTGAAAATAAATGGCAGTTAGACTTAACGAAAATAAAGAAATTGTTGAGTTAATCAAAAAAGGCCTTAAAGAAAAGGGCGGTTATTGTCCGTGTAAACGCGAAATAACCGAAGAGAACAAATGCATTTGCAAAGAATTTCGCGAGCAGATGGCTGATCCAAATTTTGAAGGTTACTGCCATTGTATGCTTTACTACAAATCCAGGGATTAGGATTCAGGATTTAGAGTTTAGGAGGAATAATATGGTAAAGATTATTACTGCACAAAATTTTGAGCAGGAAGTTTTAAAAAGTGACAAAACCGTTTTGTTGGATTTCTGGGCAGACTGGTGCGGTCCATGCCGTATGGTTTCCCCGATTGTTGATGAAATTGCCGAAGAAAACGAAAGCATCTGTGTTGGTAAAATTAACGTAGATGAAGAGCCTGCTCTCGCTAACGCATTTAGTGTACAAAGCATACCTATGCTGGTTGTAATGAAGAATGGCAAAATCGTTAATCAAGCGGTAGGATATATGCCAAAAGAAAAGATTTTAGAGCTTTTGTAAATTTTGATATGCACCCCAAAAGTTAGACACTTTTGGAGGTGCATTTTTTATGGCAAAGAAAGGGTCAATACAACAAAAATATAGTGCAGAGTTTAAAATATCTGTTATAATGGATATGCGAGAACACCATTTAGGATATAG
>JAFSDK010000020.1 GCA_017436255.1 Clostridia bacterium
AAATGTCATGGTGGGTTACATACTTTAAAAATCATCTATCCCAAAGATAAGAACGATTAAGTGATATTGTGAGACATCATATAACTGCGAAGCAATATAACTCGCCTTTGGCGAATATAACTGAGGCGCACTCCGTAAGGAGGTGCGCCTCGTCAGGTCGTTTTTTATTTAAAATAACATCTTGTAACTTGTCTTAATTTGGTAGTATAATGTAATTGGAGATGGTTTTATGAAATTTTTATGGATAACACTCGGTATTGTTTTATTTATAGTTGCCGTTGTTTTCATCTTGGCATATGTTTGCTACCGCATGGCCTTCTACGTTAAGAGAAGAAAAAGTGTAAGTGACGATATGTTTGAAATGCCAGGTGGCGAAATATACGAGCCGTTTAGGGCGAGTATGGAAAAGTGGGCAAAGGAAACACGCGAAATGCCGCACGAAGAATTTTCAATAACTTCGTTTGATGGTCTAAAACTTTACGGTAAGTATTACGAGTGTAAAAAAGGTGCACCAATTGAGCTTATGTTTCACGGATATAGGGGTAGCGCTCAACGCGATTTATCCGGCGGCGTTCAACGTTGTTTTGCATTAGAGAGAAATGCGCTTATAGTCGACCAACGCTGCAGTGGTAAGAGTGATGGCAAGGTTATAACCTTTGGTGTTAACGAGCATAAAGATTGTCTTAAATGGGTAGATTTTATGGTCAATCACTTTGGTGATGACGTAAAAATTATAATCACAGGTATATCTATGGGTGCGGCAACCGTCTTAATGGCGGCGGGTCAGACCCTGCCCCAAAACGTTATCGGCGCACTTGCCGATTGTGGTTACAATAGTGCCAAAGATATAATAAAAAAGGTTATTAAACAATTGGGTCTGCCTGCATCAATAAGTTATTTCTTCGTGAAGTTAGGCGCACGTATTTATGGCCATTTTGATTTGGAAGAAACCTCACCTGAGCAGGCACTTAAGAATTGTACCATTCCCGTTATATTTTTTCACGGCGAAGATGATGACTTTGTGCCGTGCGAGATGAGTAAAATCAACTACAGTGTTTGCAAATCTAAAAAGATGATTGTTACAATAAAAGGCGCAGGGCATGGACTTTCTTATCTTGTTGATCCGGAAAAATATTTAACGTCGCTTAAAGAGTTTTTTGTGTAAGGGTAACAATATGCTTTAAGAGGATACTCTGCGTCTCTTGTTTTTTCGCAACCGCTTGGAGCGGTCGAAAAAAACGGCGCAGCTTCGACGAACCACTGCCAGTGTGGGGCGCTACCAATACACCTAAAAACACACCCTACGAATGCAAAACAATATTTCGATTTGCAAAACGAACACTACGATATGATTTTGTACTGAAAATTCGGAGTTTCGTTATGCACGTCATCAAAAACTTCTAACATCAGTTTACATTCTTCTTGTAATTCTTTATTCATAGAATAAAATCCGTGAAGTTCTGCAGAAAAATTTTCGCGTTCATAAAACAATGCGCCCAAACAATCCCAAAGCGCATCCCAATTTTCGCCATAATATTCGGGCAAGCCAAATTTTTCTTTAAGCATTAAATGAATTTCGCCTAAATATTTGCATCTTGAAAAATCTAATATAATGGGATTCTCAGTTATTTCTTTAAAAGCATGATACTCATTATAATTCAATTCTTTTCCCTCCTATACAATTTCAAAAAAAGTTTTGTAATGGTCGTATGTTACAAAAATCAATCCATCATTGGAATAAACGATTCTTTGATTATTTCTATAGCCGAATCGGTAATTTATATCTGCTTCATACCAAATACGACCCTCTTTGCTCGGCAAATGACCGTTTCGATTATTATATACACCTCTAGTTATCATACGGTTTGGTGCCACTATTTCCAGATTGCCTAAATAGTTTTTAAAACCTAATTTTTCTGCTTCCTTATATTCGATATAATAATCCGGTAATTTTGATTCGTACTTTAAAATCCAATCCGCACCGTCTAATTTTTTGGTTGTAGCTGTTCCGGATTTTACTGTTTTCATAATCTTAATTTCACAACGGCACCAATTATGAACTTTTGGTTCGATTTCGGGTTTTTCTTCGATTCTCCAAATTTTCCCGTGCATAGCTCGGCATATCGGGCAAGTTTTTAAATCTAATATGGCTATCCAGTTTTTATAGTTTTTACTATCGTCAAATTCCGGTTTCCAATCAAAACCGTTAATAATTTGCAGCAATAAATATGAAAAGATATCCATTTTATCACCTCCGCTTCAATATGTATTATATCGAAACGGATACCGACATTCACCGACATCTTTTTAAGAGTAGTGTGTTTTATTATAATGGTTATGGTTAGTCGAAACAACTTGTTTTAACAAACTACAATTATTATAACATCACTTTATGAACAAATCAATCTGAAGCGACGTATAAGAAAAGACAGTCTTGCGACTGCCTTTGTGGTAGGGCTAAGGGGATTTTATCTCGGTGCTGCCGCACCTATCGCCTCGCTGCGCTCGTTGCCGCGCCTACATAACAGTCCACTGGACTGTTATGCTTAACGGCTGTTTCGAATCCCCTTTAAACAATTATATAAAAATAAAAAGCACCCACTAAAAATTGGATGCTTTATATTTTTGGTGGAGCTAAGGGGATTCGAACCCCTGACCCCCACACTGCCAGTGTGGTGCGCTACCAACTGCGCTATAACCCCAAGCAAGATATACTATATCACAAAAAAACAGAAAATTCAAGATTAAAACTTAAAAAACATAATTTTTTCAATCACAAACAAATATTGAGTTATTAATGTTGAAATTATATAATTTAAAATAAGGATTTTCAAGCAGGGTTTTACATGAACAAAGAAGTTACTTTTACAAGACTGCTTACATCTTTAGTAATTGCTTTTACCCTTATTACAGTATCTACCGCCTGTAAAAGCAAGTCTTTATAATAAAAAACCGTAAAACTCATTGAAGAATATGTTGTTGACCTTGATGCAAATACCGATGTATTATTGTTTGATTGTGTTATCGACCACGACGTGGAGAAAACTTCCGACCATATTCCCATCTATGCAGATATTGTCTTAAAATAAAAAAGCGGAAAAATTACCGCTTTTTTAAAATTTATGCGCTAAACAGGTTGACATTTTAAAAATTTAGGGTATAATAGTTTTGTTGCATTATTGGGGAATTGTGTAACGGTAGCACGACAGACTCTGACTCTGTTTGTTGGGGTTCGAATCCCTATTCCCCAGCCAGAAAGGGTGCATCAAAAAGATGCACCCTTTTTTTATGCCCTGTTTATCAGGGTTTCCGAGCAAAAACACCCTCAAAATTTAAGGGTTGATTTCATAGATGAAAATAGCCTTTTTTGACCTTTCCAATGGATGTGAACCCCCGAAAATAAAATATCGTTAATTTTAGCAGGTAGATGAATCAAAAATCTACCTGCTTTTTTTATGCCCAAAATTCAGAGAAAGGAGAAAATTCAATGAGGTATAAGACGAATTTAGATGCAGTCAAACATGTGGCTATATCACTACTCCACACA
>JAFSDK010000021.1 GCA_017436255.1 Clostridia bacterium
CATATAGCGGTTTTTACAACAACATAATTTTTTTATCTAATTTTAAAGATTTATAATCTTTAAATAAATTTGGTTAGAAAAAATAATAGTATGACAAAAATCATACTGACACATAGAAAATCTTACCAAAGAGAATGTAGTTAAAAACTTTGTTTTTAAGCAGTAAACTTGCCGTAAGTATGATGGCTATTCCTGCCTTGCCTTACACAGTTGATGAAAAAGGCAAGGCCAAATAATTATTTGTCCCTATTGTACCTCAACCATATCATAGAACTGTAGAATTTTCAATAAAACTCCATCATTGTACGATTTTAGACCTTTTTTTAGACCATTTCAGAGGTAAGATATGTACTAAAAAGGTAAGTTGAGGTAAGAAAATTTTCAATGGGTAAAAATAGTGTGCTTTGCATGGGTATGAAAAATCACAAAAAAGTAAGATTAGGTAAGATATTTGCTTGGAGGTTTTAAAGCCCTTTCATACTCCCCACGATGAAACCCCTCGCAGAGTAATATTAAGCCGAAAACGTTTATTTCAAAGCGTTTTCGGCTTATTGTTTATCCAAATTATTGCTTAAAAATGTGGTTTACGACAGATTTACGACGAATGAGCAGGTCAACGGTCTTTGGAAATTACGACAATAAGGTGTCGTAAACGTAGACTTAACAATGTACCGACAGGATTACCACTTACATATGAAATAGAACCGAATAGATGAAAAACGAGATTTTTCATAATTGAAATGCTATAATTCAGTAAACGCATTCACGGAAAGGACAGATTGTATGTATGCCATAAGGACTACTAATCTAACTAAAAAATATAAGGATATCATTGCGGTAGACAACTTAAATTTAAAGGTTAAAAAGGGCGAACTGATGTCACTTCTTGGTGTAAATGGTGCAGGCAAGACAACAACTGTGAAAATGCTTTCTTGCCTTACCGAGCCTACAAGTGGGGACGCTTTTATAAACGGAAAGAGTATTTGCAAAGATGCGGCAGACGTAAAAAATATTATTGCCGTTTCACCGCAAGAAACTGCAGTGGCTACAGGTCTTTCGGTGCGCGAAAATCTTGAATTCATATGCGGTGTATACAGGTTTTCAAAGGAAAAGAAAAATAAAAAGATAAAAGAACTTACCGAACTATTAGGGCTTGATTCTGTTATTAATAAAAAAGCCGGCAAACTGTCGGGCGGTTGGCAACGTAGACTAAGTATCGCCTTAGCCTTAATCGGTGAGCCTGAAATTTTATTTCTCGATGAACCTACGTTGGGTCTTGACGTGTTGGCGCGCAGCGATTTGTGGGATTTAATCCGCTCTCTTAAAGGTACAGTTACGGTTATCCTGACAACACACTATATGGAAGAAGCCGAAGTTCTTTCTGACCGAATTGCCATTATGAAGGACGGCAGACTTCTTATATGTGACACTGCCGAAAAGATTAAGAAAACGGCAAACGTTGACAGTATTGAACAAGCCTTTATACAAATAGTCAAGGGGGAAATAAAATGAGAATGCTTGCCTTTGCAAAAAGAAACACAAAAGAAATCTTACGCGACCCGCTAAACCTACTTTTTGGGCTTGGATTCCCACTTGTTTTGCTTGCACTACTCAGTTTAATACAATCAAACATACCCGTAAAATTATTCGAATTAGGACATTTAACACCCGGCATTGCCGTTTTTGGCCTTTCATTTATAACTCTTTTTTCAGCCACCATTATAGCAAAAGACAGGGGCAGTTCATTTTTGCAACGGCTCTATACTACACCCTTAGGTTCGGTGGATTTTATACTAGGATACACCCTGCCGTTCATCCCCATTGCCATAGCACAAAGTATAATTTGCTATATCGCCGCTATTTTTCTTGGGTTAGACGTTACGGTAAACATATTATATTCTTCTTTTTTTACAATACCTGTTTCACTTCTATATATTGCCTTAGGATTACTTTGTGGAAGCGTATTAAACGACAAACAAGTGGGTGGTATATGCGGTGCATTACTAACAAACCTTTCGGCTTGGGCATCGGGCATTTGGTTTGACCTTGACCTTGTAGGTGGTGCTTTTAAGAAGATTGCACACGCACTACCTTTTGTTCATGCCGTAGAGTTGGAACGGGCGGCACTTACAGGCAATTTTACAGATATATTACCGCATCTATGGTGGGTACTCGGATATACAAGCATTCTGCTCGTGTTGGCGGTGCTACTGTTTCTAAGGCAAATGAGACGTCAATAATTTTTCACTGTATATAACTCTAAAAGCAAACTGAAATATTTACATTAAGTGAACTTGATTGCAAATTATATATATTTTTATTGCTCTTTTATAGATAATGTGCTAGTATTAAAATATATATTAAATTACAGGAGGTTCTCTATGCGTAAATTTTTATCTATTTTAATTACCTTATGCTTGCTACTTACTTTTGTTGGTTGCCAAAATAAAAATGATGGTAACGATTTAAAAGACGATTATAGTTCAAGCGATACTTCGTCAGTTGATAATACTTCATCTGGTTCGTCAGTTGATAATACTTCATCTGATAAAACAAATACCAGTTCTTCAAAAAACCCGACTTCGAGTTCGACTTCCAATTTGCCAAGAAACACTCTTCAGATTTCTTATAACGTAAACTCAAGCGAGGTACTTAAAACAACCTTTAGTACCGAATTTTGGGGTATGCCGTTTGCACGTGAAGACGACGGCCGCTTTACCCGCGACGGATACGTTCTTCTCGGCTATTCGTTTGATAAAGACGGCAAGGGTGAATTAATTCGCCCCGGTCATAAATACTCAGTACCAAGCAAAGATACAGTGCTTAATTTATACTGCGTTTGGGCTAAAGAAACCAGTAGTTCAAGTTTCAAAACTGTTTCAAAAACTTCCGATACTGTTTTTATTACGGGTTATACCGGCAAAGATAAGGTGGTATATATCCCCCGTAAAATTGGAAACAAAACCGTAACAGGAATAGCATCAGGCGCTTTTTCAAACAATAAAACCTTGACCGAAGTACATATAACATCTTCTATAACCACCGTTGAAGCCAAAGCTTTTGCTAACTGTTCAAATCTAACAAAAGTTACGGTATACGATAACTTAAAATCAATTAGCAACGCTTCATTTACAGGTTCTCCCGTAAAAACGGTACGTATGTGTGCTGCAATAACCCCCAGATATATTACAAGTGACGAAACGTACGGAATTAAGTACGAACGTTTAATTAAAACCAAAGGTGAAAAACGTATTATTGTTGTTGCAGGCTCTAGCGCTTTATTTGGTATAGATTCCAATTATATGGAAAATCAGTTCCAAGACAACTATACAGTAATAAATTTCGGAACAAATGCAAACATGAATATCATTTTCTTTTTAGAAGCTATAATACCCCATCTTACCAAAAACGATATTGTCATCTTTGCGCCCGAACAGTACGGACCGTTTGCTTATTACACCAATGGTAATCCGGAATTTACAAACGTTACTTTGCAGGGCATTGCTTCTTGTTATAACATGTTAGAAAATATTGATGCATCTCTTTATACTGAGGTTTTCAATAGTATAATGCAGTATTGCATCCTATCTGACAAAATGCCGGAATTGGCCTGGGATAACTACGGTGATGAATTGAATAAATTGGGTGACCTTGCTAAATTAACAGACAAAATGAATTCACCAACCTACCATAATGCCGCAAATGGTGAATTTAGATTTGACAGTACGGTTATTCCTGCTGAATACATTTCTAATTTAAACCGTGTAATAGATAAAACCTCTAAATCCGGTGCAAAAATCTTTTTTAGTTATCCGCCACATAACAAGAATAATGTAAAGGCATCTCACTTAAATAGCGCAACTTACACTTCATATAACAATTGGATAGCTAAAACCGTTAAATGCCCCTTAATTTCTGATATACGCAATTATATATATAACGGAGAATATTTCGCCAATACCGACTATCATCTTAACGCCGTAGGCAGACAGATGCATTCAAAGCAACTTGCTAAAGACATTATAAACGCAGGAATCGGTGTTAAGTAAGGAGAAATTTTATGGATATGCTTTTTTACAAGCAACCTATATATTTGTTGTTTCCTATACTGTTATTGTTATGGCAACTTCTCGCCTATTTTTTAAACAAAAAAATAAACCTTTCGGGGGTTGTCAAAATATTAATAACTGCTATAGGTGCGATTGGTCACGTTGTAGCAATTACTGTAATTTTGCTAAACGGAACACTTTCTGATGCACTATTACTTGTTTTACTAAGCACTGCTCTATCATTATTTCTTTCTCCCAATCCAAATAATTCAGCAAATAGTACAGAAAGGGAGGAAAAATCTTGAATTTTAATTCTTTTCAGTTTTTAATTTTCTACCCAATTGTTGCGGTCTTAAATTATGTTGTTCCGCGAAAATACAGATGGATTCCACTCTTAATTGCGAGTTATTATTTTTATCTGTCTTGGAACGCTAAACTTTTCTTCCTGATTTTATTTACAACTGCAGTTTCTTACGCTTCAGGACTTTTGATAGAGAAAAAGCCAAAACAAAAAATGTTATGGATGATAATTTCAATAGTTTCTTCTCTATCTATTCTGTTCTTCTTTAAATATTATAATTTTGTCGCAGGAACAATAGGCAACTTTTTTGGTGCCGATTTAACATTACAATTGGTATTACCTGTAGGTATTTCGTTTTACACATTCCAAACACTATCATACAGCATAGATGTGTATAGAGGTACCATCAAAGCAGAGCATAACTTCTTTTATTATGCATTGTTTGTTTCGTTTTTCCCGCAATTAGTGGCTGGCCCTATTGAGCGACCCGACAATCTTTTACCTCAACTCAAAGAAGAGCACAAATTCAACTCCAGCGATTTATACATAGGCGCAAAGCGCATGCTTGCAGGCTTTTTCAAAAAGATTGTAGTGGCTGATACCGCGGCAATATATGTTAATGCAGTTTATAATAATCCCGGTGAAACCGGCGGACTTGCAATAATTATAGCCACCGTGCTTTTTGCAATGCAAATTTATTGCGATTTTTCAGGTTATACCGACATTGCGATAGGTTGCGCACGTATTATGGGATATAGGTTAATGCAAAACTTCGACCGCCCTTATTCGGCACAAAATATTCGCGATTTTTGGGCGCGTTGGCACATTAGCTTATCAAGTTGGTTTAAAGACTATTTATATATTCCGCTTGGAGGCAATAAGAAAGGCTATAAGCGTCAGCTTATAAATTTATTTATTGTATTCATGGTTAGCGGTTTATGGCACGGTGCTGAATGGACCTTTATTTTATGGGGATTACTTCACGGTATTTACCGCGTTGTAGGCGAATTAACTTATAAAAAACGTGAGAAACTTTATAAGTCCATCGGCATTGATACAAGCAAACCAATTATTCGTATGTTCCGCACAACCATAACCTTTGTTTTGGTTTGCTTTGCTTGGATCTTTTTCCGCGCCAATAACACAAAAGAGCTTCTTTTAATACTTAAAAAACTGTTTACTTCATTTGGTGTTTCAACCTTTGCAAGTGAACTTGGATTAACATTTAGCGGTGCACTAATTATGATTCTCGCTATTGTTATTATGGTTCTTTTAGATCGCAAGCTCACCTTACCGGAATATACTTCGCCGAGTGGCGCTAAAATGCTCGGTGGAACCTCACTGTATATTTTATGGGCAATTTTGCTTGCATGGTTGCTTCTTTTAGCAAGTAACGGTTCAAGTGCGTTTATTTACTTCCAATTCTAAGAAAGCAGGGTGAATTTATGAAAAAAAATATTTTAATTTTCATTCTTGCTGTTATACTTTTGTTTACTCCCTTTGTGGTTGTAGCAACGTCAGTTTTTGCGACACCTTGCCAGTATGATGAAACGTTTCTTGGAGAATTAAAAGATAAACACACAAGACTCTCTTCTATAAAAGAGGAAAAAATAGTTTTAATAGGGGGGTCGAATCTTGCGTTTGGTATAGACTCGGCTAAACTCCAGGAATATGTTGAAATGCCGGTTGTTAATTATGGGCTATATGCTACAATTGGCACCAAAGCAATGCTTGATTTGTCGCGCTCTTATATCAAAAACGGTGACATTGTTGTAATTTGCCCTGAAACCGAAAAGCAAACATATTCACTATATTATAACGCGCACAGTCTGTGGCAGGCGATGGACTGCGATTTCTCTATTCTAAAAGACGTAGGTTTTTCGAATTTCGGTAAAATAA
Source organism: Clostridia bacterium (assembly GCA_017436255.1). Taxonomy (GTDB): domain Bacteria; phylum Bacillota; class Clostridia; order Oscillospirales; family Acutalibacteraceae; genus SIG565. Next base: position 6,250 of record JAFSDK010000021.1, read on the forward strand.
TAGCCGCAATGCCCCAGTTTGCTGCTGAGAAACGCGATTTTATCCGTAAAAATACTAAACCCACACCCTCAGGTATTTATGCTAAGGCTTCGTTTAATGAATATGGCGATATTATGGTTGAACGCCCCTTTAACGAGATGCCTAAAAATTATGATACCTCTATGCCTATTACCCTAAACACCGATTTACTGGATAAAGAATTTATTGATTATTTAAATAAATATGCGGCCTATTGTGAAAAGCAGGGAGCAAAAGTATATTTTGGTTTTTCGCCCATTAACGCCGATGCTATTATTTCGCCCGAAGAAGAAATAATTGAATTTTATAACTCACTTAAAAAGGAATTGAATTTCCCCATCTTAAGCGATATCAATGATTATATTTTAGATTCGGCATATTTTTACGACACCAATTTCCATTTAAACTCTATTGGTGCCTTGCAGCGTACTTCTTTATTGGCAGATGATTTACTTCGTGTGCTAGATAAGAACAGTGCGATTGAAACCGAGAAATACGACCCACCTGTTAGACCCGATAATTATTTTGCACAAAATCTAGGTGAAGATAAAAATGCAAAATATTTTATTTATGAAGAAATAAAAGGCGGCTTAGCTATTGTTGGGCTTTCGGAAGAAGGAAAACTGGAAAAAAGCGTTACTATACCTGCTTCTGCCGAGGGTAAAGCAGTTTTAATGATTGGCGATAATGCTTTTACGGGCTCTGTTCTTTTAGAACGTGTTGTAATTGAAAGTGGCGCCTCGGTTAAAAGCTTTTCTGTTGGAGCATTAAATGACTGCCCAACGTTAAAAGTTATTGAAATTCATTTAGAACCATCCGCATTACCAATCGACCGCGAAACCATTAAAAAGATGCCGTCGGATTGTTTTGTTTATATCCCGGCAGAAAAATTCAGTGATTTTGCTACCGACTATTTTTGGAGTTCTATGATGAGCTTCGTAAAAATAATTGGAGAATAAAATTAAAACGCCCTATGGTTAAATAACCATAGGGCGTTTTAATTTTATTCGGCTCAGAAACTCATCCGCTTCGATACGGCTTTTAAAAACATAGACATCCTTGTAAGAATATTTATCCAAAAGTTCCATCACCTTCGGTCTTCTTTGCGTATTGTACTTTTTTATAAGTTCAATAAACTCGGCATCTACTTCATCTTTGCTTTCTATCCATGGCATATCAGGGCGCGCTTTTCCGCGCCTTTCTTTTATGCCCTTTAGGCAGATGTCCACCGGATAATCTAAAAAAATAACAGTATCGCACGCCTGCATTCTTAATTCTAAGGTAGAATTATAATCACCATCTATTATCCACTCATCCTTCTGAGTTGTGTCAACAAGACGCTTGCAAAAAACAGATTTATCTACCGTCGTTCTGTCCGAATTCCAATACATCATATCTAAATGAAATAGCGGAACACCTGTTAAATTATGTAACGCTACCGAAAACGTACTCTTACCACTACCTGGGCAACCAATTACCATAACCCTTTTCATACAAACACCCACACGTTTTACTACCATATAAACGGAATTAAACGATATTTTACCTTTTGCTTATATTCTATGTATCCATTAAGTTCTTTTTCGAGTAAAACTTCTTCGTTTTTAATTCTTCTAATAATTATTATAGGATAAGCAAACACGAATAATCCGAACCTGATTTTAAAGGCTCAATTTTCGTCTTTGCATTGTTAAAATACTCGTTAATCCGTCAGGATTAACTGCGTTTTGTGCCTCGCACAGCCAAAAATTCAACTCTTTAAAATTCTGTGA
>JAFSDK010000022.1 GCA_017436255.1 Clostridia bacterium
CGGTTTTTCGGCTTCGATAATAGAACAATTTTTTAAATTACAAAACTGCACGCACCCGAAAAAGATGAATTTTTAGTGGGATAACAGACGAAAAGGCACGGTAATGCTGACGCATACCGTGCCTTTTTAACACATTAGACCGCAAAAATTCACTTTTCGGGCAAATTATCCCTATGTGAACGCTCCGTTGTTTCCAATGCCTGTTTTGTAATTATTTTGCGTAATCGACTGCTCGATTCTCACGAATAAGATTAACCTTAATCTGACCGGGATATTCAAGCTCGTTTTCAATGCGCTGTGCAATATCGTGAGCAATAAGCACCATTTGGTCATCGGTAACAAGCTCGGGTTTAACAATAATACGAACTTCGCGACCTGCCTGAATAGCATAAGAACGTTCAACGCCCGTGAAGGAATTGGCGATTTCCTCGAGTTTTTCAAGACGTTTAATGTAGTTTTCAATATTCTCTCTACGAGCACCGGGACGCGAAGCCGAAATAGCGTCGGCCGCCTGAACAATACAAGCGATAACCGTCTTGGCTTCTACCTCGCCATGATGTGCATGGATAGCGTGAATAATATCTTCGTTTTCTTTATAACGCTTGGCAGCCTCAACACCGAGTTGAATATGTGAACCTTCTTGCTCGTGGTCAAGAGCCTTACCAATATCGTGCAATAAACCTGCACGTTTAGCCAAGGTTACGTTGGCACCGATTTCTGCAGCAATAAGACCTGATAAATGGCAAACCTCCAACGAGTGATTAAGTACGCTCTGACCATAACTTGTACGATACTTGAGTTTACCGAGCAACTTAACAAGTTCAGGATGGAGATTATGTATGCCTGCTTCAAGCATAACACGCTCGCCTTCCTGCTTAATCGTTGCTTCAACCTCGGCAGTAGCCTTGTTTATCATTTCCTCAATTCTTGCAGGATGGATACGTCCGTCCAAAATAAGTTTTTCAAGTGTAAGACGAGCAATTTCACGTCTTACAGGGTCAAAACAAGAAACTGTAATAGCCTCAGGTGTATCGTCAATGATAAGGTCGGCACCCGTTGCGGTTTCAAGCGCACGGATATTGCGGCCTTCTCGACCGATGATACGTCCCTTCATTTCATCGTTGGGCAGTGCTACAACCGAAACAGTGATTTCAGATGTATGGTCTGCGGCGCAACGCTGAATCGCATGACCAACAATCTCACGTGCGATACGCTCAGATTCTTCCTTGGTCTGCTTTTCGATTTCTAAAATCTTAACTGCTTTTTCATGATTAAGTTCGCCATCAAGAGCTTTAAGCAAATAATCCTTTGCCTCTTGCTTTGTAAAGCCTGAAATTTTTTCAAGCATTTCTATCTGACTGCGCTTAATTCTTTCACATTCTTCAATTTTTTCATCGATTTCTTTAGCTTTCAGTGCTAATTTTTCTTCTTTTGCTTCATAATTTTCAATCTTGCGGTCAAGTGCTTCTTCTTTTTGTTGCAAACGATGTTCGCTTCTTTGAACGTCACTGCGACGTTCCTTTATATCTTTTTCTGCCTCTTGACGCAAGCGGTAAACTTCGTCCTTAGCCTCAATAAGAAGTTCTTTCTTCTTTGTTTCAGCGTTTTTAAGTGCGTCACTTAATATGCGACGGGCTTCATCTTTAGCTGTGCCGAGTTCGGTACGGTCTGCTTTACTTCTGTATGCAGAGCCTGTAAAAAAACCAACAACGCCTAAAACTAAGGCGACAATTCCACCAATTAAATAGGGCATTCGAAATGCACCTCCTTATATAATATTACGGTTTAAGACGGGACCGTATTTACCCGGATAAAAGTTATGTTTTGTATCTCCGCTCGCCAAGGCGGTAACTTCAAAACACTACACCTATTATATCAGTTACATTTTACCACTTTGAATTATACCTGTCAAGGCTTATATACAATTTGTTGTATATTAAAAGTTGATTTTATCAATATTTGCGGTATAATTAAATAAATGAAACTTAAAAGGAGTTTTAGAAATATGGATATAGCAGTTGTTACAGGAGCCTCTTCGGGACTTGGTGAAGAATACGTAAAATATATAGCCAAGTTTTATCCCGAACTTGATGAGATTTGGATAATAGCACGTCGCAAAGAAAGGCTTGACCAATTAGCGCAAAAAATCACACAGGTTAAATGCCGCAGTGTTGTTTGCGACATAACTAATGATGAAGATATTGCAAAGTATCAAGACCTTTTAACGCTAAATGATGTAAATGTTAAAATATTAATTAACAATGCAGGTTTTGGCAAACTTGGTTTTTTTGATGAGATTGAAACAGGTGCCAACGCCGCTATGGTAAGACTTAACTGCGAGGCAGTAAGCGTTGTTACCAACGTTACACTACCCTTTATGAAGGAAAAATCTTTTATTCTAAACGTTTGCTCAATCGCTTCGTTTGTACCTAACGCCAGAATGACGGTTTATTCTGCTACCAAGGCATTTATTAAAAGTTTTTCACGGGCATTACGTGAAGAATTAAAACGTAAAAAAATAAACGTTTGCGCCGTTTGCCCCGGCCCCATGGATACGGAATTTTTAAGCATTGCCGATATACCGCCAGGAGCCAGCAAAACCTTTGATATGCTACCCCATATAAAACCCGATATGGTTGCACGCAACTCACTGAAAGCGGCCGCTAAAGGTCGTGGAATATACACACCGCATTTCTTCTTTAAATTTTACAGGGTGTTGGCAAAAATAATACCGCACAGCATAATGATGAAATTATCGGCCACCTAAGGAGTAAAGATGAAAACTATAAAATTATACGACCTTGACAGTATGTTAAGCGAATTTGAGTGTACCGTTTTATCCTGCGAACAATGCGATAGAAACTACAAAATAGTGCTTGACAAAACCGCTTTCTTCCCTGAAGGTGGCGGACAAACCTGCGATACGGGTGCTATAGGTAACACAAACGTTATTGACGTACAGGAAATCGACGGCGAAATATACCATTTTACCGATAAGCCGCTAAACGTGGGACAAACCTACACCGCCCACCTTAATTTTGAGCAGCGTTTTGATAAAATGCAAAATCACTCGGGCGAACATATTGTTTCGGGTATCATAAGTAATAAATTTGGTTATCAAAACGTAGGCTTTCATCTAAGCGACAGTGTTGTTACCTGCGATTTTGACGGAACTCTAACACGTGCCGATTTAGATGAAATAGAACTTCTTGCAAATAAAGTTGTGTGGTCTAACGTAAAGTTAAACACCTATTATCCAGACGCCGAGCAGTTAAAAAATATTTCATACCGCTCAAAGCTTGAGTTTGAAAGCAACCTGCGACTTGTAGAAATCGAGGGTGTTGATACCTGTGCTTGTTGCGCGCCCCACGTGAAAACTACGGGACAAATCGGCGCAATAAAACTACTTCAACACGAAAAAAACAAAAGCGGCGTGCGAATTTATTTAAAATGTGGTATGCGTGCAATTGCCGATTACCAAAATAAATATAATAACGTCGCAGAAATCTCTGCCCTTTTATGTGCAAAGCAGGACGAAACCGCACAGGGAGTTAACGCGCTTTTGCAAGAGAAGGAAAAACTAAAGTATGAAATCACAGGTCTTAAAAGACAGATAATTGACTTTAAGTTGCAGACGTGTGAAACGACCGACGGTAATATTTACATAATAGATAAAGATTTATCTACCGATGATATGCGCTATTTTGCAAATAATATGGTTACGCGATGCAATGTTTTTGGTGTCTTTTGCGCTAAAGAAAACGGTTTCAGTTATATTTGTGCTTCAGGACAAACCAATATGCGTGAATTTGGCAAATCGCTTAATGCCGCACTTAACGGTAAAGGTGGCGGCAGCGACAAAATGATACAAGGTAGCGTCATTTGCGACAAAGAGCAAATAGAAAAGTTTTTTAGCGGTAAATATTGACAAATACCGCGTACAAGTTATAATTATGTATAGCAGAGTAGAAATTCGTGCGTTAAGTGCTGTATGGACGGGGAGTTGCCACACAGACGAAAGGGTTTACCTTGCGGTACGAACTTCGCATCCCGCTGCTACAAACAAGGTTAGTTTAATTTAATGCCCTGCTTGTAGCTAATACAAGGAGGGTATTTTTTTGTTTAAAAAATTATTTATGCCACAGAATTTTGGCAATCTAAAGGTTATGATTACCGCTACGCTTTTTGCAAGTGTCAGTATTATTTGCGGTAAATTTCTTGCATTTAACGTCGGCGATATACTTCGCTTTAGTTTTGAAAACCTACCGATTATTCTATCCGGCGTAGCCTTTGGACCGCTTATTGGCGCTTTTACGGGTCTTATTGCCGACGTTGTAGGTTGTCTGCTGAGGGGTTACGCGCTTAACCCAATTTTAACATTGGCAGCCCTATTTATAGGATTTTCTTCAGGACTGTTATTTAATATGCTAAAACGTTGTAACATCCACCTAAAAACTCTAATAGTTGTATTTGTTGCCCACGCAGTAGGCAGTGTAGTAATAAAATCGGTGGGATTAAGTGTTTGGTATTCACTACCGCTTACCGCAACCCTTATTGAGCGTACAATAAACTACGTAATTGTAGGGGCTACTGAATTTATGTTTTTAATTATAATACTTAAAAACAAATCATTCTATAATCAAATAATAAAGATGACGGGTGTAAAAAATGAATTATAATGAAGCAATTGAATTTATTCACTCGGTAAATAATTATTTCTGCAAACCCGGACTCCAGCGCATAAAGGCGCTTTGCGACTTTTTAGGCAATCCGCAAGATGATTTAAAATTCATTCACGTAGCAGGCACCAACGGAAAAGGTTCTTTTTGCAGTATGCTAACAGGTATACTTAAAAGCGCAGGTTATAAGGTAGGCACCTACACATCCCCTTATATACTTGATTTTAATGAGAGAATTTCAATAAATAACAATCCTATACCGGACGATGAGTTATCCAAACTTTGCGATAAAATTAAACCATTTTGTGACAATGCCACAGATAAGCCCACCGAATTTGAAGTTATAACCGCTATAGGTTTTGAATATTTCCGCAGACAAAATTGCGACGTTGTTGTGCTTGAGTGTGGTCTTGGCGGCAGATACGATGCCACCAATTTAATAAAAACCCCTGTTTTAACAGTAATTACAGGGGTAGATTTTGACCATCAAAACTTCTTAGGTGATACTATTGAGCAGATTGCAAATGAAAAAGCGGGTATAATTAAGCAAAACGCACCTTGTCTTTGGTGCGGAGATAGTGTAGTGGCAAGCACCATAATTAAAGATGCCGCCAATTCTGTTGGTTCTCCCCTTTTTACGCCTGACCATCAATTAATTGAGATTTTGAAAAGTGATTTAAGCGGCACTTCCTTTAATTACAAGCGTTATGAAAATCTTTTCATCCCACTACTTGGCACCTATCAACCAATAAATGCCGTAAATACCGTAACTGCCGCCGAAATTTTAAGAGAAATCGGATTTAATATCTCTGAGCAAAATATTTATGACGGCCTTAAAAATACGTCTTGGCACGCAAGGTTTGAACTGCTAAAAAATAATCCGCCCGTTATCTTTGACGGTGCGCACAATCCGCAAGGTGTAACTGCCGCCATAAAAAGTGTAATAAATTATTTTGGTGATACTAAAGTCAACGTACTTACGGGCGTTATGAAGGATAAGGACTATAAGTTTATAGCAAAAGAAATAGGCCGTATAGCCGACAAGGTATTTTGTATAACCCCCAACAACCCCCGTGCCCTTAATTCCTATAACTATGCAGATATATTTAATACCTTAAACATAACGTCAATACCTTTTGAAGACCTGTGCGACGGCATTGACGCCGCATTAAAGGATAGTAAGGAAAACAATATACCGCTTATTATATTGGGTTCGCTTTATATGTATTCTGACATTTATAAAAAAATAAACACCAAAAAGCAGTAGTTATAACTACTGCTTTTTATTTTTTCACCAATAATTGCTTTTAACATATTATGTGATAGGAGTAAAACTCTAAAAACATAATTGGAGGCTTTTAAATGGCAGATTTAACCAACAATTGCGAATTTAAAGAAGCTTGTTGTATTGATGCCGGTCGCGTTTTTGACTCGTGTTGCGACCGCGACTGTCTTGAAGATTTAAGATGTTATTTTACACCCGAGGCACAGAACTGCATTGAACGAGCAATCAGTGTTAAAATGCGCTCGGCGGAAGTTTTAAACGTTTACATCAATGTGGAACCTGTAAACTTTAATCGCGGATTTTTTGCCTGCGACCTAACATTTTTGTTCCTTATTGATTTTGACGTGTATATGGCGCCCCACTCATGCCCTGTACAGGCAAAAGGTATAGCAACACATAATAAGCGCGTTATTTTGTGCGGTGGAGACGGCAACGTGCGAATATTTTCAAATACCGTAAACGAAAACGATTGCCACACCAAAACCGAGCGCACCACAAATATGCCAAAGTGTGTTGTTCAAAGTGTAGACCCAATACCTCTAAGTTGCCGCATTGGTGAAGTAAGGGATTGTTGTGAATGCATAGGCGTCGTTCCAAACTTTGTAAACGAACTTTTGGGCGGCACGGTTGTTACCGGCCTTGATTGCGGTACACCTACCGTATACGTAACGCTAGGACTCTTTACTATTGTTCAACTTATTCGTCAAGTACAAATGCTTATCCCCGTATACGATTTCTGTATACCCGAGAAGCAATGCGACGATACCACCGACCAACCTTGCGACGTATTTAAACGCATAAAATTCCCTACCGATGACTTCTTCCCAAAAAATTGTGATAGAAACGATAGCGGTTTTGGTTGCGGATGCGGTGAAGACTAAAAAGAACGCCCCTCCAATATTGAGGGGCGTCTAATTTTAGCAATATGTTGATAAATCAAGTTCACTAAACTGATTAAAGAATTCCCTAAAGAACTCTACGTTTTTATTGGTGCCTCCGATTTCGTCACTCTCAAAATTAAGGGGCATAACGGGATCGTGAACACTGAGTCTTAGTAGCATCCAGCCATAAGGTGTAGTAATTCTTATACCCTCACGGTTGTCGTCGGCAATCACACACTCTTTTTTGCTAAGTGCCAATTTTTCAAGTTCATCTATAACGTTAAGTCCGTAACTGCGGAAATCTTGAGCTTTAATGTTAAGGCGGATTTCTTTTTCTTCAGCAGGCATTTTAAGGGTAGATAAAATCTCTTCAAACTTATTACCACGTGCAAGTTCAATAACAATTTTTGTAGCAAGATATGCACCGTCGTCGAGGAAATAGTTTTCCCTTAATGCGGCATGGCCACTTGTTTCAATTGCCAAGGGGCAGTTAATACCCTCATTGCAGAGTTCTATTGCCTTGTTAATAACGTTTTTATAACCACGTTTAAAGCGATAATGCTTACCGCCTAGGTCTTTTTCAATGTAAATTTTTAGTCCGTCGGAAGTAACCGAGTCGGTAACTATTGTTGCGCCCTCGTTACCCTGAACGGCAATATATGAAGCCAAGGCTACCAAACGGTTACGATTAATCTCTTTACCCGACGAATCAACGCAACCCGCTCTGTCAACGTCGGTATCAAAGATAATACCAAGGTCAGCACCGCTGGCAACAACGGCACTACATATACTCTCCATAGCCTGCTTATTTTCGGGGTTTGGTATATGATTTGGGAACATACCGTCAGGCTCTAAGAACTGACTGCCCGAAATATCGGCACCCAAAGGTGCTAACACGTTATTGGCGTAAAAACCGCCTGCACCATTACCTGCATCAACGATGATGTGGTAATTCTGTAACGGCTTGTCACTCTCGGTTTTGCCTAAACCCTCACAAATCATATCGCGAAGTCTTTTAGCATAGGTGGTCATATAGTCGGTCTTTACTATAACGCCATCGGCAATCTCGGCACGTTTACCCTCGTTTGCAATATCAACAATTGCGGCAATATCGCAAGAGTCAAGTCCGCCGTCCTTAGTGAAAAATTTAAGACCGTTGCGGTCAAACGGATGATGCGAAGCAGTAATTTGAATTGAAGCATCACAGTCAAGGTCGATGGTTGTCATAAACATAGCAGGTGTAGAGGCAAGTCCACAGTCGCTAATATGTACACCCGCAATTACAAGCTCGCTGAGTGCTGCCGCCTTTATGGTTGACGCCGTTATACGTGAATCGTGCCCGATAGCAACCTTAAGTTCGCTAGGCTTTTTACCGGTTTTATCTGATAACCAAAGTACAAATGCCGCCGTTATATCTTTAACCGCTGCATCAGTAAGGTTAACTTTACTACCGCCCTTATCACTTGCAACGCCACGTATATCTGTACCACTTTTTAATTCATTATATGACATTTTGCTCACCTATCCTAATCTACCAGTAAAGAAACCTGCCGATATAAAACCGATAATAACCAATAAAATACATATAGTTGTTATAACTACCGATTTTATAAATAGCCTTTTAAATTCCTTTTTGGTGTTTTTATTATTCATACCGTTTTCACCCATAAAAAGTATTAGCGATAAAAACGGATAATATACCCTTTTATTTGGAGATTGCCTATGCAACAAAACAAACTAAAACGCGTAATTCCAAAAACAGTTTATATTTTTGAGTTTTATAATAGCGAAAATCTTTTTAACTGTGTAATACGTCTTTCAAGAAATAAAAATATTGTAAAAATGAAAAGCGACCTATATACATTCGGCAAGAATTACCGACTAATACTATATGCTACCGCATCACAAAAAACTGTTTTACCACTAGCAAGCGAATTTTCTAACTATGTGTTCAGTTGTCTTAAGCAGTTAAACCTAACAAAAGAGTATGGTAAGATAATTACAAAATCTAACGCTATTGAAAAAATTGCCAAAGCATTATAAAGCTTTAATCTGCTCTACTCTACCCTTCATATCTTCTGCTGAAAATATATAGTTGCCTGCAACCAAAACAGTAGCGCCTGCTGCTATTGCCTGCGGTGCGGTTTCGGCATTTATACCACCGTCAACCTCGAGTTCGATATGTAAACCCTGACGTGCAATTTCATCACGCAAAAGACTTAGTTTAGTAAGTGCACTCGGCATAAACTTTTGTCCGCCAAATCCAGGTTCAACCGACATAACGAGCACCATATCGCAGTATGGTAAAAATTCATAAATCTCTTGCGGCTCGGTGCAAGGTTTAATTGTTAAACAAGATTTGCAGCCGAGTTCTCTTATTTCGCAAAGCGTTTCCTTAACGGGTGAGCCTGCCTCAAAGTGAAAACCGAGATAGTCTGAAACTGCGGCAAACTCTTTTATGTAGCGGTGCGGACGGTCAATCATCAAATGCACGTCCAAAGGAATACGCGAGTGTTTCTTTATAGAATTTATTACCGGTACACCAAACGAAATATTAGGCACAAAAATGCCATCCATAACGTCCAAGTGAAGCATATCAACCCCTGCATTTTCAAGCTTTTCGATATCACTTTTAAGGGTTAAAAAATCGGATGTTAATACCGAAGGTGATATTTTAATCATTAGTTATTCCCCCAACTACATAATCTGTATATATTTTAATATAATAGGTATTTTTTGTCAATAAACAGAAGAAAAACTTCCCTGAAAAATCAGGGAAGTTTTATACAATACTCATCCATTAAAACAAATCCGTCGTCATCAAATTCTATGCCTTCGGATTCCAGTAGTGAGCGCTGTGCATTTTCGCCGCCAAAAGCGAATGCTGACGCCAAACCGCCAAAACGGTTTACCACCCTATGACACGGTATCTCTATAGGGCGCGGATTTGCGTGAAGCGCATAACCCACAATCTGCGACCAACGCGGATTACCCGCTAAAAATGCCACCTGACCATAGGTTGCCACCTTGCCTTTGGGTATTTTACAAACAACGTCATATATCTTTTCAAAAGTGTTCAAGCTTATCCCCCGATACTGTCGTGTATTTGTGAAATAATATCGCGTATCTGTTCACAACCCATACCATTTTGAGCCGACGTAGGTATTATGGTGACGTCTGTCGCTAAATCACCAAGGTCATCATAAATGCTCTGCATACGTGCATTAAATTCGCTCTTATTTAATTTATCACATTTAGTTAAAATTATTACGTAAGGAATATCCATCTGACTTAAGAAGTCAAGCATAGATAAATCAAAATCACTCGGTTTATGGCGCGCATCAATAAGTTGAAAAACAAGGGGAATATTTCGCTCTGATTTAAAATATCCCTCCATTAATTCTGCCCAACGTTGTCTTTCTTTAAAATCAACCTTAGCATAACCGTAACCGGGCAGGTCAACAAGGCGTAAACCGTCAAGTTTATAAAAATTTACTGTCACGGTTTTACCCGGTTTTGTACTGACTCTGGCAAGCGATTTTCTGCCGAGTGTTTTATTTATAATTGACGATTTGCCCACGTTAGAACGTCCCGAAAAGCATACTTCAGGTACGGTTGATTCGCACAACTGTTGGAAGGTGCCGAATGCCGCCTCAAAACTTACGTTGTTAAAGTTCATTTTACTCTCCTACTGGCTGAGTGCCGCAGTTTTTTGTTTGTACTCGGTCTTTATGGGTGCTTTTATATCTCCCTTTTTATGAACGAGCGCCGATGAAATAATATCGCTAACATTAGATACGGGAATAAAGATAACATTTTTCTTAACAGCGTCGTCAACCTCGGCTAAATCGGGTTCATTCTCTTTTGGAATAAACACTGTTTTAACGCCGCCACGATACGCCGCCATACTCTTTTCTTTTAATCCGCCTATTGCCAGAACACGACCACGAATGGTAACCTCACCCGTCATAGCAACGTCGCGGCGAATTGGTGTATCGGTTAAAGCCGAAACAAGTGCAGTAACTATTGTTACACCTGCCGACGGACCATCCTTAGGTACCGCCGCCTCGGTTGCGTGAATATGAATGTCTTTATTCTTATAAAAATCGGCATCAATACCATACTCGTCGGTGTGACACTTAACGTATGTAACGGCCGCTTTTGCCGACTCCTGCATAACCTCACCGAGCGAACCCGTAAGTTCAAGTTTACCCGTGCCGTTGCACACCGCAACTTCAAGTTGCATTATTTCACCGCCGACCGCAGTCCAAGCAAGGCCGTTAACAATACCAACCTCGTCGTTTTTAAGCACCGATTCGGGCAGATATTTCTTTTTGCCGAGCATTTCCACTATTACGTTTTGGTCTACCGTTACCTTTTCTACACCATTTTCGGTGATGATTTTAGCTGATTTGCGGCAAACCGACGCAATCTCACGTTCAAGACGACGCACACCCGCTTCTCTTGTGTAAAAATCAATTAAAGAATAAAGTGCTTTGTCGGTGATTTTGAAGTTGTTGGCATTAAGACCATGACGTGCAACCTGTTTTGAAACAAGGTGTTTTTTGGCGATATTAAACTTTTCTTCACGTGTGTAACTTGAAAGTTCAATAACCTCCATACGGTCAAGCAACGGTGCAGGAATAGCCTCAATATTATTGGCAGTGGTTATAAATAAAACGTTGCTTATATCGTACGGCATATCAATATAATGGTCGGTAAAGGTTGAGTTTTGCTCGGGGTCTAAAACCTCTAACAATGCAGATGATGGGTCACCCTTATAATCGTTACCTAATTTATCAATTTCATCAAGTAGGATTAATGGGTTGCCGCTACCTGCTTGGTTTATGGCGCCGATGATTTTACCCGGCATAGCGCCGATATAGGTCTTGCGGTGACCTCTGATTTCGGCTTCGTCACGTATACCACCAAGTGAAACACGCGCAAAACGTCTACCCATACACTCGGCAATAGTTTTACCAATGGACGTTTTACCAACACCGGGAGGACCTACAAGGCATATAATTTGTCCCTTAATTTCAGGCGCTAAAACATAAACCGATAACATTTCAAGTATGCGCTCTTTAACCTTTTGCATACCGTAAAAATCGCGATCTAAAATTTTTGCCGCCTTTTTAATATTGATTTGTGTTTCGGTTTTTGAGTTCCACGGTAAGCGTATACAAGTATCCAAATAACCGCGTATAACTGTGCCTTCGTGTGAGCCTTGCGGCATTTTAGCGAGTTTTGATACTTCATTTCGCAGTTTTTCTTTAACACTATCACCCGCGTTTAAAGAATCAATTTTTGCGTTATATTCATCAAATTCATTCTGCTCGGAAGTATCACCATAAAGTTCATCATTAATGGCTCTTATCTGCTCTTTAAGGTAATATTCCCTTTGATTTTCATCAATTTGACTTTTTACCTTTTCACTTATGTGTGAATCAATTTCAAGAATTTCAGATTCTTTTTTAAGTACGTCAATAACTACCTTAGCGCGTTTCACAGGATTTAACTGTTCAAGCACATACTGTTTATCATCATAGGGCGCCTGAATATTAAAGGCAATGTAGTCGGAAATATGTCCTAAATCTTCGTCGGTTTCAACCGTCAAAGGTATATCGGGCGCGATTTTAGGAAGTTTTTCAGAGTATAGCGCAAACTCACTCTTAACACGTCTTAAAAGTGTTTCAACATAAACCGCACGATTACGTAAGGCAGTATCGGTCAAGCGTTCAACGTCGGCGCTGTAAAATCCACCTGCAGTTTTTGCAAAATTAGAATGCTTAGCACGATAAAGTCCCTCAACCAAAACACGAGCCGAATTATCGGGTGTTTTTAAAATTTGTGTAACCCTTGCTACACAACCTATTTCGTAAATATTATTTGCCGTAGGCTCTTCGTCACGTATATCTTTTTGTGTAACAAGATATACCGTCTGCTTATGCTCCATAGCATAGGTAAGCGCCTTTAGCGATATTTTTCTACCGACCTCAAAGTGCATCATCATTCCCGGAAAGGAAACGAGTCCGCGAAGTGCCAAAACGGGCAACTTTTGTACGTCGGGTGTTGTTGTAATTGGCATTTTAGTCCTCCGTAAACTTTGTTGACTTTATTATATAATAATTCTTATCTTAATTCAATAGAAAACAGGTGTCAAAAACACCTGTTTTTTCCTTAATTATTTTCTCTGAATTGCCGTTTATAAAGTGCGGCATACATGCCACCTTTTTCGATAAGCGCATTATGGTTGCCCTGCTCTACTATTTCTCCATTCGAAATTACGGCTATTTCGTCGGCATTTTTAATGGTTGATAAGCGATGCGCCACAACAATTGTTGTTCTGCCCTTACACAGTTCGTCAAGTGACTGTTGTATAAGAATTTCGGTGGTGTTGTCAAGCGCACTTGTTGCCTCATCAAGAATGAGTATAGGCGGGTTTTTAAGGAACACGCGGGCAATACTAAGCCTTTGTTTTTGGCCGCCCGAAAGACGCACACCACGCTCACCGATTTGGGTATCGTATCCGTCGTCAAGGGTCATTATATAGTCGTGAATATTGGCACGTTTTGCCGCCAACACAATCTCTTCATCTGTGGCATTAGGATTGCCGTAAAGAATATTCTCCTTAATGCTTGCGTTAAAGAGATAAACGTCCTGTTGGACAATACCGATATTACGTCTTAAAGATTCCAGAGTTATATTGTGGATATCTATACCGTCAATATAGATGTTACCCTGCTCCAATCTGTAAAAGTTTGGTATAAGATGACAAATTGTGGTCTTACCGCCACCGCTTGGGCCAACCAGCGCAACGGTCTTACCCTTACTGATTTTAAGCGACACGTTTTTAAGAACGTCGGAGTCTTCGGCATAGCCGTAGGTTACGTTTTTAATTTCAATAGTTCCCTCAACATTTTTGATAGGTTGGGCATTGGGGTTGTCAAATTCAGGTTTTTCGTTCATAATTTCGACAAAACGTTCAAAGCCCGTAACACCGTTTTGGAACTGCTCCATAAAACCTATAAGTGTCATTACGGGCGACAAAAACACGTTTACCGAAACAATAAAGGTGGAATAGTCGCCAAACGTGATTTTACCTCCGTAAAGGAAGAAACCGCCTGCGATAAGCACAACTACGTTAAACACGTCGGTAACAAAGGTGGTAAAGGAATGGAAACGTGCCATATAACGATAGGCGTTTCGTCTTGCCTCAACAAACCTACCGTTGCCGTCTTCAAACTTTCGCTTTTCTTCGCGCGAATTAGTAAACGCCTTGGTAACACGTATGCCCGAAATACTACCTTCAAGTGAAGCATTAATTTCGGCAATAGCCATACGGCTTTCTTTGAAGGCTTCCTTCATTTTAACGCGTAAAAACGACGCAAAAACAACCAAAAGAGGCGCACAAGCAAAAATTATAAGTGTAAGCCAAACGTTTATTGTTGATAGATAAATAAAGGCTAAAATTATTGAAACCGATGAAATAATCACGTTTTCGGGGCCGTGATGCGCCAGCTCACTTATATCCATAAGGTCGTTGGTCATACGCGACATAATTTTACCCGTTTCGTTATTATCGTAATACTGATACGGTAACGTCTGCAGATGATTAAACATATCACTACGCATCTGAGCCTGCATTCTAACGCCCATCATATGTCCCTTATATTGTATAAAATAATGCAGTCCCATACGCGCAAGGTAAAGCCCTAACAAAGCCGATGCCAAAAGAATTATCATTTGGTAGTTTTTGTTAGGTATTAGGTCATTAAGCATTAGCCTTGTTATCATAGGATATAAAATGCCTATAAGCGACACCGTAAACGATGCCGCCATATCTAAGGCAAATATTTTTTTGTGCGGTTTATAGTAGCTTAAAAATCTCTTTAACATTATCAGGTCAACGTCCAACTTTCAGTATCTACTAAATTTATGCCGATAAGATTATCTTCTTGGAAGAAGAAATCTAATCTGCGGCTTCCCTCTTGATAGGTAATCGCCGTACAGTTTTCTAACTCACCGGGTATAAAATAAAGTTCAGAACTTGCTACATCACGGGTGGTGTATTTATACGACGGGAACGCCTTTATAATATCGTTTTTGCCCGTTAGTTCACTAACTTCAAAACCGAATCCGCTAACAAGGCACACTATTGAGGAAACTTTGTCGGCGCCCTTTTCGTAATAGTACATAATTTCGCCAACCTGCAAAGCATCACTTTTGTTGCCCTCTATCTCGTAAATTTCGGCATGGTAATGACCGTCGTTTGATTCTTCTTCATCGGCATGTGCGTATTTATCCTTTATAGACTGCACCGAAGTGCCAATCGTAAACTCTGCCTCGGGAATTTTACCCGAAGAAATATACTCATTTAGATTATAAAGATTTGATACCACGTCATCCTTTTCTTGTTCTTCGGTACTTTTACATCCCACGAAACAGAAAATGCATACAAATGCCAATAACAAAGCTAATAATTTTTTCATCAATTTATACTCCTCGTGAATTATGTTTATTTAGCAACTCATAACGCTGATTCCAAAGGTCCTCAGATAAATCAACGTAATAGGTATGCGGTTTTTCAAAACGCTTAACCTCATCCCAAAGATTTTCAACCTGTTGTTTTCTATACTGCGCAATTTCTTTAACCGAGGGTGAAGTATATACCTGTTCACCTTTTTCAAAGAGTTTCACCTGAAGTTTAATAGCGGTAAAGTTTTCTACCGTCTTACGTTTCCATGTATGAACAGGGTCAAATATCTCATAAGGTTTGGTATCGTCAATTTTTTCATAATTAAGGGTAATAACGTCGGCGATAGCCTTACCCGTTTCATTATCAAAAAGGCGCCACGGAATTTTAACACCCGGTATTGTAATCTTGGCAATATTCTCGCTGATTTTAATTTTGGGTATTATCTCGCCGTCTTTCTCAACAGCGGCAAGTTTATAAACGCCGCCGAAAACCGCCTCACTTGATGCGGTTATAAGACGTTCGCCAACACCAAAACTATCAACCTTAGCACCCTGCATAATCATATCGCGTATAAGATACTCATCGAGTGAGTTTGAAACAACGATTTTACAGTCGGGATATCCTGCATCGTCAAGCATTTTTCTAACCTTGCCCGTTAGATAGGTAATGTCACCACTATCAATTCTGATACCTACGGGGCGCTTACCTAAGGGTTTTAAGACCTCATCAAACACCTTTATTGCATTTGGAATACCTGATTTTAAAACGTTATAGGTATCTACAAGCAAGGTGCAACTGTCGGGATAACGCTCTGCATAGGTTTTAAAGGCGGTATACTCGTCGGCGTACAACTGCACCCAACTGTGCGCCATTGTACCCGAAGACGGAACACCGAATTCCTTAGCAGATTTAACACAGGAAGTGCCTGTGCAACCGCCTATCATAGCCGCCCTTGCGCCATAAAATGCCGCATCATATCCGTGGGCACGCCGTGCGCCGAATTCCATAACAGCTCGTCCTTGTGCAGCAGTAACAATACGATTAGCCTTTGTAGCAATTAATGACTGATGATTAATGGTTAAAAGCACCATTGTTTCAACCAAAAACGCCTGCATTGCAGGACCACGTACAGTAACGATAGGCTCCATCGGGAAAATAGGCGTGCCTTCGGGAACCGCCCAAACGTCACACTCAAATTTGAAATTGCGCAGATACTCTAAAAAGTCGGCACTAAACAAATTAAGTGATTCAAGATACTCAATATCGTCATCATCAAAATGAAGATTATTAAAATACTCTATAAGTTGTTCAAGACCTGCCATAATGGCAAAGCCACCCTCATCAGGAACACGACGGAAGAACATATCAAAATAGGTTATTGTGTCCCTCATATCGCTGTTCCAAATTCCGTTTGCCATGGTCATTTCATACAGGTCCATAAGCATTGATAAATCTTTACGCATTGTAAACACCTCGATAGGTTAATATTACTTATTATAATACGGCAAAATACCGTTTATGTCAAATAAAAAACCGCTTTTGGCTTTCCAAAAGCGGTTTAAAATTATTAATACATTCCACCCATACCGCCTGCGGCAGAAGCTGCGGCAGCTGCAGCGGCTACATCTTCTTTTTTATCGGCAACCAATGACTCGGTAGTGAGAACCATTGAAGCCACCGAAGCGGCATTCTCAAGTGCAGAACGTGTAACCTTTGTCGGGTCAACAATACCCGCTACTATCATATCGGTATATTCCTCTTTAAGCGCATTGAAACCATAGTTAACTTTACCGCTTGAAACGATATTAACAATAATCACACTGCCTTCAAGACCTGCGTTTTTAGCAATCTGTCTTACCGGCGCTTCCAACGCTTTAAGAACAATGTTGACACCGGTTTTTTCATCACCGTAGGTTATATCAAGTAATGCTTCAACCGACGGAATAGCATTTACAAGCGCTACGCCACCACCTGCAACAATACCCTCTTCAACTGCGGCCTTGGTAGCGGCAAGAGCGTCTTCAATGCGGAGTTTCTTATCCTTCATTTCAATTTCGGTTGCGGCACCAACCTTGATAACGGCAACACCACCTGCAAGTTTAGCAAGGCGCTCTTGCAATTTCTCGCGGTCAAAATCAGATGTTGTTGTTTCAATTTCGGTTTTAATCTGTGCTACGCGAGCCTTAATTTCATCAGCATATCCTGCACCGTCAACGATAATGGTGTTTTCCTTGCCAACCTTAACCTGACGTGCGCGACCAAGTTGAGCGATGGTTGCATCCTTTAGGTCAAGACCAAGTTCTTCGGTAATAACTTCACCGCCTGTCAAGATAGCAATATCACGCAGCATTTCTTTTCTGCGGTCACCAAAACCGGGAGCCTTAACGGCAACACAGGTAAATGTACCGCGAAGTTTATTGAGTACCAAGGTAGATAATGCTTCGTTTTCAATATCTTCGGCAATAATTAAAAGTTTTTTACCGGTTTGAACAATCTGCTCAAGTAGCGGCAATAACTCCTGAATATTTGTAATTTTCTTATCGGTAATAAGAATAAGCGGCTCGTCAAGAATAGCCTCCATCTTATCGGTATCGGTTACAAGGTAGGGTGAGAGATAACCTCTGTCAAACTGCATACCCTCAACAACTTCGGTATAGGTTTCGGCAGTCTTTGATTCTTCAACCGTAATTACGCCGTCGGCACTAACCTTTGCCATAGCCTCGGCAATAAGTTGACCTATAAGTTCATCACCCGATGATACCGCCGCAACACGTGCAATATCTTCGTTACCGCTAACCTTCTGTGAGTTTGCAATAACGGTTTTAATAGCAGTATCTACCGCTAACTTAATACCCTTTTTAATTACCATAGGATTAGCACCTGCGGCAACGTTCTTCATACCCTCATGAATAAGTGCTTGCGCCAAAACGGTAGCGGTAGTGGTGCCGTCACCTGCGGCATCATTGGTCTTTACCGATACCTCTTTTACAAGTTGAGCGCCCATATTTTCAAAGGGGTCGTCAAGTTCAATTTCTTTAGCAATGGTAACACCATCGTTTGTAATAAGGGGTGAGCCGTACTTTTTATCAAGTACAACGTTTCTGCCCTTGGGACCCAACGTTACCTTAACTGCATCTGCTAATTTATCAACACCCGCCTGTAAAGCTTTGCGCGCGTCTTCACCAAAAATAATTTCTTTAGCCACAAAAATACCTCCTACTCTACAATAGCCAAAATATCAGACTGACGAATAATGCTATATTCTACGCCGTCAACCTTAACTTCATTTCCGGCATACTTACTTGTAATTACCTTATCGCCTACCTTAACATACATTTCAACCTGATTGCCGTCAACAAGTCCACCCGGGCCTACTGCCACAACCTCAGCGATTTGGGGTTGTTCTTTTGCTGCTGCGGCTAAAATAATGCCACCTTTTGTTGTTTCCTCGGCCTTTACAGCCTTGGTAACAACCCTATCAGCCAATGGTTTAATAGTCATAATAATTGCCTCCAATTATTTTAAAATTAATAATTAACACTCAAAACAGTGTTGATTATATTGTAATCATTTTATATTTAAAATCAAGTCTTTTTGCGAAAAATCTTGCTCTACCTTAAACTTCTCGGCTACAGATTTTGGCACTATAAATTGCATAGCATTTGACACCAATTCAAACCTTACGTTGTCACGCATAATTATCTCGCCGTCAAGATTTAACGGAAAGGGTTTATCTGCGCTTATCTCCATATTAGTACAGTTAGCATACTCGCAACACTTCAAACCTATATGCGTCCCTGCTTCGTATTTTTTCAAATACGAAAGTATTTGGAGTTTAGGCATATTCTCAACTATCAGCCAGTCGAGTTTTTTATCAAACGGCGATGCGTAAGGCGCACTCGTGTAACCGCCTCCATAAACGGGGCCGTTAGCACATACTGCAAAAAGGCAGTCCTTAATGCCCTTATCAATATCATCGACCATTATTTTGATTTTTAAACCGACTTTGCCGAAAAACACCTTAATTACGGCAAGTTTATATGCCATACTGCCCGAAACAAGCGGCCACGTTTTAAATCTTTGCATCTCTCTGGCAACAATGGCATCCATTCCAACCGAACATTGATTTATACAATAAAATTCGTTTGCCTTAATTAAGTCGATAAAAATCGGCTCGCCCTCTACCATCTCTTTAATATCTAAAAACAGTTCTTTATCTCCAAAAAACTTAAGGAAATCATTTGCCGAACCGCACGGAATGGTGGCAAGCGAAACGTTATCATATCCTATAATACCATTGAGGATTTCAAAAACAGTTCCCTCACCGCCGCAGGCATAAAAACGTATAGGCTCACCCGTTTTTACCTCACGCTCGGCAATCTCTTTGCCTTCTCCTGCTTTTTTAGTTATATAAATTTTATAATTTTGAGCATCCGCAAAATACTCTTCAATTTGTTTTAAAATCTCATTTTGGACCTTACCCTTGCCCGCAGTGGGATTGACAATAAAAATATGTTGCATTTTTCACACCTTACATTATTTAAAGTACATAAATAACTGACATTTTATCATACCGTTGTAAAGTTTGCGTCGTTTATCTGCCACACGCCCGAAATGATTTTCGAACTCATCATGTGGACTTATTATAAAGTATTTGCTACCCTGCTGTTTTACGAAAACTTCACCCATTGTTTTATAAAGTTCCTCCGCCTGCTTTACATCAAGCAAACGCTCACCATAAGGTGGATTGGTAATTGTAAGACTTCTGCCATCGGGCACCTTAAAATCTTTAATATCGGCAACGCGCGCATCAATAAATCCTTTTACACCCGCTTTTTGGGCGTTGGCAAGTGTTAATTCTACCGCGTTTTTATCTATATCAAAGCCATGTGCAGAAAATTCTATCTTACGGTTGATTTTATCCATTGCCTCTGTGCGTGCATTCTGCCAAACCTTTTCGTTTATAAAGTCAAAACGCTCTGCCGCGAAATACCTATTAAGACCGGGTGCAATTTTTGCCGCCATCATAGCCGCTTCTATAAGCAATGTTCCTGAGCCGCAAAATGGGTCTAAAAACTGTGTGTCGGGATAAATACGTGCTTGGTCACACATAGCAGCCGCCAAGGTTTCTTTAAGCGGTGCGTCGTTTGAATTGCGACGATATCCTCTTTTATGAAGTCCCTCACCCGAGGTATCAATCATCATTGTAACTTTGTTTTTCATTATTGAAAAACGAACACGGTACTCACTGCCCGTTTCACTAAACCAACCTACGTTATATTTGCTTTTTAGTCTTTCAACTATCGCCTTTTTAACAATTGACTGGCAATCAGGTATACTGAAAAGTGTTGAATTTAAACTCCAACCATTTACAGGGAAAGCATCATCTTTACCGATAAATCTCTCCCACTCGAGTTTTTTTACATTATCAAAGAGCTCACTAAACGTTTCGGCAGTAAATTCACCAACGTTAATAAGTATTCGCTCGGCAAAACGAGAGTTGATATTTGCTTTTGCCAAGGTGTTCTCGTCACCCTTAAAAAGCACCCTGCCATTCTCGGCAACAACGCTCTCTATACCCATCCTTTTAAGTTCATCTGCCAATATGCCTTCAACGCCGAAAAGGCATGGGGCTACAAAATTTAAATTTTCCATTATTTCTCCTAATCTATTACGCATGTTGCGTGCCTTGTAACGTGACAACCAATATTAACTGCCACAGGAAGTCCTGCTATATGTGTAGGTGCCGTTTCGATATTGACACCGAGTGCAGTTGTTATACCGCCAAAACCTTGTGGGCCTATACCTAGTTCATTTATTTTTTTAAACAACTCTCGTTCTAACTCGGCATAAAATTCATCGGGATTCGTCTGACTTATATCACGGCAGAGTGCTCTTTTAGATAAAATTGCGCACTGTTCAAAGTCACCGCCAATACCTACGCCAACCACTATTGGCGGGCAGGGGTTGTTTGACGCCTTTTTAACCGCTTCTATAACAAAGTCTACTACGCCTTCGCGTCCATCCGACGGGGTTAGCATTCTAATAGCACTCATATTTTCACTGCCAAAACCTTTAGGTGCTACTGTAATTTTTAGAGAACTTCCCGGCACTATACTGCTATGTATTATAGCCGGGGTATTATCACCGGTATTAACACGTCTTAGCGGGTCAGCAACCACCGATTTGCGAAGTAGACCCTTTTCATAGCCAATCCTTACACCGTCGTTAACAGCATCATAAAGGTCGCCGCCAACGAAATGAACGTCCTGACCAATCTCTAAAAACACAACCGCCATACCCGTATCCTGACAAATAGGTAATCCCGTTTTATTAGAAACCGCAATATTTTTACACAAATCCTGCATAACGCTTTTCGAAAGCGGATTGGTTTCACTATTTGACGCATCTTCAATGCTCTTGACAATATCACAAGGTAATTTTACGTTAGCCGTTATACAAAGTTCTGCCACGACATCGCAAACCACTTTAACGTCAATCTCTTTCACTTCTCTGCTCCTTAAAAAAACGGCAGACTAATAGTCTGCCGCAAATTATCTTATACCGGCACCACGTTTTGTGCGTCGAGCCTCTGGATTTTTTCTTTTTAAATCTGAAAATTTCTCTTCGCTGGTAACCTTAAACTTGTTCATCATCTCTTCAAAAGATGCAGGTTCAGATTGTTTAGTACCCCAAACAAATGAATTATCCGGCTTAGGTTGTGTCCTACGCTCAAAATTACGTTCTTTCTTAGGTGGCTCGGCAGCACGCTTTATTGAAAGGCTAATCTTTCCCTCGTCAGAAATTGCTAAAACCTTCATTTTAACAACATCATTTTCCTTAACGTGTTCACGTATCTCACTAACGTAGGTCTGTGCAACTTCGGAAATATGTACCATGCCCGACTTGCCATCACCCAAATCAACAAAAACGCCAAAATTGGTAATACCTGTAATTTTACCCTCAACTATCTGTCCAACCGTAAGCTCCATAAAAGCCAGAAATCCCCCTTGAAATTAACTACTGAATCAGTTTCCGGAATTGTCGATATAAACCTGCTCCCCGGCGTACACGTAGCCGAGTCGCTGTCTTGCCGCCTTTTCGATAATCTCGCTTTGTGAACCCTCAAGCACCGCTACAAGATTGTCAATATCGGCATTAAGACTATCGCGTTGTGCTTCGAGTTGTTTATACCGATTCTGGCTATCAATCAATTCACCCCAAAGACCGCATAGGGTAACTATCATATAAACTGAAACTGCAAATATAGCAAGGCGAAGTATTACACTACCCTTGGTTTTACGATTGTTGCCCATTTTTAGCACCCTTTCGGAGTTTTAAACATCGATTTTAGTATACACCACTTTGCGTCTTCGTTTCAAGAGATTTTTTAAAGTTTTAATGAAATTTTTCAAAATTTTCACTAAAAAATCTTTTATAGGCGAAAAAAGACGTAAAATATTAAATTTAAAGCGCCTTAAGGCCGCCTTTATACCCCTTAAAAGCTTTGCAATCTGCTTAAAAATTGTCACAAGAATTTTTCTGAAAAAGCGTGACAAGGTATAGTTGCATGTTACAAATCCTAAAAAGATGGCAAAAAGTATATAAAACCTTATTTCGCCACAGGTGTATACCAGCATAATCATATAGGTAACAAATGCTATAATTATAAAATACGCAATATCTTGAACTGCTACTTTAAAAGTACCGTTACACCCAACCTTTCTTGCGCTTCTTAAAACATCATAGGCCAAACAATACAGCGCCCCAAAAGCAAAAGAAACTAAAAACGATACTATCTGATTATAATTACTGACTTCCCACATCTATTTAAATATTTTTGAAAAAAAGGTGCCGCTTTTGGCATCGTGCGTATAAACAAAGGCTACTATAAGTCCTTCAATATCAAGTTCGCCCTTTTCGGTACTGAAGCGATTTATTTTAAGATCGGTACCCTTTATTGTGAGATTGCCCATATCGGTTATAAGCGTAATAGATTCAGAATCAAAACCTATTACATCCTTAACACCCGATAAAGTACCTTTTTTTCGATTTTCAATGATGATATTATGTATCAGCGCTGTATCTGAGGACATAAAAAAACACCTCCTAAAAATAAATATATTAGGAAATGTTTTGTTTATGATTTAATCTACTATTTTATAAAGTGTGGCGGCATCTTCTTTTTTAATAACTTCGGCAACGCTAAGCACCTCTACCTTTACGGTGCGGGCACCAAAAGCAATTTCTATAACGTCACCGTTTTTAACGTCATACGAAGCTCTTGCAGGTTTTCCGTTTACAATAACGCGACCTGCATCACAAGCTTCGTTCGCCACCGTTCTTCTTTTAATAATTCTTGATACCTTAAGGTATTTGTCAAGTCTCATACTGCACCTCGTTAAAAAGAAATCAAGCCGCCCTACTGGGCGGCTTGCAATAATTGATTACAATTATTTAATAGCGTCTTTGAAAGCCTTACCAGCCTTGAAAACAGGTGCTTTAGAAGCTGCAATTTCAATAGCTTCCTTAGTAAGAGGATTGATACCCTTTCTAGCTGCACGCTCACGTACTTCGAAAGTACCAAAGCCTACGAGCTGAATCTTACCACCCTTTTTTAATTCTGCTTCTACAGAGTTTACGAAAGCTGCTAAAACTTTCTCTGCGTCTTTCTTTGCTACGCCGGTTTCTGCTACGATTGCTGCAATTAATTCTGTTTTGTTCATTGTGAGTTACCTCCAAAATTTTATTTCTAACGGCATCACCGTTTGAATCACTTCTTTATGTCATCCCAAATGTTGTCCAACTCACTGAGTGACATCTCTTTCATATCCTTATTTTCTTTTATTACGGCATTCTCTACTGCCTCAAAACGTTTTATAAATTTATCGCTCGCTTTTTGCAAAGCCTCTTCACTATCAATTTTTAAAAAGCGCGATATATTTACCATTGTGAAAAGCAAATCACCAAACTCTTCAAAAACAGCCTCTTCATTACCCGAAGCTACTGCTTCTAAAAACTCACCTTTTTCTTCATCAAGTTTTCTAAGTGGTTCGCTTATATCAGGGAAATCAAACCCAACCTTACCCGCGCGCTTTTGAATTTTTTGGGCACGCATAAGTGCAGGATACGCCATTGGAACACTCTTTAACGTATCGGTATAACTCGTCTGATGCTTTTCGTTCTTTTTGATTCTATCCCAATTTTCAAGCACCTGTTCGGTATTTTCGACATTAACGTCACCAAAAACGTGTGGATGGCGAAGAACCATCTTTTTAGCCACACCGTCGATTACATCGTCAATGCTGAAATCGTCAACCTCCGACGCAATTTGCGAATGTAACATTATCTGCAATAAAACATCGCCCAACTCTTCGCATAAATCAGTCGCATCATCACGGTCAATAGCATCAACCGCCTCATACGTTTCTTCAATAAATTCGTTGCGAATTGTTTTATGAGTCTGCTCCCTATCCCACGGGCAACCGCCCGGTGAACGAAGAATTTTTATGATTTCTTTAAAGTCTTCAAAATTATATTTGTCTTTTTTGTTCCACATATACTTTTACCATATTTTCTTAATAAAATCAATAACAAATTAGTTAAAAAGGCATATTTTTACCAAAAATATGCTATTTTTTACTCAAATACATAAAAATTATACTAAAATTTTGTTATACAAGCTTGTTGATTATCTGCAATATGTACTTTATAAGAGTATCTTCTGCAAGATTATTAACTTCTCTATACGACCCACCTGCATCATTGCCCGCATCATCGGATATCTTTCTTATAGCCAAAAACTTAACGTTATAAACTGCGCAAGCATACGCTATTGCAGCCGTTTCCATATCGCAAGACATAGCTGAAAACTCATCTCTTAAGAAATCCCGTAGTACATCATCCTGTACAAAACAGTCACCTGTTGCGGCAGTACCAACCTTGGCATTCGGTATAACCGCCTGTGCGATTTTCAAGAGTTCATCATCACAGTTATAAACATATTCTTGTCCCGGCTTTTGACAAAGTTTATACCCAAGTCCCGTTAGGTCAAAATCATGCTCAATAAATTTATTAGGTAGGCTAATTTCATTTTTACCAATACCGGAAATACCGCCTGACAGTCCGCAGTTTAAGATAATATGTACCCCTCTTTCAGCAAGGGCAACTGCGGCTACAGCTGCATTAACCTTACCGATTCCACACTCTATAGCGGTAACTGTTGCGTTGACCTTTTCGCCAGTTATTTGAAAGGTATACGCCTTTCTTCCTGCTATGAGACATTTTTTTGCCGACAAAGTATCTCGCATATTTTCAAGTGGTTTATACTCATCGTTATCGGCAATTACTATTCCAATTTTTACTTCCGATTTCATAAAACTTCTCCTATTAATTAAGTTTTGCACCGCACGCATTACAGTAGGCAGATTTAGGATCAACGCCAACCGAACATGCAGGACAAACCTTTTTGTTTTTAAGTTTCAAAAGTTCGGCATTTGCCTTTTCAATATCCTTAATGTTTTCACGTATTCGCATAACGGTAAGTTTTGTTTCTTCATCACTAATATCATCAAAATTAATTTGATTATAGCAAATCATACCAAGTGCTTCATAATTTTTAGAAAGTTTCGACTTAAGTGACGCAATATCATATTTTTGTTTACCGCGCGCCGCAACCTCTTCGGTTTTTTTAGCAGCTACATCAAACATATCTTTAGCCTTTTCAAACGTCTCATCAAAAAATCCCATATAACACCTCAAAAAAATATCAATAATTAAACTGTCCGTCACCAATAAACTCTCTTATAAGTGAATCTGTCGGAACTGCAGAAAAATCTATATCACAAAATCCTGTTACGGCATTCATCGTATAGATTGCATAAGCATAATTAAAGGTTTCAACATCAAGTTTACTTACCGCTTCAATAAAATGCTTACGATAAACACACACCTCGTACGGATGCAGTGTTACAAGCAATTTATCGGCAACCGACTTAAACGGATACAAATACTTTTCTTCACCTTCAATTACCTTAATCCACATTTTTAGCGTGGTTTTTATATCGGTATTGCGAAATCTCTCATCCCTTAACACCCTGCGCATAAGTCGAATTTTTCGCGACGACAAAAGTTCATCACCTTCATCATCAAAAATACTTTCATTTACGCTAACGTAGATTTTATAAAAACTGTCATTGGGCAGACTGTCGGTAATTAAGGGGTTTAAAGCGTGCAGTCCTTCGACTATTATAACCGAGTCTGTGGCATCAAATTCATACGCGTCTTTAATACTCTTCTTTTGTTCAAAATCAAATCTCGGCATACGCGATTTACCCGTTTTGATAATATTCTCAAAACACCGCTTCATCAAATCAATATCGAGCGCGTATACAGATTCAGTATCACGTTCGCCATCACTCAGTAACGGTAAATCTCGCTCACTTAAATAGAAGTCATCAAGTGAAATCACCTGAGAACTAAAACCAAACTTCTTTAAGCTTTCTTTTAATATATGTGCCGAGGTGGTCTTGCCCGACCCTGACGGGCCTGCAAGCATAATCAACTTCAAATGGCGGTTGCGAGCAATATGCTCTGCTATGCTTTCTACTTCCCTTTTGTAATTAGCTTCCGATTGCGCTATAAAACTCGCGAGATCATCGCAAACGGCTTTGTTAATTTTAGATACGGTATTCATCATAAAAAGCAGTAATTCTATCCTTTCTTGAAAGAATTTCATTAAAATTATTTATATACTCGTACGGGTATTTATAATTAAAAATTCTTTCAATATAAGAACCGCCGGGTTGCCTTAACTTTGTTACAGCCGAAGCACCGCACGCTAGTATTGTGTGTGTTTCGTCCATAATATATACATTGTAAAAACTTTCTTTAAATGCGGTAGCGTAACCAACATTTTCGTTATTACCGACGGTTTTACTTTGTCTATACATATAATATGGCGTAATGCCATGTTGTGATAAAAAGTCATATGCAAAATCTACCATTTTTGAAGCGGTAACGCCGCTTTCAAACCGAGGGATATTTTCGCTATTCAAATTAGAAGCGCGTTTAAGTGCTAAAGAATGCACCGTAACACTATCGGGTTTAAGTGCTGTTACACGTTCTACCGTCCCACAAAAACTTTCAAACGTATCGCTCGGCAGACCCGCAATTAAATCCATATTGATGTTATCAAAGCCCAATTTTCTGGCGAGTAAAAACGCATTTACCGTATCGTCCGACGTATGTTTTCGTCCGATAACATTCAAAACCTCATCGTTCATAGTCTGCGGATTTATACTAATTCTCGTGGCACCATTTTCTTTAATTACTCGAAGTTTTTCTTCAGTTATGGTATCGGGGCGTCCCGCTTCTACGGTATATTCTTTACCCTCAATATCAAAATTTTCTGAAATAACCTTCATTAAACGTTCTAACTGTTCGGCACTTAGCGTAGTGGGTGTACCGCCGCCAATATAAACCGAGCGTAATTTTAAGTTGTTAGTTCTTGCAATTTGTGCAGTAATAACAATTTCGTCAATAAGTTTTTCTAAATACTCAGGGATGAGTTTTTTTGCCATTTCTACCGAATGTGAGACAAAAGAACAATAAGAGCATCTTGTAGGGCAAAAAGGAATTGATACGTAAAGACTAAACGAATCCTTTTCGGACTGACTAGTAATTTCTCCTTCACGCTCATAGGTTTTCTCACAAAGTTCAATTTTTTTATCACTCACTAAAAACTTTTCTTTAAAAAAACTACGTGCGTAATTCTTGCCACCTTTTTTGCACAGTGCAGAATACAATTTTGCAGGTCTTACACCTGTAAGAATTCCCCAAGGGGATACGTAACCCGTAACCGCTACAAAGCACTTAAAAAGTTGAATGGCAAGCACACGCTCGCACTCTTTATAATAGTCTTCGGCATCATTTTCTACAAAATCAACAAATTCCGCCGTTTGAGTATAAAATTTAAGGAATGAATACAATTGGGTTCGTGAGTCACTTTTTGTAAGGCGCGTGTGGGCGTAAACGTCACTCTCGGTCGGTTGCTCTGTAAATATTATTTTTTCAAAAGGTAAAAAAATACGACATAATTTTTCAAGTTCGTAATTATAAGTATTGTTTTGATTAAATAGATTCATATTAAAACTCTTTTATGTAGGTGTTATGTGTTTTTTCGTAAAGAATGGTGGTTTCAGGACCATGACCCGAATATACGGTTGTGTTTTCATCCAAAGACAAAAGCCTTTTTAAAGAGGCAATTTCGGTATCGTACGAGCCCGTGGGCAAATCGGTACGTCCGATGCTCATATTAAAAAGAGTATCACCACTAAAAAGTATATTTTCAATTAGATAACAAACGCTGCCGGCCGTATGTCCCGGTGTGTGTAACACGCGCGCTTCAAAACTGCCTATTTTTAAAATATCACCCTCGGCAACACCTTTATCTGCAATAATCGAGATAACCTCATCACCCCAATAGGCAGAGAAATTTATATTGGGATTCTTAAGTCCCTCTATTTCTTGTTCACCGATAATAACAGGGCAATTCCAAATACTTTTGATAGTATTAACGGCACCGATATGGTCAAAATGGCAATGCGTAAGCAGGATTGCCTTATTGGGCTTTTGTAAATTTTGGTGTGCAAAGTCACTTATTCTGACATCTCTGGCACCGGGGTCTATTATAATCGCAAAATCTTCACCGCTTAATAGGTAGCAGTTTGTACCGCAGTCGCCTGCGACAACCGTTTTAATTTCCATTTACTTTCTCCAAATATCTGTATCAAGAATAATTGTAACGGGACCATCGTTTAAAAGTTCAACCTTCATATCGGCACCGAAAATACCCTTTGCAACCTTTTTAACACCATTCTCCTTAAGAAACAAACAAAACTTCTCATATAGTGCATTTGCCTCAACAGGTTCTTTGGCATTAATAAATGACGGGCGGTTACCTTTTTTACTGTCGGCACATAGCGTAAAATTAGAAATAACCAACGCCTCACCGTCTGTATCAAGCAACGACAAATTCATTTTATCGGCTTCATCACAAAATATTCTTAAATTGGCAACCTTGCTCGCCAAAAGTTCCGCTTCTTTTTCGGTATCGTCTTTACCGACACCAAGAAGTATCATAAATCCTTTTTCGATTGCACCTACAATTTCATTATCAACTTTAACCGACGCATGTGCAACCCTTTGAATAATAACCTTCATTTTTACACCTACTGATTTATTCTTTCGACACTAAACACACCGTGTATCTTTTCAACGTGGTTTATAATACTCTTTAGATGCTCAACGTTTTCAGCACTTAAAGTTACTAAAATTACCGAATTACCATCCTTTGTAGGACGAGCATTAACGGCATGAAGGGATACGTGCATATTGTAAAGCATAACCGTAACGTCGGCCAAAAGGCCATCGCGGTCGATACCTGAAATGCGAAGCGTTGAAATAAACGACGTGCGTCGGCTTGTAGCAGACCAACTGGCATTTATCCATCTGCCGGGTTCTGCTGCCGATGAAATATCGATAGGTACGTTGTTACAATCGCGTTTATGAATGGAAACACCGTGACCGCGTGTAATAAAGCCGATAATCTCGTCACCCGGAAGCGGTGCACAACATTTTGAAAATCTAATAAGGCAATCACTCATACCATCAACAATAACGCCATCGCTTGAAGAACTTTCACGAATTGGTTTAATTTCAACCGGCTCGGGTTTTGCCACCTTAACAAGTTTATTATATTCATCCTTAATTCGCGGCATAATTTTTGAAAGGAAAATACCACCGTAACCGATAGCCGCATAGAAGTCTTCTGCACTCTCTAACTTTTGCTTTTTGGCAATAGACTCTATGAACTTTTCCATTTCATCATCGGGTAAAATTATAGCGTTTCTTCTAAACTCTGACTCTACCTCATCTCTGCCGTTTTCGATGTTTTCGGCTCTGCGTTCACGTTTGAACCAACTGCGTATTTTAGCCCTCGCCTGATTTGTAACGGCAATTTTAAGCCAATCACGACTAGGACCATGCCCCACCTGATTTGTTGTTAAAATATCAATAATTTCACCCGTTTTTATAACGTGCGTAATGGGAACAATTTTACCATCAACCTTGGCGCCAACCATTTTAACGCCTATTGCCGAATGTATAGCAAAAGCAAAGTCAATAACTGTAGCACCCGCCGGCAAATTAATAACGTCTCCCTTAGGCGTTACCGCAAATACGTCTTCTTGCGCTAAATCAACCTTAATGGTACTTATAAGGTCGGTCGAATCGCCCGAATCGGTCTGACTTTCAAGAATCTGACGAATCCAGGCAAGTTGATTTTCCATCTTCTCATCATTACTGCTAATGCCTTCTTTATACTTCCAATGCGCCGCGATACCATATTCGGCAGTATGGTGCATTTCATGGGTACGTATCTGTATTTCAAAGGGTACCGCATCGCGGCCTACAACCGTTGTATGCAGTGACTGATAGCGGTTGGGTTTAGGCATAGAAATATAATCTTTAAATCTGCCTGGCAATGGTCTGAACAGGTCGTGCATAAGTCCCAAAATGTTATAACAGTCGGGCATCGTATCGGTTATTATACGCAAAGCATAAATATCGTAGATTTCGTCAAAATCTTTGCCCTGAATATACATCTTACGATAGATGCCGTGAATTGACTTTACACGAGCCTGAATTGAGACCTTAATGTTAGGCATAATTTCACTTATTCTCTGAGCGATTTTTTCTTTTATATCCTTTAAAATCCTCTCGCGTTGGTCCTTTCTGTGTGTAAGAAGGTCCTCAATTTCCCCATATGCTACGGGGTCAAGATGCTTAATAGAGAGGTCTTCAAGTTCTTCTTTAATATGTCTGATACCGAGTCGATGCGCAATAGGTGCAAAAACCTCTAACGTTTCAAGTGATTTTTCACGTTGCTTATAGTCGGGCACAGCATCAATAGTGCGCATATTATGAAGTCTATCGGCAAGTTTTATGATAATAACACGTATATCCTTTGCCATTGCCATAAGCATTTTGCGAAGATTTTCAGACTGTTGTTGTTCCTTTGAAGAGTATGAAATTTTACCGAGTTTTGTTACACCATCAACTATAAGTGCTACTTCATCACCGTATTCTTGCTTTATCTCTTCGAGTGTAATAAACGTATCTTCTACCGTATCATGCAGAAGAGCCGCCGCAATCGACTGAGTATCCATACCGAGTGAAACAACTATTTTAGCAACGTTGAAGGGATGCAGATAAAATTCTTCGCTTGACACACGCAACTGTCCTTTATGTGCACTAACACAACACTCAAACGCGCGTCTAACCAAGTCGTAATCATAATTACCGCCTTGATTTTTCATAAGTAATTCGAGTTCACTAAAATTATTTTCGTAAATTATATCCACATTTATCCCTCCTTTAATTTTTTTAGTATTTGCGAGTTATTAAGGTCAACCTTAACACCCTGAATCACTTTGTAAGCCTTGACAGGTGATGAAACATCAGGTTCAATAACACCAAGTTCTGCCAAAACATCACAGGCTATAATAGTTTTAAAATATCCAAGCGTGTTTATAAAATGTTGTGTGATTTTTTCAAGGTTTGACGCCTTTAAAATATAACGATAAACCTCGGCAATTTCTTCGCGTTGTACAAGCGGAAATCCTAGTGTTTCTCCGCGGTTTAAAGATTCATATATTCTTATTTGATTAAACAGTTCATCCTGATTGACAGCCGATATTCGCCAATTCTTAATTATCACCGACAAACTTCGCTTGCCGCCAAATTCGTTAACATCGAGGGTTACGGCTATATCTATTAGGTCGCCAACATCAAAAGGCACCGCCTCGGGTGGTACAGAAAATGCCAATGCCTCAAGCACGTTACCGTCCTTTTGCAGTAACAATTTTGTATGCTTGTTTTGACCAAGCGGCACAATGCGCTGAATTTCTAAATTATACACACCAAAAACAGGTGTAGGGTTACTCATACCGAAAGGCTCGAGTTGTTTTATAGCATCGGCCAAATCAGTAGTCATACCTGCCGGATTTAGGCGACACTCAAGTTTTAAAACCGATTCTACAGGCGGTAGAGTTGCCGCATACTCGTTAATACATCTGCAAAATTCATCTAAATTATCGGCAGTCATAGATACACCTGCCGCCAATTCATGACCACCATAACGAGTTAAAACATCAGAACAATACACTATTGCATCATAAAGCGAAAATCCCGATACACTTCTACCTGAACCTGAAATTTCACCGAATTCATCTTCACATAGTACAAGTGCCGGTTTACCATATCGGTCTACAATTCGTGAAGCTACAATGCCCACAACACCTTTGTGCCAATTTTTACCGCTCACTACTATTACACGGTTATACATAAGTCCGTTTTGTTCGATAATATTAAAGGCCTCTGCTGAAATGCCTTGCTCGGTCTTTTGACGCTCAGCATTAAACTGTTCCAGTTGCTGAGCTAATGCCGATGCCTCGTGAAAATCTTCACTTAAAAGAAGTTTAAGCGCAACGTCAGCACTATTCATTCTTCCTGCGGCATTTATTCTGGGAGCTATGCCGTAAGACACCTTTCCTGCCGTTACGTCTCCTTTTTTAATCCCCGCGGCATTAAGTAACATAGTCACACCAATCTTTGAACTGGTATTAATCACCCTTAGACCTTGTTTTACAATATCGCGATTCTCGTGCTTAAGCGGCATAATATCAGCAATAAGGCCTATTGCCACTAGGTCAGCATAAAGCGGTGCCAGCTGCTCGGGTTCTGAATTATCAAGCGCACATATAAGTTTAAAAGCGACAAACACACCCGAAATATCTTTAAACTCTACCGCACTACCCTTAACGTGTGGATCAACTACCGCTGCGGCATCGGGTATAACTTTGGGCGGTAGATGATGGTCGGTAACAACGGTTTTTATGCCAAGGCTTTTAGCATACTCAACCTCATTGACACAACTAATACCATTGTCAACCGTTATTATAAGTGAAACGCCCTGTGCATTTAATTTATCTATGGCAGAATTGGTCATACCATAACCCTCGTCTATACGATCGGGGATATAGTAAACACACCTTACTCCACGTTTTTTTAAATATCCATAAAGTACTGCGGTGGCAGTTATTCCGTCACAGTCGTAGTCGCCAAAAACCGCAATGAGTTCATCATTATCAATAGCAGTGTTAATTGTTGTAACTGCGCTTTCCATATCGGGCAGTTCATAAGGTGAAGAATACAACGGCTCATCTGCCAAAAACTCCTCAAGCAAAGCGGGGTCATTATATCCGCGTGACGCCGCTATGAGCGCAACAAAAGGGTCGACATCACACTCTTGCGCCAATTGCATTGCCTGTGCCTTATCGGTATCGCCGACAACCCATTTTTTATAAGCCATTACTTCACCGCCCTTTATATATAATAAATCAATTTATTATATCATATAGACACGGTTTTTGCAATAAATAACTTGTATTTTAAAGTCCTTCATAAAGGGCGATATTATCGGCAATTTTTTTAAAAATGGGAGCACCCGAAGTGCCGTTTTTTACTTCATCTTCTATTAAAACTGCTACTACGTATTTGGGGTCTTCTACGGGAAAAAATCCACAAAACCACGAGTTTTGAATAAGCCGTCCGTCTTTACGCCAACCCGTTTCGGCGGTAGCCGTTTTACCCGCGGCAGTTACGTAAGAAGGCTTTGCCGAAACACCCGTTCCCGAAATTAAGACTTCACACAAATATCTTTTAAGTTGCTTTGCCGATTGTTCACTCATAACCCTTGTTGGAGATGAAGTTTTTACCCTTTCAATAATCCCGTTTTTTACAACACCTTCAACAATGCTTGGCATACTGTAAACACCGCCACCTGCTATAGCTTCATATAGCGTTAATATTGAAACCGGACTCAAAAGAAGTTTACCCTGACCTATCGATAAATTTGCAAGGGATGTTTGACTGCTTTCAAGGTTTTTTAGGGTATCTAAACTGCCCGAAGCCGTACTTACTTTTCCCATATCAAGTGCGGTGCCGAAATTTAATTTGCGTGCCATTTTGTAGATACTGTCAGCACCTAAAAGCGAACTTATTTTATAGAAAAACACATTGCAAGAACCGCTGAGTGCCGACGCCAAATTCACCTGTCCGTGTCCATTCGATTTATGACACTTAAAAATATGCCCCGATACCGAAGTTCGGCCCGAACAATTGCATACGTATCCTGTGTTTTTTCCACTTTCAAGCAACGCTGCCGCAACACACGGCTTAAACACCGAGCCCACGTTATAAGCCGACAAAGCACGGTTTAAGAGGGGCGAATTTTCATCTTCAAGATAATCTGCGACACGCGATAAATCGAATCGTGGTGCACTCACCATAGCCCTTATCTTACCGGATCCAACCTCCATAACAACCGCCGCGCCGCTTTTGACATCCTGCATGGCGTTTTGGGTCAATTTCTGAAGTTCTATATCGATGGTTAGCGATACGCCCGATGCTAAAATATTCTCATTATATAAAATCTCTGCTTGGTCACCTAAAAGAAAATTACCAAAAGCATCACTCGGGTAGATTATCTCAATTTTTTCGTCACTATACAAGTATTGGTCATATGCCTTTTCAATTCCTGAAACACCATGATTTTCATTATTTAAATAGCCAATCAAATGCTCACATACGGTATTTGACGATACGTATTGCGGCACTTTTAATATAACTATGCCTTCGCAATCGATTTCTTTTTTCACCTCTACAACTGCAGGTTTACCAGCCCGTAATACGTCTAAAACCGCATCTAATTCTTCACCCGAAAGATATGAACTTATAGCAGTTATCGCTCTTGGAGTTGGTGATACAGCCGCTAAAATCTTCGTTTCGCTATTGGTTATAGGTTGCATATTACTATCAAATATTGTCCCCCGTAAACGTCCTAAACTAAGCGTATAGCCATTAGTGACACCTTGTACTCGTTGTTCATCATTACCTATTATATAAATGCGCCAAAAGCAAATAAGCGCCACAACAGTAAAACACAAAAAAACACTTATTATTCTTCTTGAAGATACAAATTTTTTTGTCATAAAAAAACACCGCCTTTAAGTTCAAGTATTCCCTTAAAGCGGTGTTGTAAAACATATTAAATTTCTTTAATTCTGAGTAGCGAGCCCGATTTTATCGGACGGTCAAATGGAATTTTAATTTTCATCATCGGATGGGGGGCTACCAGAATTGCTTCATTCTTTTCGTTATAAAGCGGCTGCGCTTTTATTTCAAACGGAGCGCTGCCACTCTCTAAGCAATCAAACACCTGACCGGCAAAGAACTTGTTTTTAAGCGTGGCTATTACAAAACCATCCTCATACGCATCAACAACGGCGCCTACACTATAATCACGCACGTATCCTGCATTGGCGTACGTTTGCGAGTTTTGCGGAACACCATAATAAAAACCTGTTGAATAGTTGCGATGACTTATTTTATTAAGTTCTTCACTCACCCACTCGGGCAACTGCCAGTCATCATCACAATTTTTCAAACTGTCAAGCGCGCCGCGGTAGGCGTTGGTTACTACCGATACATAGTAGTGTGACTTTGCTCTACCCTCAATTTTTAGACTATCAATACCGACGTCGCACATCTCTTTAAGATGCCCTGCCATGCATAAATCGTTTGCGTTAAGTATATACGTACCTTTATCGGTTTCGGTAATATCAAAATACTGACCGGGTCGTTTTTCCTCCATTAAAGAATAACTCCAACGGCAGGGTTGAGCACAGTCACCCCTATTGGCGTCTCTACCCGTCATATAGCTTGAAAGCAGACATCTTGCTGAAAATGATACGCACATAGCGCCGTGTACAAAGGCCTCAATTTCAAGGTCTTTTGGAGTTTTAGCGCGTATTTCTGCGATCTCTTTTAGCGAGAGCTCGCGCGCTAAAACTATACGTTTGGCTCCCATTTCGTAAAAGGCATTGGCAGTTAAATAATTAACTATGCCCGACTGTACCGAAACGTGCAAATCGCAGTTAGGTGCATACTTTTTAACCATACCGATAGTACCGATATCAGCAGCAATAACAGCATCAGCGCCTAAATCGTTAACCATTTTTAAAAATTCGGGCAGACGCTCAATTTCATCGTTATGAGGTAAAACGTTGCATGCAATATGCACCTTTACGCCGTGCGCATGTGCATACTCGATGCCCTCTTTTAAATCCTGCTCACCGAAGTTTTTAGCGGCGGTACGCATGCCAAACTCTTCACCGGCAAGATAAACCGCATCGGCGCCAAAGTCAACCGCAGCTTTAAGTCTTACTAAGTCTCCCGCAGGGCACAATAACTCGGGAATTTTAATGTTTTTAGTCGAAGTATTCATATATCCAGTTTTTTTCACTTTTCAATTTATTTATTGTTTTTAGTTGTTCATTGTAGGTTTTATGATAATAGAAATTGCCCTTTGCATCGGTAACAAAATAATAATACGAAGTGTTTTCAGTAGGATGCAAAGCCGCATTTATAGCATCAATACCCGGTGAACAAAGCGGACCGGGCGGCAATCCCTCAATATTGTAGGTATTGTATCGTCCATCATCATTTTGGAACGAATCACCATAATAACAGGTTGGCGATGAACCGAGCGTTTTAAAAGAATCGCTTTTTAAACGGTTGTAGAAGACTGCCGCTACGTTAGGCAATTCTTCGCTATTCTGGCCAGATTCCATTTGAATAATTGATGCCATTGTGAGTATTTCATTAACAGAATAACCCATTTTTTTAGCGCGCGCGCGCATTTTATCGGTAAAACGCTTTTCACACTCTTCAAGCATACGTCTTACTGCTAAAACTGCACACTCTGACGAATCATAGGAATAAAAATCATAGGTTTCAGGGAACAAATAGCCCTCAAGTACATAATAAGCGTTTTCGCGATTGGCACTATCAAGAATTTCATACTCCTCACCCACCTTGGTAAGTGCGTCCAAGAAATCTTCCTTAGTGCACACGCCCGCATTTTCAAGCAATGTGGCAATTCCCGGAACCGTAACCTTTTCGCCATTAACGTTTTTAATATAATCATTTATACCCGTGCCTTCGGGAATTGTTACGGTAACAGTCTCGGCTTTTTGACCCTCACTCATAAGAATTTTTGCTAATTCTTCATAACCTATAGAGTTACTAACCGAATAAACGCCATACGAATATTTACCGTCAAAATCGTAAAAGCGCGAATAAACCCTAAATAATAATGGGTTTGTAATGGCGCCTGCTTTATCAAGTTCTACCGCTATTTCACGAGTAGACATACCCATCTTAATATCAACCGTAACCTCTCGTCCTCGGCCTGTACGTTTGCCCAATATTTCGCGAGCAAAAGCAATAGAGGTTGTAGTTATGGCAACCGCTATGAGAACAACAACCGATAATAAAACGAGTCTTACCACCCTTTTTTTAAGATGTTTTTTGCGGCGTATTTCGGAACGTGTTTCATCTGTCACAACTTCTTGTTCCTTAATGTCTTCTTGCGGAATTTTATTTTCTTCCATAATGCACCCTCCTATCTGTATTTCATAATTTTACTTAGATTTTCAGTTTTTTCACGGTTGCCCGTTAGATACGCTACTATTTCAAGGCCGAAATCAATGGCTACGCCTGCACCGCAAGCTGTTATTATATTGCCGTCGACACAAACACCATCAGGTATAAATTGTGCGCCCACAAGTTCATCCTCAAATCCATCGTAACAGGTTGCCTTTTTACCCATTAATAATCCTAAATGACCTAGAATTGAGGGGGCGGCGCAAATTGCCGCTATCAGTAATTCTTTGTTGTAGGCATATTGTACGGCATCTATAACATTTTTGTTGTTTTCAAGATTAATTGTTCCGGGCATGCCTCCGGGTAAAACTACGGCAGACATTTCGTTAAAATCAATATCGGTTATACCAATATCGCTCTCAACCTTTATTCCGTGTGAGCCCGTAACGCTTTTACCCGTTACGCCGACCGTCTTGCAGTCAATTCCTGCACGGCGAATTACATCGACCGTAGCCAATGCCTCAATTTCTTCAAATCCATCTGCTAAAAATATATAAATCATATTTTTCTCCACTAAAAAAGTGTTTTAATTCTATTCTTAATATCTTGTGCTATATCTTCAATAGATCTCGGCTCGCCATCCGTAGCACAGGGCACTATCTCCCATCCCGAATACTTAGCGGTAAAAAGTGCCGCTGCGCGACAATGCTCTAGGTAAACAACATCTCTTTCGTGAATATCTTTTTTTGCATTATCACCGCTATATCTTTTTGAAAGAAGTTTCTGCGAAACGTCGGTAGGCATATCAAGAAAAATTACCATATCGGGTTTTGGTATACCAATTTTTGTATACTCAAACTCGTAAAGCCAAGAAAGAAAATCTTCCCACTGTGCAGGGTCTAATTTAGAGGCCTGATGCACCGCGTTAGAGGTGGTATAGCGACCTGCAATAACGGTACCGCCATTATCGTAAAACTCACCCCAACGGGTTTTATATGATGCGAAGCGGTCAACAGCATAAAAAGTTGATGCCGCATAGGCGTTTACGTCACCCGGTTTTGAGCCAAACTCACCCGATAAATACATTTTAACGAGCGCGCTTGAATCACTGTCATAATTCGGGAAGGATACGGTTTGACACTCTACGCCTAACTCGGCAAGAGACTGCGGCAACAATTCAAGTTGGGTTGATTTACCGCAACCGTCAAGTCCTTCAATTACAATAAGTTTGCCCATTTTTTAGACTCTCGCTCACTTTCCGAGATATTTTGCTCTAATTTCTTTTGCCTGACCGCAAGACATTTTGCCTTCGGGACAACCGCCTGCAACACAGGGTGGACCCGCTTTTTTAAATATTTCGGGTGCTACGTCTTTAACAAGTGCCAACATTTGATTGGCAACGTCTTGAATTTCCCACTGTGCACGAGAACAACAACGGTGTCTAAAGAAATTAAGTAAACTGCGGCAGTTCATAGTAAGTATCATCTTGGTTTCGCAAGCGTTGGGTAAAACGAAGCGTGCGTCCTCTATCGCCTTTTTCTCGGCCATACGCTCGGCAGTTTTTTCATCCTTACCCTCATCTAAAAATGCCTGCTTGTGTTTTTTCTTTAAAATGGCAGTTATCTCATCATAACGGCGTTGGTCCTCTGCCATAGCCTCTTTAAAAAGCTGCTCGGCTTCGGGTACTGCGGCTATTTCAGGCGGTGTAACAAACTCAAAGCTCTTCTCGGCAACGTAACGTTGACTCTGCACCGAAAAAGACGCCATACGGTGACGTGTAATCTGTGCCAAAAGAGCGCGCGACACACCCTCAATACCAAAGGTAAAACTTACGTGCTCTATTGGGCTTTCGTGACCTATTTCAGAAAGCATCTCAACAAAAGACGTTACCTTTTCGTCGGTTAAGCCCTGATGTACCGTTTCAATAGTTGAGGGACTATAACAAAGTTTTGCAGCACACGCTATGGTGCGCTCGGGGTCGGGTGTATGTGCAATTAAGGTTACTTTAGCCATTAAAAACACTCCTTAATATTCTTATTCAATTTATTATACCAAACAATATATATTGATTCAACAAAAAATTTTAAAAGAAAGTTGTAAAATTTTGAAAAAAAGTCTTTTTTCGGCGATTATTTTGTGGTATGATAGTATTGTTAAAAATTTCAGGGGGTATTGTATATGGCATCTGTCGATTTCAAACACACTCCGCACGGTGATTTAGCCATCATCAGCATGCGTGGTTGTGAAGACATTTCCGCAAAAGTTGACTATTATTTAAAACAATGGCGTAACGCCGACGAGGACCAGACCTATGTAATTCCTGCAAACTGTCCGCGTTTCGGCTCGGGTGAAGCAAAGGGTGTGCTTGAGCATACCGCACGTGGTCTTGACGCTTACATTATCTGTGACTGTTTCAACCACGGCGTTACATACAAAATGTACGGACAAACTGTACCGATGAGTCCCGACGACCATTACCAAGATTTAAAGCGTATTATCGCCGCTTTTGGTGGTAAAGCAAGTCGTATCACCGTTATTATGCCGATGCTCTATGAAGGCAGACAACACCGCAGAACAAAGCGTGAATCACTTGACTGTGCAATGGCACTTCAAGAACTCGTTTCAATGGGAGTTAAGAACATCATTACATTTGACGCTCACGACCCGCGCGTTCAAAACGCCATTCCGCTTGATGGTTTTGATAACGTACAAGCTACTTACCAGATGATTAAGGCACTTCTTAAGAGCGTGCCCGATATTAAACTTGACCGCGAGCACACCATGATTGTATCTCCCGACGAGGGTGGTATGGGCAGATGCATCTACTACTCATCTGTTTTAGGCCTTGAACTTGGTATGTTCTACAAGCGTCGTAATTATTCTATTATCGTTAACGGTAAAAACCCAATTGAAGCACACGAATTCTTAGGTGCCGACGTTAAGGGTAAAGACCTCATCCTTGTTGACGATATGATTTCATCGGGCGAATCAATGCTTGATATTGCCGAAAGACTTAAAAAGCGCGGCGCTAACCGTATATTCATCTTCTCAACCTTTGGCCTTTTTGTTGAAGGTTACGAGAAATTTGATGAATATTATGAAAACGGCTACATTAATAAGATTTTCACCACAAATCTTATCTACAACGAGCCTGAACTTCTTTCAAAACCTTGGTACTGCAACGTAAATATGTCAAAATACATTGCCCTACTTATCGATACACTCAACTATGACAATTCTATCAGCAACCTACTTAACCCCGCTGACAAGATTAAAAACGTTGTAGCTGAATACAACAAAAACAAGTAAAAAAGAAAACCGACTCTTGCGAGTCGGTTTTTTATTATCTATATGGATTAGGATTGTTTGTTAACTCTACAATATAATCTATGCTTGTATTGTAAAATTTTGCTAACTTTATAAGTACATCAATGGGTACATTTAAATTTCCTATTTCATAATCCGAATAGGTTGTTTGATGAATTTGTAAATAGTGTGCTATCTGTGTTTGTTTTATATCACGGTCTTCTCTTAAATCGCGAATTCTTTTAAACATCATATTCACCTCTCCTACGCACATTATCCCTTAAGGGAATATGCCTTATTGACTTTTAAGGGAAATTCCCTTAAAATAGTTTAGGCAGGAGGTGAACTTTTATTAACGCGTGTACATTTATCGGTCATTTCAAGTAAATCATTGGGTGTACAATTAAACAACAAACACATCGTTTCTATATTCTCATAACGTATCGATTTTGTTTCATTGTTTATCATTTTGTTAAAATTTTGATAACTCATACCTAATTGTTTATACAACCAATATTTTGTCTTTCCGTTTTTCTCTAACAGTTCTTTAGCTCTTAACTTAATCATAAAATACATCCTCGCAGCCGTTTAAATGACAAGCAATAAATATTATTCTCGTTACAAAAATTTATTTCGTTCCTGTTGAGCCAAATCCGCCTGCACCACGGGAAGTATCGTCAAGTTCATCGCTTAGTTCGAAATCAACTTTTAAATAGGGCGCAATAACCATTTGGGCAATACGCTCGCCGCCCTCAATAGTTTGGTCGGTGTTTGAATGGTTGTGAAGTGCCACCATAACCTCGCCACGATAGTCAGAATCAACTACGCCCACCTTATTGGCAGGGGCTAGTCCCCTTTTGGTAGCAATACCGCTTCTGGCATATATAAAACCTGCATAACCATCAGGTATTTCGAGCGCTATACCGGTATGCACAAGTACGGTTTGACCCGCTTTAATAACAATATCTTCGCCACCGCAAGAATATAAATCTGCACCTGCGGCACAGTCTGAACCGTAGGTTGGCAAAATAGCGTTTTCATTTAACTTTTTAATTCTAACCTTCATCACAATACCATCCCCTTTTTCTGTTCAAGTTAATTTTAACAGAAAAGCCGCAAAAAGACAATAATTAAATATTGCGCTTAAATCCCTCACCTATTATCTGACCGACGTCGGCAACGATTGTAAACGCCGCACCGTCAACCTCGCTGACACTGCGAAGCACTGTGCCTACCTCGTGTATACGTACAGCACACAAAAGAAGCACCCTCTTTTCGCCCGTATAACCACCGCGTGCGTCGATTCGTGTAACGCCACGTTCTAACGATGAATATATCGCCGACGAGACCTTATCGGGAAATGCGGTTATAACATAAATCATTTTGCCCTTATCTGCACCATAAAGCATAGCATCAACAACCTTGCTTGACGCATATATTGTAATAATAGAATAAAGCGCACTTTCTATATTACCGTAGGCTATTACCGATAACACAATTACAGCGAGGTCTGTAAACATTATTATTCGCCCTACGGGGAAATGCGGATATTTTTTGTTGACGAGTTTTGCTACCGCATCGGCTCCGCCCGTTGTGGCACCGCGAAGCAATACAAGACTTAAACCAAAACCCGTAGAAATACCGCCAAAAACTGCGGCAAGTATGCCGTCAAGTTTAAATATCG
This sequence comes from Clostridia bacterium, assembly GCA_017436255.1. GTDB lineage: Bacteria > Bacillota > Clostridia > Oscillospirales > Acutalibacteraceae > SIG565. Next base: position 42,884 of record JAFSDK010000022.1, read on the forward strand.
GCAAAAGATATTCGGCAATACCCAAGGTGCAAGACAAAATAAAAGTAGCGGCGGCAGTTTTAATAATAAAACTACCGCCGAAATTCTTATACTGTAAAATCAAAAGCGGTATATTTAGCACAAAAACCGTAATGCCGACAGGCAAACCTAACCAGTAATTAAAAACGGTTGCAATACCTGTAAAGCCGCCGGGTGAAATTTCATTCGGCTCAATAATAGAAATTACGCCAAAAGAAAAAATCATACAGCCGACAAGAAAATACACTAAATCTTTAAGCCACTCACTTTTGATTTTTACTTCCAAGAAAAATCATCCTTTAAAATTAAATGTTTTCCTTAAAGTTTTCCCATATTCTATTAAATAATTCTTTAACTCGTGTAGAACGGCCATCAATATGAAGATAACCGAAGAGTGTTTCAAGACCCGTAGCGGTGTGGTATTCACCCTTTGTGGAGTTCTTGGGTGTGTTTGAGGTATGAAGATTTCTACCCCTTTTAAACATAGCGATTTCTTCTTCACTAAGCATTTCCTTAATTAACTCATACGCCTCACTTTGTGCCGTTGCATTAACAAGTTTTACCGAAATGCTGTGTAAATCACCCGATTTGCGAGGCGTATCCGCCAATTTTTCACGCACTAAAAGTCCATAAACCGCATCGCCCACAAAAGCCAAAACCGACGGATTTAATTGTTTTGCATCCATCCCTATTACCTCTTACGGAACATAATCAAACTCAACGCCGCAGATACTTACGGTGTCGCCGTCGCCGGCGCCCGCCTGCTCAAGCGCCTTAATAATACCACTGCTACGTAATGCACGCTCAAAATACTGAAGCGACTCGTAGTCGTCGGGGTCAACCTTATTCATAATATCGTCAACCCAATCGGCATCGTCAACATAGTAAATACCGTCACGATAATTGATTGTAAAGGTTTGTTTATCCTTAAAGTCAACAACTATGTTTTCAGTGATAACTTCAGGCTCGTATATCTTAATTGCGGGTAGAGTTGCAAGTGTTGCAGCGGTATGGTCGATAAGTTCCTTAGTACCTTCGGCAATAGCCGCCATAATTGGGAAGAAAGCATAGCCCTTATCGGTAAAATACTTACCGATTCGCTCGACCTCTTCTTCATCCACCAAGTCGCACTTATTACCAACTACAATTTGCGGGCGCTCACTCAACTCTTCACTGAACACCTTTAATTCATTATTTATTTTTTCAAAATCGTCAATGGGGTCGCGACCCTCACTGCCCGAGATATCTATAACGTGTAAAAGCAAACGGCAACGCTCTACGTGACGTAAAAATTCGTGACCAAGGCCAACGCCCTGACCTGCGCCCTCGATAAGACCGGGGATATCAGCCATAACGAATGAACTGCCCTCACCCATTCTTACAACGCCCAAAACGGGAGTTAAGGTTGTGAAGTGATAGTTTGCAATCTTAGGTTTAGCCTCACTTACAACCGACACAAGCGTTGACTTACCAACGTTTGGAAAACCGATAAGACCTACGTCGGCCAAGAGTTTAAGTTCAAGGCAAACGTCAAGTTCTTCACCCGGTTTACCGTCGTTAGCATAACGCGGTATCTGGCGGGTAGCCGTTGCGAAGTGGGTATTACCCCAACCACCGTTACCGCCCTTGGCAATAACAGTAGGTTCATCCGACGAAATATCGGCAATAATTCTACCCGTTTCGGCATCTTTAATAAGTGTGCCTCGCGGTACGCTTATAACAAGGTGGGGCGCACTTTTGCCCGTACAACGATTAGAACCGCCCTTTTGACCGTCCTCTGCTATATATTTTCTCTTGTAGCGGAAATCGGCAAGGGTTGACAGGTTATCGTCTACCTTGAATATAATATCACCGCCACGACCGCCGTCGCCACCGTCAGGGCCACCTGCCGCTACGTACTTTTCCCTATGAAAGGTAGCCGCACCGTTGCCGCCACGACCTGCTTTAAGATGTATTTTTGCTACATCAACAAACATAAAAAATTCTCCAAATCAAATAAAATAAAAAGCTCGGGGAAAACCCGAGCTTAATGTTTAATTACTGCTCAACAGCATAGATGCTAACCTGTTTACGGTCACGGCCAACTCTTTCGAACTTAACCTTTCCATCTATTAAAGCAAACAAAGTATCATCAGAACCGATACCTACATTATTGCCCGGATGAAAATGTGTTCCTCTCTGGCGAACGATGATGTTACCTGCGAGTACAAACTGACCGTCTGCACGCTTAACACCAAGACGTTTAGCTTCGCTATCACGTCCGTTCTTTGTGGAACCCATACCTTTTTTATGAGCGAATAATTGAATATTAATCTTTAACATGAATTACACCTCCGAATAAATTTTGATGTTCTTGCTGTACTGTTCGGCTAATTGTTCAATATGAAGTTTCAAACCTGATAAAACAATTTGAACCTCTTTTGACGGATTTTCAACCTTAACGAACATTAAAGCATCGTCTACCTCAATATCGGCCTTTGCTTTAATAATTTCGGTTATGGTGTTTGCGGTTAAATATGCCGCACTTGATACCGCCGAACAAACTATTTTGCCGAATTCGTCGTCACTGTTTTTTGAACTGTGACCCTTAATCTCGAAACCACATAGAGCACCGAGATTACTAAAAAATTTTACCGAAGTCATAGATACTACGCGATTTCGTTAATCTGTACTTTGGTATAGGGTTGTCTGTGACCCATCTTACGTGCGCTGCCCTTCTTGGGTTTATAGGTGAAAACAGTAATTTTCTTACCCTTGCCGTTCTTAACAACGGTACCCTTTACGATAGCATCCTTCACATAGGGCTTACCAACCTTAAGAGTTGTTTTCTTTACAGCAACAACCTTATCGAAGATAACCTCAGCCTCTGCTTCTGCATCGAGTTTTTCAACGTAGATAACATCGCCGGGTTCAACACGGTACTGCTTACCGCCTGTCTCAATAATTGCGTACATTCTCGTACACCTACCTTAATTTAAGTCTCGCTACAATAGGCGTATGCAAAAGAGCATAACTTAACAAGCCCATAATATGCGGCTTTACCATTCTAACACCGCGTTACATGTTTGTCAAGAAAAAATTTTTAAAAATTTATTTGTGTATTGCAAATATCCAAATTTTGTATTATATTATATATATTATATATTTTTTCCGCCATACAAGGAGGATTTTTATGGCAAGCTATTTACAAATGAATAAGGAACAATTGACCGCCGAATTTGAGCAGGTCAAGAAAGAATATGAGAGGCTTAAAAGTCTTGGCACCGTACTTGATATGACACGCGGTAAACCCGGCTTTGACCAGATGGATGAATGCGGTGAGATTTTCGACCTTGTTGGCAATGCAACGGGATTTACCAACTGCGAAGGCACCGATTGCAGAAACTATGGAGGTCTTGACGGACTTATTGAACTAAAATATTTATTCTCACACATTCTCGGTGTTGACCACTCACAAATCATCGTAGGTGGTAACTCTTCACTTAATATGATGTTTGATACCATAGCACAAGGTATGACACACGGCTTTGGCGATAAACCTTGGATGCTTCAAGGTGGCATTAAGTTTATTTGCCCCTGCCCCGGTTATGACCGCCATTTTGCAATAACCGAGCATTTCGGTATTGAAATGATTCCCGTTAAGAATACACCTAACGGACCCGATATGGATATAATTGAAGAACTCATTAAAGACGAAAAGGTAAAGGGTATGTGGTGCGTGCCTAAATACTCAAACCCCGAGGGTATTACCTACTCCGACGATACGGTACGTAGACTTGCTGCTATGAAGCCCGCTGCAAAGGACTTCCGTATTATGTGGGATAACGCCTACGCCATACACGACCTGTATGATAAAGGCGATAAATTATTAAACATTTATCATGAGTGTGTTAAAAATGGCACTGAGGATAACATCATAATGTTCACCTCTTCATCTAAAATCACATTCCCCGGTGCGGGCGTTGCAGCCGAGGCCGCAAGTCCTTACAACGTATCACTCTTAAAGAAGCGTATGGCTTTCCAGACCATCGGTCCCGACAAGTTAAACCAACTTCGTCATGCAAGAATGTTCCCAAATTTTGAAGTGCTTAAGAAACATATGAAAAAGCACGCCAATATCTTAAGACCTAAGTTTGAAGCCGTAATAAACGAATTGAACAAACAACTTGCAGGTAAAGAAATTGCAGAGTGGACCAATCCGCTTGGTGGTTATTTTGTAAATCTCAACGTGCGTAAGGGTTGTGCTAAAAGGGTTGAACAACTTTGTGCAGAAGCCGGTCTTAAACTTACAAGTGTTGGCGCTACATATCCTTACGGCAAAGACCCCGATAACAGTAATATTCGTATTGCTCCGTCATATCCGTCGGTTGATGAAGTAAAAAGCGCTTCTGTAATTCTTTGTTGTGCAGTACGATATGCAGCACTTGAAAGTCTGCTTTAAGATTCTTGTTTATTGACATTATACGCTCGTATATGTATAATATATTTTATAAATTTAATTTGGTATATTGGAGGAACCACCAATGAAGTCTAAAAAATCCACAAAGAAATATACCTTTTTAGTGGTATTGGTGCTTATATTAGCACTCGCCTATACTGCTTTCTTTGGTATAGAAAACTACTATGGCGATACACGCCAAGTATATGTAAAAGGCGCACAGGATATACGCTGGGGCATTGATATCAGCGGCGGTGTTGAGGCAGTGTTCTCACCCGACAAAAACGTAAAAGATATCTCAAAAGAAGATATGGATTCTGCCAAGGCAATTATCGAAACCCGTCTTGTTAACGAAAACATTACCGACTATGAAGTTTATGCAGATAACGTAAAGAAACAAATCATAGTTCGTTTCCCATGGTCTGCCGGTGAAAGCGAATTCGACGCTATGGAAGCCGTTAACAGTTTGGGTGAAACCGCACTTCTTAAATTCTGTGCTAACGAAGACCCAAAAGCGGTACTTCTTAGCGGCTCGGCTGACATTGCTTCTGCAGCGGCTAACGTTTATCAGGATGAAAAAACAGGTCAAAACCAATACGTTGTAAGTCTAAAGTTTACCGATGCCGGTATGAAAAAATTCGCTGCCGCTACCGCTAAATACTCACAGATTTCTATTTGGATGGACGATACCGAACTTTCTGCTCCTTCTGTTAGCCAGCAGATTACCGATAACAACGCATATATCGAAGGTAACTTTACTGCAGAACAGGCAACCGATCTTGCAAACAAAATTAACGCAGGTTCTTTACCCTTTGCTTTAACGGTTGACAACAGTAAATTACAGGTTATCTCCCCCACTCTCGGTGCTGATGCACTTAACGTAATGGTTATTGCAGGTGCAATTGCATTCGCTCTTATCTGCGTGCTTATGATTGTACGTTACAGACTCTCGGGTGTTATCGCTTCGGTAGCACTTCTCGGTCAACTCGCAGGTATGATCGCTTGTATCTCAGGTTTCTTTAGCGGTATTGATAGCTTTACTCTTACCATACCCGGTATTGCAGGTATCATACTTTCAGTAGGTGTAGGTGTTGACGCTAACGTAATTTCTTTTGAGCGTATCCGTGAAGAATTCCGCAACGGTAAAACCATTGATGGTGCTATTGAAAACGGTTATAAAAACAGTTTAAGCGCCGTTATCGACGGTAACGTTACCATCGTAATTGTTGCTTTAGTACTTATGGGCGCGTTCGGTACACCCGATAGTATCATTGCTAAAATCTTCTCACCGCTTATGTCGTTGTTTGGTTCATCCATTACAGGTTCTATATTCTCCTTCGGTTACACCTTGCTTATCGGTGTTATCTTCAACTTGATTATGGGTATCGTTGCTTCCAAGATTATGATGAAGAGCGTTTCAAGATTCAAATGCTTCCGTAATCCTTGGTTATATGGCGGTCCCAAGCCCACCGAGACAGAAGTTAAACCTGATAAACTTGATAAGCTATACATTAATACAGGTAAATCATTAAAACCGGTTGCTACTGCTTTCGCAGCTGTTATGGCTGTTGGCATCATCCTAACAGCTATATTCGGCGTTAACCTTGATATCAACTTCAAGGGTGGTGCAGTAATTTCTTACTCATACACAGGTAATCTTGATGAAGCCGCAGTTGAAAAGGTTGTTAAATCTAACTTAAATAAAAACACCAGCGTTTCATTTAGTTCCGGCATTAGCGATTCAACCAAACAGGTAATCGTAACTACGCCCGGCAATGCCGCGCTTTCGGCTGAGCGTCAAGATAAATTGACTAAAGCATTACAGAAAGACTTCAAGGCTAATAACATTACATTATATAACGCAAACTCTGTAAGTCCTTCAATTGCAGGTTCTTTCTTCGCTAAGAGTCTTGTTGCGGTACTTATAACCGCCATATTGGTTGTTATATACATTGGTTACCGATTCCGCAACATTGGTGGTGTATCGGCTGCCCTATCGGCATTTGCAGCACTTATTATAGACTGTATAATCGCCTTCCTTGCCTGCACCGCATTTAGACTGACCATAGACTCTAACCTAATTGCAGTAATTCTTACCTTGCTTGGTTACTCACTTAACGATACCATCGTTATTTACGACCGTGTAAGAGAAAACAAGCGCCTATACCCCGGTAAGACAATTGACGTGTTGGTTGATGAAAGTATTAACTCGGTTAAGACACGTAACTTCATAACCACGCTTACTACTGTATTGGCGATTACAACAATAATTGTCGTTTCAGAAATCTACGGTTTATCCACACTCCGCAGTTTTGCAATTCCGATGGCGTTCGGTATCCTTTCCGGTTGTCTTTCTTCACTCTTTATCTCAGGACCAATCTGGGTACTTTGGAAGAGATTTACCGCAAACCGCATAAAGGTAAAGAAATAAGATTTATATGTTAAAAAGCATCGAGTTTTAAAAACTCGATGCTTTTTTTGTTTTTTGGGGCATATTATTTATAATAATTATGGTTAGTCGAAGCGCCTTTTAGCGTTTCGACTAAATACAACCGTTATATGCTAAGCAAACACGAATAATCCGAACCTGCCTAAAACGGCATTCTTTCGGCACTTTTCGGTTTGTCATCACCCGTAGGCGTTAGCCTGACGGATTCTTCCGCACCAAAAATCACTCGAAATTCTGCCCGTTTTAGGTCGCAGAATTTTAAAGAGTTGAATTTTTGGCTGTGCGAGGCACAAAACGCAGTTAATCCTGACGGATTAACGAGTATTTTAACAATGCAAAGACGAAAATTGAGCC
>JAFSDK010000023.1 GCA_017436255.1 Clostridia bacterium
CTATATCCTAAATGGTGTTCTCGCATATCCATTATAACAGATATTTTAAACTCTGCACTATATTTTTGTTGTATTGACCCTTTCTTTGCCATAAAAAATGCACCTCCAAAAGTGTCTAACTTTTGGGGTGCATATCAAAATATCGGGGAATAAATATTAAATTAAAGCTTTTTATTGATTTTTAAAATGCGTACGAGCACCGGGGAGAGTACGGCGTTGGAGATTACTTCAAGCGCGAAATTTCCCATAGCAAGAGCCCAGAACACCGACATACCTGAAACGGTTAAATTGACCGCTTTTGCAATTTCTGTTGCACTGTCCATAAAGAAAACGTAACAACCGAGCAAGAACACGCCCGTATTAACAAGAGGGCATATGATTGCAGCAGCAAGAGCGGCAACGTATATATTGAATTTTGATAAAGCTTTATATACGAGTCCGGCGGCTAAACCACAGGCAACACCCTTGACAAGAACGGTTATTATTGTTCCCGGCACATCAAATGCAAAAAACAATGCGGCACCGCCCGAAAGGATTACGACCATACCGAAAACAAAGCCGAGCCAAGCGCCTATATAGGGGCCGCACATAGCGGCACCTAATACGATGGGAATTAGGGCGACTGCACTGGAAAACGGTCCAAAAAACGTAGTGCCGCTTCCAAGTAATTGCAGAACGATAACCAGTCCCGTCATAATAGCACCGAGAACAAGTTTTTCTGTTTGAATTCTTCTTTCTGTTGACATAAAAATACCTCCGATACTGTCCCGAATGGGTACAGTTCATATATTTTTAATCTGCTTTAAAAGCAGTATTAAACAACCTAATTATTCTTTTCATATATTAAACGAAGACCGTCAAGAAGCAGATTTTCGTTATAAATTATGCTGTGGTTACAATGTGCGATGATCTCACGTGAAAGGCCGCCCGTAGCCACGACGGTAGCACACTCACCCAATGATTCTTCGATACGTTCAATCATGCCGTCAAGCATTGATGCGGTACCGAGCACAAGACCTGAACGCATACAGTCGGCGGTGTTTGTGCCGATGACACTTGCCGGCGACTCAATGCTTATAGCGGGGAGTTGCGAGGTGTTTTCGGTAAGTGCTTTAAGAGTAAGGTTAACACCTGCGGCAATAGCACCGCCTATAAAAGCACCGTTTTTATCAAGCACGCTTATGGTTGAAGCGGTGCCCATATCAATAACGATGCAGGGCATTGTATATTCGTGTAACGCGCCTACCGCACCTGCGGCAAGGTCAGCACCGAGTTGGGCAGGGTTATCAATTTTAATATGAAGCCCTGTTTTAACACCGGGGGCGAGGGTAAGGGGCACTATGTTGCAAAGCATTGAAACGGCGCGACTTATCGAATTGCCAACCGACGGCACAACCGACGAGATAACGGCATCTTCAATATTATGGTAATTACAGCCGTGTAACGCCAAAATATCCTTAATATCAATGGCGTATTGGTCGGAAGTACGACGCACCTCGGTAGCAAGTCTTGCGGTAAACACAAGAACTTCGCCGTCATACAATCCTAAGGTAATATTGGTATTGCCTATATCTACGGCCAATAACATAAAAACACCCCTTTTGTTGTTTTACAAGGGTATTATACAGCAATGTAACACTAAAATCAATAAAAAATAGTTGACAATGCTTTGCGATATTGTTATAATACAGTGTGCTATTGGTGAATATTATGCCAATCAGCTCCTTGCCATTTCGGAAAGATGTGGCCAAATGTCCATAAGGAGGTGCAACAGAATGGTTACAAGTAAGTATGAAGCAGCTATGATTTTCTCGGTTAAAGCAGGCGACGAAGCAGTTACCGCTTTAAATGAAAAATTCCAGGCTCTCATTGCTGAAAACGCTACTGTTGAGAACGTTGATGATTGGGGTAAGCGTAAGCTCGCATATCCGATCAACTACGAAAACGACGGTTACTATGTTTTCACAACATTTACTTCTGCTCCGGAGTTCCCGGCAGAGCTTGAACGTGTAGCCGGTATTACCGACGGCGTTCTTCGTGTAATGGTTATTAAAAAATAAGGAGAAAGTTTGAATGTTTAACTTAGTAGTTTTAACCGGCAGATTAACTGCTGACCCGGAATTGCGTTACACTGCAAACAATACCCCGGTAACTTCTTTCTCTATTGCTGTTAATCGTCGCTACAAAGCAGGCGAGGAGAGTCAGGCCGATTTTATCAATATCGTTGCTTGGCGTCAGACTGCTGAATTTGTTACAAAATACTTCAGCAAAGGCAGCATGATAGGAATCGAGGGTTCTATTCAGACCCGTCGATATGTTGATAAGGATACCGGCAAAAACAGAACAGCTTTTGAGGTTATCGCTAACAACGTACAGTTTGTTGAGGCTAAGCGCGACGGCAGCGTAGGTTCGGCAAATGATGCGAGCGTTTCTTTCAGTAATGCCGGTGCCAACGAGTTTGTTGAGATTGACAACAACTCGGATGATGATTTGCCGTTTTAATTATTTTTAATAGGAGGCTTTACGATGGAAAGAAACGATAAAATGGCTCGTTCACGCAAGCCCCGCAGAAAGGTTTGTCACTTCTGCGCAGATCGTATTGAAACTATCGATTATAAAGATATAGCTCGTCTTCGCAAGTTCGTTTCAGAGCGCGCAAAAATTCTTCCTCGCCGTGCAACCGGCACATGTGCTGCTCATCAAAGAAAACTTACTATCGCTATCAAGAGAGCTCGTCAGGTAGCTTTAATGCCCTACGTTAACGACTAATATTGTTAGTTTAACAAGTCCCGTCCGACATGGATGGGACTTTTATTTTTTATCTAAAGAGAAAGAATCGTCGCTTTTTGTTGAAAATACACAAAAAACAATAGTCAAATATTTACATATCAACTTAATTTTACCAAAAAAGTCAATAAAACCTATTGAAAAAAGGATAATAGGGTGTTACAATATAATATAAATGAAATAAGTATGTAAAATCTTAAATCCTAACAAATTTAACAGGGAGATGGATATTTTGAAAAAGACAGAATGTGTAGCCATGCTTTTGGCGGGCGGTCAGGGTAGTCGTTTAGGTGTACTAACCCAAAAGATTGCAAAGCCTGCAGTGCCTTATGGCGGCAAATACAGGATAATCGATTTTCCGCTTTCTAACTGTATAAATTCGGGTATTGATACGGTTGGTGTTCTCACACAGTATCAACCGCTCGAACTTAATGATTATATCGGTTCGGGCAAGCCTTGGGATTTGGACCGTAATAACGGCGGCGTTCACGTTTTACCGCCGTACCAGAAAAGCAAGGGCGGTGACTGGTACAAGGGTACCGCTAATGCTATTTACCAAAATATTCACTTTATTGAGAGATATAACCCCGAATATGTGCTTATTCTTTCAGGCGACCATATTTATAAAATGGATTATTCAAAGATGCTCACCCGTCATAAAGAGACCGATTCTGCCGCTACAATCGCGGTGCTTGACGTGTCTTTAGAAGAGGCAACAAGATTCGGTATTATGAATATAAATAATGACGATACAATATACGAGTTTGAAGAGAAGCCTGCCAATCCCAAAAGCACCTTAGCTTCAATGGGCATATATATCTTTAAGTGGGATAAACTCCGCAAATATCTTTGCGAAGATGAGGCAAACCCCGATTCTTCAAACGATTTTGGTAAAGATATTATTCCTGCAATGCTTTCAAGCGGTGAAAAGATGATGGTATACCGTTTTGATGATTATTGGAAAGACGTTGGTACTGTTGAATCTTTGTGGGATGCTAATCTCGATTTGTTAAACCCCAAGATTGATCTTAATCTTTCTGACCCAAATTGGAAAATTTATTCGCGCACACAGGCGCGCCCCCCGCATTTTATAGGTGATAATGCCACAGTTGTTAACTCGCTTGTTTCGGTTGGTTGCGAGATAGAGGGTAGCATTGATTATTCGGTACTCTTTGAAAACGTAACGGTTGAGCAAGGCGCAACGGTTGAGTATTCGCTTGCTATGCCGGGTGCAGTTATTAAAAAGGGCGCTAAGGTTAGGTACGCCATTATTGCCGAAAACGTTGTGGTTGAAGAGGGCGCAACGGTTGGTTGCAGTCCAGAAGACTGCGGTGACTCTGCCGATTGGGGCATAGCTGTTGTGGGCGACAATTTAACTATTGGTAAAAATGCTAAAATCGCCGCAGGCAAAATGATAAAACAGAACGTTAAGGAGGGTGAAAATATATGAGTACAAACAATCTTTTAGGCATAATTTTCGCCAACGTTCACGATGATCTTATACCAGAACTGACCGAAAAACGTTCAATGGCATCAATTCCGTTTGGCGGCAGATACCGTCTTATTGATTTCTCGCTTTCAAATCTTGTTAACGCAGGTGTTACAAAGGTTGGTATTTTAACGAGGGCTAATTATCAGTCCCTTATGGATCATTTAGGTTCGGGAAAACCGTGGGACCTTGACCGTAAGAATGGTGGTATGTTTATTTTGCCGCCGTATAGCACGAATGCTACGGGCGTATATCGCGGTCACGTTGATGCCTTGGCAGGAACTATGACGTTTCTAAAAAGAAGCATCGGTGAATACGTTATTATGTGTGATGCCGACGTTGTAAGTAACATTGATGTTGCCGATATGTTAGAGAAGCACATCGAAAAGGGTGCCGACGTATCTATCGCATATAAATACGGTGATTTACCCAAAAACCATAAAGACACCATGATTCTTGAAGTTGATAAAGAAAATATTGTAACCGGTATTGAGGTTTCAAAAACAATGGATACTAAGGTTAATTTTAGCCTTGACGTATGCATCATGAAGCGCCAAAAACTAATTGAGCTTGTTGAAGAAGCCGACCGTAACCGTTTAACAAGTTTTGCGCGCGAAGTGTTTAAACCTAAACTGGCATCACTTAAAATGTTTGCTTATAAGGTTGACGGCTTTGCTGAGGTTATCGACAGTTACGAAAACTATGTAAATATAAGCAACAAATTGCTTGAAAAATCAAGTCGTGAGCAATTGTTTAACCGCGAAAGACCTATCTATACAAAAATTAAAGATGATATGCCTACACGTTACGGCATTGGTTCGGTTATTCAAAACTCATTTATCGCGGATGGCTGTGTAATTGAGGGTACCGTTAAAAACAGTATACTTTTCCGTGGCGTTAAAGTTGGCAGAAACGCCGTGGTAGAAAACTGTATTGTTATGCAGGGCGGAGTTATTGGTGAAAATTGCGAAGTTAAAAACGTCACTATGGATAAAGGCGCTAATATTACTGATGGTGTTAAGATAAGCGGTACTGACAGTAAGTACGTCTTTGTTCCTAAAGACAGAACTATTTAAGAAACAGAGGTATATTATGAAGGTTTTATATGCAACCAGTGAAGCCTATCCGTTTGCTATGTCGGGCGGTCTTGCGGATGTTGCGGGTGCGCTGCCTAAGGCGCTTCGTCGCAGACTTGTCGGATGTAGAATAGTTATGCCGCTTTACAGCACAATCCCCGAAAAATTAAGGGAGAATATGAAGTTTATTACCAATATTACGGTACCTGTTGCTTGGAGAAGGCAGTATTGCGGAGTTTTTGAAGCGCACGTAAACGGGGTAATCTACTACCTTATAGATAATCAGTATTATTTCAAACGCGATAACCTTTACGGCTATTACGATGATGCCGAAAGATACGCTTTTTTCTCGCGTGCTGTTTTAGAGATTTTGCCGCATATTGATTTTAAACCCGACGTTATTCATTGTAACGATTGGCAGACGGCTCTGACACCGGTATATCTTAATCTTTTTTACCGATACGACAAATTTTATAGCAATATTAAAACCATATTTACGGTTCACAATATTCAGTATCAGGGCAAATATGGTGACGAACTTCTTGAGGACGTTCTCGGCATACCTTACGAGGCTAAAAACATCATTGAGTATGACGGTTGCCTTAATTTTATGAAGGGTGCCTTTGTTACTTGCGATCGCATAACAACCGTTTCGCCAACCTATTCCCACGAGATTATGGACCCGTATTTTGCACACGGTCTTGATGGCATTTTGCGTGATTTATCAGGCAAATTGACCGGTATTGTAAATGGGATTGACATAGATGTTTATAATCCCGAAACCGATGATATGATTTACAAAAACTTTACGGCAGACGATTTTTCGGGTAAAGCAGAAAACAAGGCAAAACTGCAAGCAGAACTTGACCTTCCGCAAAAGGCAGACGTTCCCGTTATCGGTATAGTGTCACGTCTTGCTGACCACAAAGGTTTTGACCTTGTTAAATGTGTAATAGAGGATATCTTAAAGGCCGACGTTCAGATGGTTGTTTTAGGCTCTGGTGAGTGGGAGTTTGAGATGCTTTTCCACGAAATGTCTAAAAAATATCCCGATAAATTAGCCTTCAGAAATGGCTTTATTCCGCAACTTGCACATAAAATTTATGCAGGTGCAGATATATTCTTAATGCCGAGTAAGTCCGAACCGTGCGGTTTGGCACAGATGGTTGCTTTGCGCTACGGTACAATACCGATAGTGCGTCAAACAGGCGGACTTAACGACACAATAAGCGATAGCGGCGATGGTCAGGGTAACGGTTTTACCTTTGCTTGTTATAATGCTCACGATATGCTTGAGGCTATTTGGCGTGCAATAGGCGGCTATGCCGATAAGGAAGGGTGGGCAACGCTTAAAAAACGCGCAATGCTGTGTGATAACAGTTGGGGTAGGTCTGCGGGCGAGTATATTAAGCTCTACAAGCAGATAACAGGCAAATAGGGGAGAAAATATGGATATTATCGAAATTATAAAGGCGATTATTGTCGGTGTTGTTGAGGGTATTACCGAATGGTTACCTGTAAGCAGCACAGGACATATAATTTTAACCGATGCCTTTTTACCGTTAAACGTCAGCGAAAGTTTTAAAGAGATGTTTGACGTTGTTATACAACTTGGCGCAATTTTTGCGGTTATTCTCTTGTTTTGGAATAAATTATGGCCGCTTACACGATATCGTGAGAGTACGGGTGTAGTCACCATAGGCAAAATGTGTGCCGTTAAAAAAAGTTCTGTGAGATTGTGGATAAAGGTTATTATCGCATGCATTCCATCAATTCTTATAGGTCTTCCGTTTGACGATTGGTTAGATGAGCATTTATATAACCCGACCGTAGTGTCTATTATGCTTATTGTATACGGTGTAGCCTTTATTATTGTTGAACAGTTCAATAAAAAAAGAGAGCCCCGTATAGTTACGGGACAAAATCTTACTTACCGCATGGCGTTCTTTATAGGCTGTTTTCAAGCCTTGGCAATAATACCCGGAACGTCGCGTTCGGGTGCAACAATACTTGGCGCAATATTGCTTGGTTGTTCTCGTACAATAGCGGCAGAGTTTAGTTTTTACTTAGCTGTACCAACAATGTTTGGTGCAAGCATTTTAAAGGTTGTCAAATTCTTGCTTGAAGGTGGCAGATTTACAGGCACTGAAATTGTTATTTTAGCGGCAGCTACCATTACGGCGTTTATTGTTTCGGTTGCTGCAATTAAATTCCTACTCGGCTTCGTTAAAAAAAGAAGTTTCGCCACTTTTGGTTATTACCGAATAGCGCTTGGCGCACTTGTTTTAATTCTTTTATGTTCGGGTGTAATACACTAATAAAAAATAACCCTGTTTAACAGGGTTATTTTTCTTTAAATATTTCTTTCGGTGGAATCTTAAAATAATCACAAGTGTAAAAAACATTTCTCATTGTTATACTTCGCGGCAAAATATTTTCTTTTATTAAAGAAAATGTTTTTGGCCCCACGTGCATTATTTTTGCCATTTCTTTGTCTGATAAATTATTTTCACGCATTAAAGAAATAATGTTTTGACAAAAAATAACGTGTTCATCAGTTTTCATTCTCATCACCTCAAGGATATTTTACAACACATCTGTTCATTTGTCAACAAAAGTGTTGTAAAAAATGGTAGTATGCATTTGGTGATGTGTATGTATTATAACGAAAAAATACAAATAACAAGAGAAAGTAAAAATATTACTCAAAAACAAATGGCAGAACACCTTAATATTAAGCAACAACAATATGCAAGATATGAAAAAGGAATAAATGTAATGCCAATTATATACTTGAAAGGTATTTGTGAAATTTTAGGTGTATCTGCCGATTACATTATCGGTTTGCCTGAAAAAATGGAATATCCCAAATTGTAGGTTTGCGCTTTTATAAGTGGGGGAATTATTGTGAAAATAAAAAGAGATATTCATATTCATACGTCGCTTTCTTCGTGTGCAGACCGAAACGCTACTTTTATGGGTTACGTTGAAGAGGCCAAGAAAACGGGACTTGACACCCTTGGCTTTGCCGACCATTTGTGAGATAGCGCTGTGCTCGGTGTTGACGGGTGGTATGCGCCGCAGAACGTGGAACACGTATTGCAACTTAAAAAGGAATTGCCCAAAAACCGCGAAGTAGATGGCATAAAGTTATTGTTTGGCTGCGAGACCGAGTTTGCTTATGACGGTAAACTTGCTCTGTCCGAAGAAAACTTTGAACATTTTGATTACGTTATTGTTCCGCACTCGCACACGCATATGGATTTGGTTGCACCGCGTGAGTTTATTCCGGATGACCGCTCACACGCCAACTTTATTATGAAAACCTTTATGCAGGTTGTGACACATCCGTTGGCAAATCGTATTGCCGTGATAGCGCACCCCTTTGTGCCCGGAACGAGTTATGCTAAGTATAATTCGGTGCAGTCACATATTCCTGATTCTTATTTAAGAGAGGCATTTACCGCCGCAAAAGAAAAGGGAATAGCCATTGAAATGAACGGCAGTTGTTTAATTTATATGCCGAGTGAAGAAATACCTAACTGTGAGTACGTTCGTATTTATTCGGTGGCAAAGGAGTGCGGATGTAAATTTACCTACGGCTCGGATAGTCACAGAACGTGTGAAGACCGAAAACTTTACGAAGTTGAACGTTTCTTTGATATGTGCGGCATTACCGAAAAAGATATGCTTACAACCGAAGAACTTTTAGCAAGAAATAAGAAATAAAAAAGGATGTGCAGGTTTTCTGCACATCCTCTTAATTTACGCGTTTTTCTTAAGTTCTCTTTCAAGCCATACAGAGCCGATATCCATTGCCTCGTAAAGACCGCTTTTCTCACTTGTCTTAACTATGCGGCTTTTATATGAAAGGTCGGTATCACTAAGTAAAAGTAAAACCTTTACCTTATCGGCGGCATCTAAATCGCCTTCTTTTTTGGTTGAAAGAATTTCAAGTTTAATTACGTATTTTTCACGCATGTCGCCGTAGTAAATCTCATTACCCTTGCGAACAAGCGGTTTACCCTTATAGGTTAAAAATTCTGACATTTTATTTCCTCCGATAGATTATTTCTTTTCGGGCTTTTCACCGTAAAGATTAAAACGGAACAATATAGTTTCGTCATCGGGGTTAGCGCAACGTACAGTAGCTTCGGCAATAGAAGCGCCTTTAAGAACGGTTGAAAGACCCATTATCTGGCAAAGTTTAGATTTAAGGTTGAGAACGTCGCCTTCGTCTGTCTCGAGAAATACGTCGCCCTTGCAAGAGTCAACGGCCTCAATAAAATCTTTAAAATTAATATCATGAAGTTGTAATTTGTAAGGCATAACAAATCCTCCTTTAAATTAGTTTATTAAAATAAGTATATCTTAGATGGGTTTACTTGTCAAGGAAACACTTGACTTTTTGCAATATATTTAATACTATATTAATTAAGTATTTTTATGTGCATATTGCACTTGGAGGCTTTTTAAATGAAAAACACCGAAAAAACTATGGAACAGATTGTTAATCTTGCAAAGGGTAGAGGTTTTGTTTACGCCGGTAGTGAAATCTACGGCGGTCTTGCAAACTCTTGGGATTACGGCCCTTTGGGAGTTGAACTTAAAAACAACGTCAAAAAGGCTTGGTGGAAAAAGTTCGTTCAGGAATGTCCCTACAACGTAGGTCTTGACAGTGCTATTATTATGAATCGCGAAACATGGGTAGCATCAGGTCACCTTGGCGGTTTTTCTGACCCGCTTATGGATTGTAAGGTTTGTAAAACGAGACACCGTGCCGATAAACTTATTGAAGATTACGTAGCTGAAAACGGTCTTAGCGATAACCCCGCAGGTTGGTCGGATGAGCAGATGTATAATTATATTAAGGAGAAGGGTATTGTATGCCCCTCTTGTGGCTCACGTGACTTTACCGATATCAGAAAGTTTAACCTTATGTTTAAGACCTTCCAGGGCGTTACTGAGGATAGCACAAACACACTTTATCTTCGTCCTGAGACGGCACAGGGTATCTTTGTAAACTTTAAAAACATTCAAAGAACAACCCGTAAAAAGATGCCCTTTGGTGTGGGCCAGATAGGTAAATCATTCCGTAATGAAATTACACCCGGTAACTTTACCTTCCGTACCCGTGAGTTTGAACAGATGGAACTTGAATTTTTCTGCAAACCCGGTACCGACCTTGAGTGGTTTGATTATTGGCGCGGTTATTGCCGTGACTGGCTCTTAAACCTCGGTATGAATGAAGAAAATTTAAGACTTCGTGACCACGATAAAGACGAACTTTGCTTCTATTCAAAGGCAACAACCGACTTTGAGTTTATGTTCCCGTTTGGTTGGGGCGAGTTATGGGGCGTTGCCGACCGTACCGACTATGACCTAACTCAGCACGCTGACCACAGCGGTGCCGATATGACCTATTTTGACCAGGAAACAAACGAAAAATACATTCCGTACGTTATCGAGCCGTCTCTTGGCGCCGACCGTGTAACCCTCGCATTCCTTTGCGAAGCATACGACGAAGAAGTAGACGAGAAGGGTGAAACAAGAACCGTTCTTCGCTTACATCCGGCACTAGCACCCTTTAAGGCTGCCGTTCTTCCGCTTTCTAAGAAACTCGGCGATAAAGCAAGCGGGGTTTACGCTCAACTTTCTAAGAAGTTTATGGTTGATTATGACGAGGCAGGCTCTATCGGCAAGCGCTATCGTCGTCAGGACGAAATCGGCACACCGATTTGTATCACCTATGACTTTGAATCCGAAACCGATAACTGTGTAACGGTACGTGACCGCGATTCTATGGAGCAGAAGCGTATTCCGATTGCAGAACTTGAAGCATATATCGAAAAGGTTATTGAATTTTAGTTAAACTATATGAATTAACCCCCGTACAAGTTTAATTTCAACTTGTACGGGGGTTTTTCTATTTCTTTTTAAATATCCACTTGCCAATAACGTAATTAAGTATAATAACAATTATATTTGATATAATCTTCCATATTACGCCGTTATAGTGCAATAGGTCGACTGTAACGAACATTATAAGAGTATCAAGAACGCCTGTTGCAACTCTGCCTAAAAAGAATTCTATAATTTCGAGTGTTTTGTTTTTAAACCCTGTCGCCTTGCTTTCAAAAACAAAGATGCTATTCGTAATATAGGCAAATACAACCGAGACAAACCACGATATGATGGTGCCTGCAACGGTGGGTATTTCAAGTAAATGACACAGCAAATAGTAACAGATTACATTGATTGCTGTGGTGCACGCACCAAAGAAAAGATACAATATAACAGATTTGTTCTTTTTTATAATATTAATAATTTTTTGCATAATCAATTTATCTTGTTCACGTCCTTTTTATATAATGTGGACGGCTCTTGGTTGTTATATGCCTATAATAATACGGCAGTTTCGGATAAAATGTAAGTAGACGTACGCGGTACTTAAATTATATCACTGTTGTAATAAGTTTGCAATATTAACATCATACGAACTTCGTACGTTTAATATAAGAAAATAATTATTTCGATTATTTTTAAAAATTACAAATGAGAAAACAAGAGAAAAACGGAGAAAAAACGAGCAAAACAGAGCTTTAAGTTTTTAAATTAATTTTTTGAAAAAAAGGTGTTGACATTTAATTTCCACTATGCTATTATAGGTAGGCTCACGAAATTTATAGGAGGGAAATATTATGTCTACATTTATGGCAAAACCTGCTGAAGTACAGCGTAAGTGGTATATAATTGATGCTGCTAACCGTCCGCTCGGTCGTACTGCAACTAAGGTTGCTGACCTTCTTCGCGGCAAGGGCAAGCCTGAATTCACACCCCACGTTGACTGTGGTGACCACGTTGTTGTTATCAACGCTGCACAGGCAGTTTTAACTGGCAAAAAACTTGAGAAAAAATACTATCGTCGTCATACCGGATACATCGGCGGTCTTAAAGAGGTTCAATATTCAACCCTTATGAAGACCCGTCCTCAGCTCGCTATGGAGTTAGCTGTTAAGGGTATGGTGCCTGATACAACAATCGGCCGCAAGGCTCTTACAAGACTTCACGTTTATGCTGATGCTAACTTTGCACAGGTTGCTCAGAAGCCTGAAGTTTACGAATTTTAAGGAAGGGAGACAGAATAATGTTTGAAGGAAAGCCTTATTTTTATGGTACCGGCAGAAGAAAGAGTTCTGTAGCCCGCGTACGCGTTTACAACGGTACTGGTAAAATCACAATTAACGACCGTGATATTGATGATTATTTCGGTCTTGAAACATTAAAACTTATCGTTCGTCAGCCTATGGCTCTCACAGGTACTACCGATAAGTTTGATATCGTTTGTCGTGTAAACGGCGGCGGTGTTACCGGTCAGGCCGGTGCTATCCGCCACGGTGTAGCTCGTGCACTTCTGCAGTATGATGCTGAACTCCGCGCTGAGCTCAAGAAGGCCGGCTTCCTCACTCGTGACCCGAGAATGAAGGAAAGAAAGAAATACGGTCTCAAAGGCGCTCGTCGTGCACCGCAGTTCTCAAAACGTTAGTTTTATCTATCAAAATCAAACAAGCCTTGTTTTTCCACAAGGCTTGTTTTTTTGTTCCGTTTTATTGATCTGTAATTTTTTTGTGCGTTACTGCATAATAAAGCATTACAAGTGCCGCGCTTAGAAGTATTCCGCCGATTATATCGCTTAGCCAATGCACGCCGCTTATTAACCTACCAATTACCATAAACAAAGTAAAACAGGTAAGCGAAATATTTATTGATTTTCTTAAAATGATATTTTTAATGCGCTTTTTAAATTGCAAAATTGTAGTTATATTTACCGTTAAAACAAGCAGGGTGGTGGATGACGGATAAGAAGTTTCTAAAAAACCGTTTATTAAGGTTGGGCGGTAGTTTATAACAAAACTTTCAAACAATAAATATGCGGCAATTACTATTATGTAAAAGACGCCAAGCGCAAGTATATCAAAATCTACCTTTAATATATTGCGCCTTTTTATCCACTGCACAAGACCTAAAAGTGCAAATCCGAACCCTATAAAAACGCTAACTAAACCGAGCCAGTCTGTTATGGTGTAAAGTGATAAATTCACGCCTGTTAAATTGTGAAAAAAGCCGTTAATTGTAGCAAAACCTACAAAAGAACCGCGAGGCCCTATGGGTGAAACGTCAATAAGAATAACGCCTGCCGTCCAGACTGCAAAGGCAAGTAAAAAGCCAAAACTAATACAAAATTTTTTCAAAACAAATCAACCTTTCTTATTTGATGAACAAATTATAAGAAAGATGAGAATAATATAAAAGAAAAAGGGTGTCACGTTAGGACACCCTTTTTGACATTACTTTTTAAGTAGTAAAAGTGATTTAATTATTAAAAATGCAAATATAAAAATTGCGGCGTAAACCTGTTGTCCGATAATAAAAATTGCCACACCGAATATGCTTAATATTAGCGAAAACTTTGTTTTATGTTTTACCCAGAATGACAGGCTTACGTTTTGAAGTGAAAGCGTTAAAACACCAAAAATAACCGTTATGGTAACAAAGCAAAGATATATAATTTTTATATAGCATGCAGACAAAGTCAAGTTAAGCAATGATACCGCGGCAATGTTACCGTTTTGGTTTTGTGCGAAAAAAGGTAGAAATAAAAAGAGCGATACAATGCAGTCAAGCAAACCGAGTGCGTTGTCGCAAAGATTTCTTTGTTTTTGGCGGGTGTTTTGCTCGGCAAGGTTTAAAAGTTCATCGCTTGAAAGCAACTCATCAACCGTTACCGAAAACAATTTCGCTATCGTTTTTAAAGAGTCTATATTTGGATATCCGCGTCCCGATTCCCACTTAGAAACGGCGGTGCGCGAAACAAAAAGTTTATTGGCGAGTTGTTCTTGAGTAAGGCCTTTTTGTTTTCTGAGTTCTTGCAGTTTTTCATTAAATTCCATAGTGCGTTCCTCTTTTCTTTACCCTAAAATTTTACCACGAAAAATCTTGCGTTTCAATAAATGACACAATTAGTATCGCGCTTCTTTGTACTTTTCGCCCAACTTTTAGCATAAAAAGGTAATATTATTAACTAAAATTGAAATTTTGTTAAAATTTTTTCAAAGTTGTTGATTTATAGTTGAGTTTTAGATATAATATATTTGGTGAAATTTGTAAATAATTTCAAATAATTATAGGAGTGTTATTTTCATGACAACTAACAAAACCGTTATCAAATGGCTTGACGAAATGAAAGAGCTTCTTAATCCCGACCAAATCGTATGGATTGATGGCTCTGATGAACAGCGTGAGGCTCTTCGTGCCGAGGCTGTTAAGACCGGTGAACTCTTTAAATTGAATCAGGAGGAACTTCCGGGTTGCTACCTTCACAGAACAAATCCTAACGACGTTGCACGTGTTGAGGACCGTACATTTATCTGTACATCTACTAAAGAGATGGCTGGTCCTACAAACAACTGGTGTGACCCCAAAGAAATGTATGCAAAGCTTTATGATATAGCTCGTGACAGCTACAAGGGCCGTACAATGTACGTAATCCCTTATTCAATGGGACCGATTGGCTCACCGCTCGCTAAGATTGGTATTGAGATTACTGATTCGGTTTACGTTGTACTCAATATGCTTATTATGACCCGCGTAGGCACTAAGGTTCTTGAAGTGCTTGGTGACAGCAACGACTGGGTACGTGGTTTACATTCACGCTGTGACGTAGACCCCGAAAAGAGATACATCTGTCACTTCCCTGAGGATAATACAATTATTTCTGTAAACTCAGGTTACGGCGGTAACGTACTTTTAGGTAAAAAGTGCTTCGCACTTCGTATCGCTTCCTTCCAAGGTTGGAAAGAGGGTTGGATGGCTGAGCATATGCTCATCTTAGGTCTTCAGAATCCGAAGGGTGAGGTTCGCTATATTGCAGCAGCATTCCCGTCTGCTTGTGGTAAGACCAACCTTGCAATGCTTATTCCGCCTGAGTATCTTAAAGAAAAGGGCTACAAGGTTTGGACAGTAGGTGACGATATCGCTTGGATGAGAATAGGTGAGGATGGCAGACTTTATGCTATCAACCCTGAAAATGGTTTCTTTGGCGTTGCTCCCGGTACCAACGCTCATTCAAACTTCAATGCTCTTGAATCAACCAAGAAAAATACCATTTTCACCAACGTTGCACTTGACTTAAACGACAACACAGTTTGGTGGGAAGGCCTTAATAAGAATTTACCTGAGAATGCACTTGATTGGAAGGGCAATCCTTGGGATCCTGCTAAGTTTAACAAGGCAGACAAATCAACATGTGCTGCTCACCCCAACTCACGTTTCACAGCTCCTGCTGAAAACTGCCCCTGCATCTCTGATGAATTCAACAAGGGTGCCGGCGTTCCGATTTCTGCTATCGTATTCGGTGGCCGTCGCGCTAAGTGCGCTCCGCTTGTATATCAATCGAAAGATTGGGTTAATGGTGTATTCGTAGGCTCTGCTATGGCTTCTGAAACAACAGCAGCTGCTGCAGGTGCCGTTGGTGTAGTTCGTCGTGACCCGATGGCTATGCTTCCGTTCTGTGGTTACCACATGGGCGACTACTTCCGTCATTGGCTCGAAATGGGCAAAAAGCTTGGCGACAAGGCTCCTAAAATCTTCAACGTTAACTGGTTCCGTACCGACGATGAAGGCAACTTCATCTGGCCGGGATTTGGCGATAATATGCGTGTTCTTAACTGGATTATCGACCGTTGCGAAGGCAAGGCTGATGCTAAAGAAACCGCTATCGGTTACGTTCCGAATGCAGAAGATATCGACCTTACCGACCTTGACTTTGATATTGAAACTCTTAAGAGTATCCTTGAAGTTGACAAGGACGTTTGGAAAAGGGAAGCTGCTGAAATTGAAGAACACTACAAGAAGTTTGGCGACAAACTCCCTGCAGAACTTCGCGAACAGCTTGAAAATCTTAAAAACGCACTTAACTAATTTTAAAAGCACCTGCTTGTCAGGTGCTTTTTTGTTAACCAAAGGGGTCACATTATAGGAAAATCATTATTTTTTAAAAAAACTTGTGTTTTTCACAAATTTTTATTGACATTTAAAAACTTTTGATATATAATCAATACGTATAAGGTCGGTGATTGTTATAAAACGCTGGATAATTTTTGCGTGTGCAGCTCTTGTCGTTTTGGCTATTACGATTTCGGTCATTCTTTCTTCTTGTAAAGATAAGGAAAAAGAGGAAGAGACGAATAGCAATACGTCAAGTTCAAGCAGTTACACCGAGTCTGAGATTGAAGAAATCAAAGACTGGTGGGCATCAGTTGTAATATAAACAAATATCGGCACATCAATTTTAAAATAATAATTGAGCAGAAAAGGAGAAATTACAATGAGAAAAGATTATGAAACACCTAAGATGCTTATCTCTGTTTTGAATGTTCAAGACATTATAAACAGTACTGAATTCGGTGAAGGTGAAGAAAACATTCCGTGGGATCCTAACTGGAATTCGTTACTTAAGTAATTTGTGAAATAATTGATTTCAGAAAAACTTTTCGGCGATGCATTTTATGTACCGCCGTTTTGTTGCGCAGTTTTTAATTGAACAATAATACGTGAATACGTTGTCGTATCAAATATTGTTTTAAAACCTATAATTTAAGAACATATATCTCATATAAAAGATATGTTGCTTGATTCTAAAGCGACAGTGGTGTATGTTAAGAAATAACGAATTATAGGAAAATTCAAATAAAAATCCCAAGTAATGCACTTGGGATTTTTTTGTTGTATTTATAATCTAAATAGTTTATAATATTAAAAAAGAGAAAGGAAATTAGTGTATGAATAAATATTTTAGATGTGTTTTAATATGTATTTTGTCATTAATAGTTCTGTTTTCATCATTTAAAGTGATAGAGCATTTAGTTATAGGTAATAGAGAAAAAAAGACTATAGAAGAAGTCTTTGAACAGGTCGTATCGCAGGAGCCCGCACCTGACGTTCCGCAAGATGGAGTAGAAGATAAAGATGAAGTAGCAGTTGTTGTAAAAAAACCGTTAAGTGATGTAAATATTAAAAAATTATTTAAACTCAATAGTGATAGTATAGGTTGGCTATCAATACCAAATACGAGGATAAATTATCCTGTAATGCATACACCTTACGACAATGAAAAATATTTGCACAAAGATTTTTATAAAAAAAGCAGCCGTTCCGGCGTACCATTCTTAGATGGTTGGCAAACTCTAGAAAGCGATAATATTTTCATATACGGACATAATATGAAAAACGGTACAATGTTTTGGTCATTGAAAAAATTTAAAAATGCTTCATTTTTAAGAAAAAATAAAAAGATATATTTTAAGACGATTGAAGGTATTTCAGAATACCACGTATATGCTGTAATCGAAACTAGTGATAAGAGCGAATGGTATAATTATTACGGAGAAATAACAGAAGAGACGTTTAAAAAAATGATGAAATATATAGATAAAAATGCTCGTGTTAAGTCGGATGCAAAGGTGAACTTCGGCGATAAGCTGCTAACTCTTTCGACTTGTGGCTCAAGCGAAGATGAACGTTTATTGGTAATAGCGGTTAAAAAAGGATAAAAACAGGGCCTAGGCCCTGTTTTTATTTTGTGATAATTTATTTATTATATAATCATAATTTTCTGCTTTGTGTGGTACAATACAATTACTGCAGTCCTTAACACCGTTTGTTATTGTGAAATTTCCGCCACAGTCGGTCAGGTATAGTGGACAGTAGCAAAACAAACAATTGAATTTTTGTACACCTTTATGGCAGGGGTAATATTCACATTTTTTGTTTTCAAAAAACCTGCAACTCATAAAATCACCTATTAGAGTATAACATAGCAAACGACAATTTTCAAGACGGTTTGACTTGTAAAGATAGGTGTGTTATAATCACTTTAGTATTTATAGGAAGGGGATATTTATGTACGATTATCTGATTGTCGGTGCAGGTCTTTATGGTGCTGTTTTTGCCAGAGAAATGACCGATAAAGGCTATAAATGTTTGGTTGTAGACAAACGTGACCATATAGGCGGAAATGTTTATACCGAGAACGTTGAAGATATAAACGTGCATAAATACGGTGCGCACATTTTTCATACAAGCGATAAGCAAATATGGGATTATGTAAACCGATTCGCCTCATTTAATAACTATATAAATATGCCGATGGCCGACTTTAAAGGTGAAAGATACAATCTACCTTTTAATATGAATACCTTTAAACAAATGTGGGGTGTTACCGAGCCTGAAGAGGCACGCGAGATTATCGAGAGACAGCGCGAAGAGTCGGGTATTAAAGAACCCGTAAATTTAGAACAAACGGCCATTAGTCTTGTTGGTCGCGATATATATGAAAAACTAATAAAGGGCTATACTCAAAAACAGTGGGGCAGACCGTGTAACGAGTTGCCTCCCTTTATCATTAAGCGTTTGCCGGTGCGTTTCACGTATGATAACAACTATTTCAACGACACCTATCAAGGCATACCAATTGGTGGATATACAAAAATGGTGGAAAATATGCTTGATGGTATAGAAATTCGCCTTGGTGTAGATTTCCTAACCAACATAGAACTTGAGTGTCAGGCAAAAACCGTAGTCTTTACGGGCGCTATTGATGCTTATTTTGATTATAAGTATGGTCCGCTTGAATATCGCAGTTTGCGTTTTGAAACCGAAATTCTTAACCTGCCCGATTTTCAGGGAAATGCTGTTGTGAATTATACCGACGAACAGACACCATACACACGTATAATTGAGCACAAGCATTTTGAGTTTGGTAAGCAAGAAAAAACTGTAATCAGTTACGAATATTCTGCCGAATGGCAAGAGGGTGATGAACCTTATTACCCTGTTAATAACGAACAAAACAATGCACTTTATCAAAAATACCTTGCCGAAGCACTAAAAAAACCTAACGTGATTTTTGGCGGAAGACTCGGCGAATATAAATATTACGATATGGATAAGGTTATTCTATCGGCACTGCAAAAAACAAAAGAGATATAAAAAGGTCTTACCAAGAGGTAAGACCTTTTTGTTATGCTTTTTTCATAGCTTGAAATTTTTCTTTAATTACAGGTGTGAGTTTTCTTATGCCGTTAGCTGCAAGCGTAACAATTAAAGCGGCTGTGATTGAGCAGGCAAAATAGATGCTCATTTTAGCGGCATCATTTAAAGAAGCTGGCAGTATAAAGCCAAGATTGCGCGCAAAGTATATATGGGCAACGTATAAGGGAAAACTGATTTTTCCTAACCAAAAAACAAATTTATTTTGGTATATAGGTGCATCAATACTTTGCGTTGAGAAGGAGATTATAACTGCCAACATAATAACAAAGAGAATGCCAAAGTCACCGCGATGGTCGGTAAAATAAAAATACATATAGGTAATTGAACCTGTCCAACAACACCATTTAATAACGGTTAGGGCAATTTTTATACCGTTATTAAAATTAAAAGATTTAAGATAATCAACAAATTGATAGCATACGGCACCAAGACTTAATTCAGCAATTGCACGTATATTACCTTTAAATGTAAAACCGGTCCAGACGCTTGGGCTTAAAAGGTTACCGTAGGTTTGGTAAAGCCAACCTAAAAGCAGTAATGCGCCTACGGGCATAACTACCTTTTGCATCATTTGAGGGAATTTTCTAATTAAGGGATAGAGAATTAACATACATAATAGCATTGAGTGAATATACCATATCGCACTATTGACCGAGATTTCACCAATACCGGTTCTTTGCAAAAGCGTTATTTCAAAAAAGCTTCCCATAAACATTTTTACGGAATCAACAATAGAATAACTACGAGCAATACTTTTAAATACAAAACCTATTATAAACGAGACCAATATTTCAGGATAGATGGGATATATCTTTTTCCAAATAAAACCAACAGTTTCGTTTGCAAGGTTGTTTATTGTTTTGTCTTGTAGTCGAGTAATGCTTGCCATCATAAGATAACCTGAAACAATGAAGAAAAACTCAACGGCAAGTGAGCCGCTTATAAACGGGATATCTGTACCCATTAAATATTGAGCGTGCAGAATTATAATAATAATGGTAAATATAAATCTAAAAAGTTCTATTTCACCTATGCGTTTTGTATTCATAAAATCACCACGTTTTATTTTTGCTCAATTATATTAACATAGTTTTATTTATAAATCAACAAAAATAAGACCTTGAGGCCAAGATAGCTTCAAGGTCTTAATGATGTTAGTCGCGTACAATGCCGGGGTGTTTTCCGGTTAACTTCATGTTTTCACGTAATTGCATAAGTTTAGGAAGCTGGTCGTCAGGGATTTCCTGAATTCCGCCAAGCATTCTTGCATAGAAAGCGATTTTAGCGTTAAATTCAACCTCTTCCATAATGAAGTGTGCTTTGGTAAGGTCACAACCTACGGTAAGTGCACCATGGTTCTTAAGCAAGAACGCATCGTTAGTTTGAATATAAGGCATAATTGAATCGGGAATTTCCATAGTGGAAGGTGTACCATATTCACATGTAGGTACAGCGCCTAATGTTAGAACAGCCTCGGGGAGTATGTACTCTTTAAGCGGAACACCTGCAACGGTAAATGCAGTTGCAATAGGGGGATGAGCGTGAACAACGGCATTAACGTCGGGGCGCTCACGGAATACACGCATATGCATTTTAATTTCAGATGAAGGATTAAGTTTACCTTCAAGCTTATTACCGTCTTTATCAATTTTAATAATCATATCAGGTGTCATACCGCCTTTTGAAACACCTGTGGGGGTGCAATAAAATTCATTTTCACCCACCTTAACCGAAATGTTACCATCATTTGCAGCAACGAAGCCTTTATCATAAAGCTTTTGACCAACTTCGCAGATCTGCTTCTTGATTTCTTCAACCGTCATTAGAATCTCCTCCTGATAAAAAATTAACATTACCTAATAATTCTATCACAATATTTTCACCTTGTCTACAATATATAGGCTAAAATTTATAATATTTTCAAGATATTTTGTATTTTTTATTGAAATGAAGTGAATTTTAAAGATTTAACAATCTTTTTGCATTTTCCCAAAGGAAGTTATCTTTTTCTTCTTTTGTTAGCGGTAACTTCTCAATAACCTTAATTTCACCGCCCGCTTTACTCCAAGGTGAGTCGGAGCCAAATAGGATTTTATCACTACCCATAGCCTTAAATACACGTAAAAACTGCTCATCACTAAAATACTCAAAGCCCATAGAACTATCGAGGTAAACGCCTGTGCCGGGCAGATATTTTTCGGTTTCATCCCACTGCTTTTGACCGCCTAGGTGTGCTGCAATAAGTATGCCGCCACGCATCTGTTTTGCCACGTTGGCAAACTGTTTGGGCGAAGAGTGGTAGGGTGGGGGAAACGCAGGGTCAAATCCTGCATGGTGCAGAATTATAAGCTCTTTTGAAAAAGCATAATCGTATATTGGTAGCATTTTGGGTTCGTCCAATGTGAACCCTTGATACTCTACGTGGAATTTAAGACCTTTAAGACCAAGCGAACAAACAAAATCAATATCCCTTTTATAATCGTCAGTATCAGGATGTATACCACCAAATGAAATTATGCGGTCACTTTGTATTGATGCCGCCCATTCATTTAGGGTTTTGGTATGTTTTGGGTTGGTGATTACGGGCTGTACTACCGATATATCAACGCCGAAAGTATCCATCTTATTTTGTAAATCGGACACTGTACCATTGTGGCAGGGTGTATAAAGATTACCGCACGCCTTAACAAGTGAACTTATTGCTCGTTCTGCTAAGTTGTCAGGAAAAGCGTGGGTGTGAAAATCAATTACCATTTTTAACTCCTTAAATTAAATTGTATATCCTTTATTTTTACTAAAAAAACCAATAATATTATATTAACTCAAAAAAATGCAAAGAGCAATTAAAAATAAAACCGATACTGTATAAGTATCGGTTTTATGGGGTTATACCTCTTCTTCAAAAAGCTCACCGTGAACGTTAACGTCGCGATAATCAGATTTTTGTTTTGTTGTAAAGATGTATTCGCCAAGGTCAATACGCGCGAAGTTATGGGGCGCGCATCGATCAGATAAAACGGGTTCAGGCAGATAATTCGGACCGTAGTCGAAGGTGAGGTAGTTGTTATAGTCTGCCGGAATGGGCGCTTTGAAACCGCCGTCGAAATCGACATATTGCACATGCTCAAGGTCGTGGATGGGGAATGGGCCCTTATCCTGTAATTTACCCGTTGAGTCAATAACATATTTTGCGTTTTTAGTCTTTGTGAACAGCTTAAGTAAGAATTCATAAATTGCATGGTAAAATCCGAGTGGGAAGATACGCAACAACGGCAAAAAAATCAAAGATTTTTTATAATAATAGTTCTTGCGCGGTTTGTTATACCAACGAATTTCAATAATTTTCGAAAGAGCAAATAAAAGCTTGGTTTGAAGCTTACCTAAAAGCTTATTGTTAGTGGTTTTGTCATATACCAAAACATCAATAAACAAACCATCTGCATATTCATGAACCGACGAGAATCTGGTCGAGAAATATGTACCGTTAAGACGAACCTTATCTACAATATAGTGTGCGCCACACTTGTTAATATGACTTGAATAGTTGTAGATATCTTTATGCTCTTCTTGGCAGACCTTGCGGAACTTATCAAAATCTTCGCGCAGCATGCCGATATCCAAATCGTCATCCCACGGAATGCTGTGGCCGTAACGGATAGCGCCGAGCATCGTACCACCGCAAAGAAAATACTGAATATTGTGCTTGCGGCAGATGTCATCTATATCTTTGAGCATCATTAGCTCAAGATCCTTAATTCTGCGCAGTTTACCGGCATATATTGCCACGTTATCTGCATTATTATGAAGCTGACCTGTTGTGTTGCATACGGTTTGGTACAGCGCATTTTTTAATGTTATAAGAGTGGTTGTTATCCAACCGCATTGATAGAATTTAAGGGTATTTAATACTCGGTATTTAATGGTCTGGTTAGCGCTCGATTTGGTTTCTAAAGATAACTGCTCTTTAAAGGCATCGCGTATGGTGGCTTTGATATCTGCAATGGATGCGGTGTGTGAGCAGAAATTATAAACCTGACCCGTTCTGCCGGTATAGAGCATCTGTGTAGCAAAACAGAGAGCAGGGTTTATGTAAGAGAGAGAGATAACATTTTCATAATCGTTTTCGTTAATAACGACCTTTTTGCTCTCGAAAACTTCATTAATATAGTTTTCTAAATCGAATGTTCTTATGTTGTTGGCATCGGGACCAAACAGATTATCAACACGCACAAGGTTAAGCTTTTGATTAGAGGTGGTAACAATCTTTCTGCAAAGTTTTTCAAGCTCGACATAAAAGACCTGTTCTTCGGTAGGATTTTCGATTTCACGCTCTAAAAAGTATATAAATTCGCGCTCGGAAAGGCTTGTAATATCCTGCGGAATTGCGGGATATTCAGGCAGCATGGTGGTGAGCACGCACATATTTTTCTTACCTTTAGCGGCAAATGCAGTGACCCTTTCGAGTGTGTCGAACCAGACCTGTTTATTTTCAGGGTGGCAGCAGTCTGCGAAAAACAGAAACGCCGCTTCATTTACGGTGTCGAGATTATCTATCGCATCATATGTATCAAAAGAAATATTTTTATAATCAAAACAGTCGTATTTGTTGTCAATATCATTGACAGATAAGCATACAGCAGATTTGATTACTGATTTTTTAACCAAATTATCAAGACAAGCGGCCATATATTTACCCATAGGGTTGCCGTCGGTAATTACAAAAAAGTGCTTATATAGGAATTTGCCTTTTCTGGAATTTCCAAGAAATCTGGGTGGATGCAGATGCTTTTTTGTGAATGCACTGTAATATTTATAAAACGAAGCAACTTCATCTGCAAGAATTAATCTGTTCATATTAAATCTCCCTTATTATGAGGTTATAAGCAGTATTATCATTATAATTCGTGTGATAGCGTTTGTCAATAATATAAGAAGCCCCCTATAACGATAGGTTTTGCAGAAAAATTACCGCGATTGACAAAGTATGCTTTTTTTGGTAATATATTGTATAGTAAATTTACAATCACAAAAAGGTATATTTTCAGGGAAGGGGTTGTGACGCTCGAACAGGGCGCCATATCTATTATAAAATGAAGTATAAAGCACTTGTGACGGCTGAATTGATTCCGTCCTTATTAGAATGTTTCTCAGATAAAATTGAATTTGAATTTGCAGGGTACGCATTAACACACGATGTTATGCCGCGCTCTGAACTTAAAGAAAAGATTAGGGATATCGATATTTTAATTTGCGAGTACGATACCATAGACGCCGAGATTCTTGACTGTGCCGAGCAACTTAAGATTATATTTTGTTGCCGCGGTGGTGTTAAAACGGTTATCGATCTTGAAAAGGCTCAACAGAGAGGAATTATTGTATGTAATAACGGGGGTAGAAATGCTTCGGCTGTGTCAGATCTCGTAATGGCATTTATGTTGGATATGACACGTAATGTTACATTAACATCGAATCTTATACATAACAGAGTGATTACAACCGACGTAAAGTCAAAGCCTGATGAATACCGCGATACAGTATGGGGGCTCGATAATGATTCTCCCTTTATTAAGTATAGAGGTAAGAGTCTTAATCACATGACACTTGGCATTGTAGGATGCGGTTTTGCGGGAAAATTGGTTGCCCGTAAGGCAATAGCTTTCGGTATGAAGGTAATCGCATACGACCCGTATATTAAACTCGGAAGTCTGCCGCAAAGGGTTGAAATGGTAGAGTTTGAAGAGTTGCTTCAAAGGTCAGATGTAGTAAGCGTACACTGTGCACTTACCCCACAGACAAAGGATATGTTCGGCAAACAACAGTTTGACAAAATGAAAGAGGGTTCTTTTTTTATCAATACCGCTCGCGGTGAATTGATTGACGAGGACGCACTGATTGAGGCGCTCAACAGCGGTCATCTTGCAGGTGCCGCCATTGACGTTACCCGTGTTGAGCCTATTGCCGATGATTGTCCGTTGCTTGATGCTAAAAACCTTATTATTACACCTCATATAGGTGGCTCGGCATATGATGTTCAGGTTGTCGGCACCAATATGGTGGTAGGAGACCTTAAGGCTTGGCTTAAGGGAAAAACACCGTATAACTGCGTTATTGGAGGTTAATATTTTGGGACGTTCAATAGGTATAATATTGGCTGGTGGTATCGGCTCACGTTTTGGTGCAGATTGTCCGAAACAGTATTGCAAGATTTTCGATAAAGAAATGATATGGTATACCATAGACGCCTTTAATCGTTCGAAAAATCTTGACGATTTTATAGTTGTTCTTGATGCCAACGAGATGAAAAACGGCAGAATAGCAGAAACCTACGGGGTTAAAACCGTTCAGGGCGGCAGTACACGTAATGAGTCGCTGCAAAATGCGCTTGATTATATAGCCGAGCATTTTCCCGATTGTGAAAAGTTTATAGAAAACAATGCGGCCTGTCCGATGATAACACCCGAATTGATTGATGAGTTTCTTGATTTGCTTGATGATTACGATTTTGTAAACACGGCATATAAGATTACGGATGCGCTCGGCGCGTATGAAGGTAGAATTGCAAATCGTGAGGATTTCTATCTTATTCAGGCACCCGATGCGTATAGATTCCCGCTTCTTTATAAGTATTTTGATAAAAATTCCGAGCTTTGTCATCCTGCACACCAGTTGCCGCTTGAGGCTCGCGAATACCGTTATTTTGGATATGAAGATAATTACAAGGTTACATATCCTAATGACATCAAGATAGTTGAGTATTTAATGAAGGTTAGAGAAGAAAAGAAGGAAAAAGAACTTTTGCACATATAAGTGTGTAAAAGTTCTTTTTGTATAACGAAAACCACGCGATAGTCGCGTGGTTCAAAAGAGGTTAACCGATGAACAGAACAAAATCCTCCGTTTGTGTTAAAATAGCAATGACCTGCCAGTCAAAACAAAACACAAACGGAGGATTTATAAATGAA
>JAFSDK010000024.1 GCA_017436255.1 Clostridia bacterium
CGCAATGGACTGTAACAGGCTCGGGCGCCGTAATACTCACTAATATGCCACAAAAGGCGTATGTTGATAAAATAACAATAGGCACGGTGCAAGATTTAGGTGTTACCGATGCTAATAATATGGGTGCGGCAATGGCACCTGCCGCCGCCGATACCATAAAACGCTTTTTGCAAGATAC
The DNA here is from genome assembly GCA_017436255.1 of Clostridia bacterium. Lineage (GTDB taxonomy): Bacteria > Bacillota > Clostridia > Oscillospirales > Acutalibacteraceae > SIG565. The sequence continues at coordinate 179 of JAFSDK010000024.1, forward strand.
CAATACAAAGCCTAACGATTACGATAAAATTTTTACGGGTGATTTGGGTCTTGTGGGTAGTTCGTTACTATATGAAATTTTAGAGAATGATAATATCAATATTAAAAAGCAGCACAAAGACTGCGGTGTTATGATGTACGATATTGATAAACAAGACGCCCACGCGGGCGCTTCGGGTTGCGGTTGCTCGGCATCGATTTTGGCAAGTTACATTCTAAAAAGGGTAGAGTCAGGGCAGTATAAAAACATACTCTTTTGCGCTACGGGTGCGCTTCTTTCGCCAACCTCAACACAACAAGGCGAAAGTATACCCTCGGTAGCCCATTTGGTAAATATAAAAAGTTCAAATTTTAAAAACTAAAATAATTTTTAGGTGTCTATTCTTAGTCCCCTGAATATACGGAAAAGAAAAATTGTAGTAAAGACAATGCGTGTGGCGTTATATTGCCACACGCTTTTGCTATTAACGAAACTGTGAATGATATAATGAGTAGTAAAAGCCACCTTGCTTGATAAGTTCATCATGGTTGCCTTTCTCTATGATGGTACCGTCTTTTACAACCAGAATAGTGTCCGCATTTTGAATGGTGGAAAGTCGATGAGCAATGATAAAGCAGGTTTTATTTTCCATAAGCGTCGTCATTGCGTTTTGAATTTGTATCTCGGTACGGGAATCAACATTTGAGGTTGCTTCGTCGAGAATGAGTATGGGTGCTTTTGAAAGGAATGCACGGGCGATGGTTATAAGCTGTTTTTGTCCTTTTGAGATGTTTACACCGTCATCCGAAAGTACGGTGTTATACCCATCGGGCAGACTTTCAACAAAGGTGTCAATCTTAGCATCTTTTGCCGCTGCATAAACTTCTTCAGGTGTTGCATCCTCTCTGCCGTAGACGATATTATCATATATCGTACCACAGAAAAGCCATGTATCCTGAAGCACCATATTAAAGGCAAGGCGCAAATCCGAACGCTTTAGCTCAACAGATGGTATACCGTCTATCAGTATTTCTCCGCTTTTGATATCGTAAAACCGCATAAGTAAATTGATGATGGTAGTTTTGCCCGCGCCCGTAGGCCCAACTATTGCCACCGTTTGACCCTTTTTAGCGTTTACCGATACATTTTTGAGTACCGTTTTGTTTTCGGTATAACCAAACGTTACGCCTTTAAGCGCAACGTCGCCTTTTACTTCTTTTAATTCTTTAGCATCTTTTGCATCTGCCTTTTCGGGTTCTTCATCAAGTATGGCGAACACGCGATCTGCCGCAGAAAACGCCGATTGAATTTCGTGAAGAATATTGGAAAATTCATTTATTGGTCCTGCGAATTTTCTTGAATACTGTACAAACTGTGCCACACTACCCAAAGTTATAAAGAAGGTAGATGTAGCAAGAATGGTGCCGTTTTGCGAGAACATATAAAGAATTCCGCCCATAACCGCAACGAGAGTCAGCGAAATATTATTGATGAGGTTTATGGTGGGGAAAAGCAGTGCGGCATTATATTCTGCCTTGTAAAAAGCATCCATTGCTTCGTTGTTTATCTTGTTAAAGCGTGAAGAAATAACCTCCTCGGTTCCATAAGCCGAAATGGTGCGTGAACCGGTCAGCATTTCTTCGGCAAAGCCGTTTAATTCACCGTATTTCTTTGCGCGACTTGAAAAAAGCGGACGAACCTTTTTGGAACGATAGCGTGTAAAAATCAGCGAAGCGGGAACTGTTAAAACAAATATAAGTATCATCGGTTTTGATATCTGCCACATAAATATCAAAGATCCGATAACGGTATAAAGGCTTGTCATAATTTGGATTAAATCGTGTGAAAGGGTACTGTTGATGGTGTCGATATCGTAAGATAAGTGGCTTATGATATCGCCTGTTGCATGAGTATCAAAATAATTAACGGGGAGCGTTGTAAGTTTTTCAAAAACCTGTTTTCTCATTTTGTATATGATTCTTTGGCTCAACTGTATCATAACCACCGAAAGAATGTAAGAGAGCAGAGCCGATATTACATAGCAACCAAGCATGAGGCCGATGTTTTTCCAAACGACATCAAAATCGACGCCGCTTGAAAGCTCGATTGCATCAATCGCCGCACCCGAATATTTTGGCCCTAAAAGTGATAATTGGTTTGCTCCTAGTGTTAAGAGCAGAGCAATTATGAAAAGCGGCCATTGTTGTAATACGTATTTACTAAGTCTTAAAAATACCTTTTGGGAATTTTTAGCCTTTTTATTTTTATCAGTCAAGAAAAGCACCTCCCATCTGAGAATCACTTATCTCCTTGTACTCGGCGCAATTCTGTATTAGCTCATCGTGCTTACCGCATCCAATAACCTCGCCGTTTTCAATTACGAGGATAAGATCACAGTTTTTAACCGAACTCACTCGTTGTGCTATGGTTATAACGGTAGAGTTAGGTATATCCTTAGCAAGCGCTTTACGCAAATTTGCGTCGGTCTTGTAGTCAAGTGCGGATGAGGAATCGTCAAGAATCAGTATGTCGGGACGTCCTGCTATGGCGCGGCAAATCAACAACCTTTGGCGTTGTCCTCCCGAAAGATTGGTTCCACCGGTCGTAACAGCACGGGAATAGCCTTCCGGAAATGAGGTGATATAATCGTGCGCCTGCGCGGTTTTTGCCGCCTTTATGATTTCCTCGCTCGAAATATCACGTCCAAATCGGATGTTCTCCTCAATGGTATCGGCATAGACAAAATCGTTTTGAAATACCACTCCAAACATAGCCGTGAGTTCATCTCGCGAGTAGGAGCGTATATCCTTTCCGTTAATTCGAATTATACCTGAGCCAACATCGTAAAAACGCATAAGAAGGCGTAATATGGTGGATTTTCCGCTTCCTGTGGCGCCAATGATACCAAGTGATTCGCCTCGCTTTAAAGAGAAGGATATGTTTTTAATGTTGTCCTTTTTACCAAGGTACGAAAAACTTACATTTTCAAAGGAAATATGATATGCTTCATCGCCCTTGCCATCATCCGCGGTAATGGTAAGCTCGTTTTCCTGTTCCATAACACTTGAAATTCGCTTGGCAGAGGCTGTGCATTTGGTGTACATAACAAACATACGTGATAGTGACATCATTGCCATTGAGATGAGTGTGAAATACTGCATAAAGGCAATAACAGTTGTTGCCGAGGATGTTTTATTGGCTACAAAATAGGCACTAAACGCTACAACCGCAACAATACCAACATTCATAAGTAATGTCATAATCGGGTTGACAATACCCATAATTATTCCTGCTTTTGCCTCATTTTTTCTGAGTGCCAAATTCGCCTTATTATAACGCGCGTTCTCGTAATCAACCTTTGATAGCGCCTTTATAACACGGATACCCTGTGCATCCTCACGAACAACTCTAACCATGCCGTCAACCGATTGCTGAACCGTAGTGTAAAGCGGCACACCCATTCTTGAAATACTGTAAACTACAACAAAAATAATAGGCAACGTTGCAATCATAACAAGGGCAAGTTTTCTATCCATGACAAGTGTTATGATAGAGCCACCAAGCAAAAGAATAGGGGCGCGTATGCCCATTCTTTGCATCATACCGATAAAGTTTTGCACATTATATGTATCAGATGTTATTCTTGATTCAAGGGATGGAATCGTAAAACTGTCAGTGCTTCTCGCCGAAAGATGTAGCGTTTTTGAAAAAAGTTCTTTTCTCATACGGGTAGAGAATATCATTGTGGTTTTAGCCGCCATTCGGTTGGCAATTATGTTACCAAGTGAAGCAATAACTGCACAAATTGCCATAAGAATACCAAAAAACAAAATGCCCTTGATTTTGCCCGTTTCGATTACATTTTCTAAGATATAACTGAGCAAAAACGGAATAATAAGCTCGGCTACGGTGCCGATAATTTTTATTATAATGCCAACCGTTATTCTTAAACGCAACGGTTTTAAAAATTCAAAAACCCACTTCATTTGTTTTCCTCTTGGTGTTCTATAATCTCTCGTGCTTTTGCTTCCATGCGTTGTAAAACCGCATCGAAAACTTCAAGTTCATTTTGCGGTATTCCTTCGGATAATGATGCCATCCATTCCATTGACGCCGTCTTAATTTCGGGGAGTATAGCAAGCATTTTTTCGGTCGGATGCACCGAGAACTGCCGTTTATTATTAGGTAATGACCTTCTTAAAATATATCCCTTTTCTTCTAGGAAATTAAGATTTCTGGCAACGGTACTTTTGTTAACGCAAAGGTCTTGCGCGATTTCTTCTTGTGAGCGTCCTGGTTCACGGCAAATGCAAAGCACATAAGAATAATGTCCGCTCAGTAGGTCTTTAGCGGAAATTTTACTGTGCCTGTAAATTGCTTGGGAACGGCTAATGTTATTCAGCGTTTTCATAAATTTTGACATATTTATATACCTCAAATATATTAGTTGCATAGGGAACTGTTGCACACGCAACTATTATAACAAAGTATTCTTATAAAGTCAATCGGCGTATAAAGAACAGGTTTGAAAAATTTATGGCGTTCTCATATATTTCTTTTTCTAAATATAAAGCTCACAAATAAATATCCACCCGCATAGCGGGTGGATATTTATTTACCTATATTGACAATTATTTTTTCTTTTTTTATAATAAGTTATTGTGAAAAGGGGCAGTTTAATGTTTACGGTAAACGATTATTGTAAAGAGCAGTTTGGTGGTAAGGTATACAAAATTTCGCTTAGCGGCGGTATGAGTTGTCCAAACCGAGATGGCACTTGCGGTACTAAAGGATGTGTTTTTTGTTCTGCCGGCGGTTCGGGTGAATTTTCTGCCGATAGTTCTCTTACCATAACCGAACAACTTAAAAAGGCTAAAGAATTAGTAAGGGGCAAATATAAGGGTGATAAATTTATCGCCTATTTCGGCAGTTTTACAAACACTTATGCCGAAGTATCTTATCTTGAAAAGATTTTTTACGAAGCAATAAATGACCCTCAAGTAGTGGTATTATCTATCGCTACAAGACCTGATTGTTTGGGTGACAACGTAATATCACTTATCGATAAACTTAATAAAATTAAACCCGTGTGGGTTGAACTCGGACTTCAAACTTCAAAAAGCGAAACGGTAGATTATATACGCCGCGGATATAAAAATGATGTGTACATGGCTGCCGTAGACAAACTTAAAAGGGTAGGGGTACACGTAATTACACATATTATATTGGGTCTGCCGTATGAAACCAAAGAAGATATGCTTTCATCGGTTGATTTTGCTGTAAAATCGGGTACTGATGGTATAAAATTGCAACTTTTACATGTGCTTGAAGGTACCGATTTGGCATTAGATTATAAAGAGGAAAAATTTAAAACTTTAGCGATGGATGAGTATATTGATTTGGTCGTTTCGTGCATAAAAATTGTACCTAAAGACGTGGTTATTCACCGTATTACGGGTGACGGCCCCAAACGTATTTTGATATCACCTAAATGGAGTGAAGACAAAAAACGTGTTTTAAACGCACTTAATAGGGCAATAAAACTTGCAAATCTTTGATATTGAGTATATAATATTTAAAAATAGTTGAATTAGAGGTTTTTTCAGATGGCAAAAATGTGGGAAGGCAGATTTACAAAGGAATTAGATAAACAGGCGGATGATTTTAATTCGTCGCTTCACTTTGATTGTAAAATGTATAAACAGGATATTAAAGGCTCAATGGCACATGCCACCATGTTGTCCGCCCAAAAGATAATAAGCGAATCGGATGCCGATATTATAATAAGTACCTTACAGTCAATTCTTGACGATATTGATTCGGGGGCTCTTGACTTCTCGGCAGGCGGCGAAGATATACATATGTTTGTTGAAGCAGAGCTTACAAAACGTATTGGTGATACGGGTAAGCGCTTGCACACTGCAAGAAGCCGTAACGACCAGGTAGCCCTTGATATAAGGCTTTATTTAAGGGATGAAACCAATGAGATAATTACGCTTTTAAAGGATTTAATTGGCGCTATTGCCGAGCAGGCAGAACAGCACCAATCAACCATTATGCCGGGATATACACATTTGCAACGTGCCCAACCGATTGCCTTTGCTCATCAAATTTTAGCCTATGCTATGATGTTTACACGTGATATAACAAGACTAAGTGATGCGCTAAAGCATATGAATTATTCGCCACTTGGCTCTTGTGCATTAGCAGGTACTACGTTTGACACCAATCGTGAAATGGTAGCCGAAGCACTAGACTTTGACGGCATAACACTAAACAGTATTGACGGTGTATCAGATAGAGATTTCTGTATTGAACTTATGGCGGCTTACTCGACTATAATGATGCACCTTTCACGTTTTTCTGAAGAGATAATTTTGTGGTCGAGTTGGGAGTTTAAGTTTATAGAGCTTGACGACAGTTACACAACCGGCTCAAGCATTATGCCGCAAAAGAAAAATTCCGATATGGCAGAACTTGTGCGTGGTAAAACGGGACGTGTTTACGGTAACTTAATGGCAACCCTCACAATGTTAAAGGGTCTGCCGCTTGCATACAATAAAGATATGCAGGAGGATAAAGAGGCGATTTTTGACAGTATTGAAACGGTTAAAAAATGTCTTTCAATCTTTGCACCGATGATTGCGACAATGCGTGTTTTAAAAGAAAACATGTATAAGGCGGCGCAGGAAGGCTTTATAAATGCTACCGACCTTGCCGATTACCTTGTGCGTAAAGGTTTGCCCTTTAGAAGCGCATATAAAATAGTAGGTCAGATTGTTGGCTACTGCATTGAAAACGGACTTGTTCTTGATAATATGCCACTCCCAAAATATAAAGAATTCAGCGAATTGTTTGATAATGATTTATATAATGAGATAAGCCTTGAAACCTGTGTTGAAAAACGTATTTCGGCAGGCGGTACGGGTAAAGCGTCTATCGAAACACAAATTGAATATGTAAAAAGTTTTTGCTAAAAAGAAAACCGACTGAGTTCTCAGTCGGTTTTTGTTTTACATACTTTCGGGTGCATCAATCTTCATAAGATTAAGCACGTTTTTAATTGCGATGCCCGTAGCCTCGCAAAGAGCAAGACGTGAGTGCATTAAATCTTCATCAATACCACGAACTCTGCAAGCGTTGTAGAATTTGTGGAACTTGGTTGCAAGCTCATTTACGTAGTGGGTCATCTTGGCGGGATCATAAACCTTTGCCGCCGTGATAATTTCTTCTGTAAGGGCAGATAAGTGAATAATCAAATCTCTTTCCTCAGGTGATGTTAAAAGCGTTAAATCGCATTTTTCGGCGGGTACACGTGAAATGCCGTCACTTGCCAAATTTCTCATAATACTGCAAATTCTCGCAAACGCGTACTGAACGTAGTATACGGGGTTTTGGCTTGACTGCTCAACCGCCAAGTCAAGGTCAAAGTCGAAGTGGCTGTTGGCCTCACGTAGATTAAAGAAGAATCTTGCAGCATCTATCGGTACTTCGTCGAGAAGCGTTACTAATGTAATTGATTTACCCGAACGTTTTGAAGCCTTAATAACCTCGCCGTTACGAACAAGTCTTACCATCTGCATAAGCACAACGTCAAGTCGAGAAGCATCAACGCCAAGTGCCGTTAAAGCGCCTTTAAGACGCGGTACGTAGCCGTGATGGTCGGCACCGAGAATATCAATCGCCTTATCGAAGTTACGTGTAACAAGTTTGTTGTAGTGGTAGGCAATATCGGGTACAACGTAGGTGGGCACGCCGTTGGCACGTACTAAAACAAAGTCGTCACTGCCAAAGTCAGAACCCTTAAACCAAACAGCACCTTCCTGTTCATAGGTGTGACCACTGTTTTTAAGAAGTTCAACAACCTTCATTGCTTCGCCGTTTTGGTGGAGTGTGCTTTCCTTAAACCAGGTATCATATTCAATTCGGTATTTAAGTAGGTCATCGTGAAGACCTTGAATGTTTTTAGGAAGTGCAAACTCAACCAATGCTTTACGACGGGTAGCCTCGTCGGTATTCATATACTTGTCACCATTAATTTCGGCAAAGTGTGACGCGTGTGCAACAATATCGGCGCCATGATATGAATCTTCGGGCATTTCGATACCGTCTTTGTAAATTTGCTGATATCTTAAGTCAAGAGATAAAGCGAATTTGTTAATTTGATTACCGGCATCATTGATGTAAAATTCGCGTTCAACGCTATAGCCTGCTGCATCAAGAACTGCTGCTAAACAGTCACCCAAAGCACCGCCACGGGCGTTACCGATATGCATCGGTCCTGTCGGGTTGGCTGATACAAACTCAACGAGAACTCGTTTATTTTCACCAAAATCACTTCTGCCGTAATTATTGCCGCAAGCAATTACATCGGCAACTATGTCGGCATAGTATTTATCATTCAAAAAGAAGTTTATAAAACCGGGACCTGCTATTTCATACTTTTCAATATAGGTGCCTGTAAAATCGGTTTCGGCCATAACCACCTCGGCAATTTTGCGGGGTGCATTTCTAAATAATTTAGACCATGCAAGTGCGGCATTAACGGCATAGTTACCATGCTCACGGTTGGCTGGTTTTTCAATGTTAAAATCGGTTAATTCGCAGTTGTTAAAAACTCCATTAGCCATTGCTTTTTTAGCTGCATTAATAATGGTGCTTTTAATTTCTTCTTTTGCTATGTTTACTATCTCTGA
>JAFSDK010000025.1 GCA_017436255.1 Clostridia bacterium
AAATTTTTTAAGCGTCCTTTTGGAGCGGATTACGAGGCTCGAACTCGCTACCTCCACCTTGGCAAGGTGGCGCTCTACCAGATGAGCTAAATCCGCACAGATGGTGCCTCCGATCGGAATCGAACCAATGACACGGGGATTTTCAGTCCCCTGCTCTACCGACTGAGCTACAGAGGCAAATGGCGACCTGGATGGGGCTCGAACCCACGACCTCTAGCGTGACAGGCTAGCGTTCTAACCAGCTGAACTACCAGGCCAAGGTGGTGGGAACAACAGGGCTCGAACCTGTGACCCTCTGCTTGTAAGGCAGATGCTCTCCCAGCTGAGCTATGCTCCCACTTCTTTGCCACGCGGCATTGCTTCCTACTGAAACTCACCAGCGACAAGCATTATATTACCATAATGTAATCTAAATGTCAACACTTTTTTTATAATTTTTTATAATTTTTTTAATCTATTTTTTGGCAAGATTTTTGAGCTCTGTTTTTGTGAAATTGTACACCTTATCGCAGAAGTGACATTTGATTTCGGCATTGTCCATATCTTGTGCCATGCTCTCAAGTTCTGCCCTACCCATGCTGATAAGTGCCGTTTCAACACGCTCCTTACTACAGTTACATTTATATTCTATATCCTGACTGTACAGAACCTCAACCTCGAAATTTTTAAGGGCAGTACGCACAATTTCCTCGGGCGTCATACCGCTGCTTAGCATTTGGGTAACCGACTTAATATCCTTAATGCCGTCTTCAAGTTTAGTTATTGTTTCTTCCTCGGCAGCAGGTAAAAGTTGAATAATATATCCGCCTGCCACATTTACCGATAAATCGGGGTTAACAAGCACACCCAAAGCACATACGGTTGGTGTTTGTTCACTTAAAGCATAATATGCCGTAATATCCTCGGCAATTTCGCCCGACACAAGCGGAACAGAACCATTGTAGGGTTCTTTAAGGCCTAAATCTTTTATTACGTAAAGGCTACCCTCTTTGCCTACTGCACCGCCAACGTCAAGTTTGCCCTTTGAATTAAGCGGCAACTCAACAACGGGGTTGGTAACATAACCGCGAACGTCACCGTTAAAATCGGCAACCGCAATAAGTGACCCTGCGGGGCCATTACCATTAATACGTAAAGTAATAGAATTATCACGACCTTTAAGCATATTGCCCATCATAGATGCGGCGGTTAAAAGTCTGCCTAAAGCGGCGGTAACAACGGCACTTGTTGTATGAATACCCTCGGCACGCGCTACAATATCGGTTGTATCAACGGCGGTTGCCATAACCTGACCGTTACTTGTTATACATCTAATAAGTTTTCCCATAACTAAACCTTTCTTGCCACGTAGTATACACGTTGGCTATCTGCCTTTGGTGACTCGGTGGTCATTTCGCCATAAACAGCCTCTAAGCAAAAGCCTGCTTTTCCTAACATAATTTTAAGTGTAGCATCATTATAAAAACGTTCGCTAAACTCTTCACTATAACGATTATATCTGCCGCCTTCTTCAGCAAATATATCAATTACTATATCGGTGATTTTTTCACCCTCATCATAAAAATTCTGCCAAGCGCAAAAGACGTCATCTTTTTCAATAATAAAATTATTATTGCCCAAAATTTCTTTATGTTTATACTCGGTATTAGCGTCGAAAATAAACAATCGGTCTTTTTCAAGAAAAAGGGCAATTTTTTGGAAGGCAGTCTGCAAAACGTCCTTTTCAATAATATGATTAACACTATCAAGCAAACATACTGCACCGTCTACCGTGCCGTAAAGTTCTAACTCCTCAGCGGCTTGGCATAAATACATAATATTTTCGGTATTTTTCTGCTGCGCTACCGATAGCATATCGCTTGAAACATCTACGCCGATAACCTGCATACCTTTTTTTGCAAACTCACATGAAAAATTACCGGTACCGCACGCCATATCGAGAAGCAATGTCGGCATACGGTCAAATTTCTTAAAAAGTGAACATAAATATTCGGTACGCGCTTTATAGTCAACGTCTTCGGTCAGCGCATCGTAATATAATGCAAAATCAATATAAGAACTCATTTTCCCAATCTCTCAAACACGATTTTATATCCGCTATCTTCATACGCCATTGAACGTTTAACGCGGCTTACTGTTGCAGTAGATGCACCTGTCGTGTTAACGATATCACTATACACCTTACCGTCTTTTAACATTGTTGCAACGGCATAACGTTGTGAAATTGTATCAATTTCCTTAGGTGTGCAAACGTCAGCGAAGAATTTATAACATTCTTCAACCGTCTGAAGCGTTAACACCGCCTTAAAAAATTCATCATTGTACGGGCTCTTTAATTTATCCATATAAAATACCTGCACTTCTCTTTTAGTTACCAATATTTTAGCACACTAAAGCGTTTTAGTCAATTAAAAAGTCAACAGCGTTAACTGTTGACTTTTTTAAAAAATTATTCTTCGATATTCTCTTGTGTTTCAGACATAATTTTTCTGAAATCTTCACCGTCGATTTTCTCTTTTTGGAACAACTCGTTTGCGACTACGTTAAGTTTATCCATAGAACCTTTAAGAATATCAAGAGCCTTATTGTATTGTGTGGTAACTATGCTTTCAATTTCTTCATCAATCATGGCCGCTATTTTTTCAGAATAGTTGGGGTTAGATGAGAAATCACGTCCTAAGAATACGGCATCGTTATCGGTACCGTAGGTAACAAGACCTAACTTTTCACTCATACCAAACTTTGTAACCATTTTACGTGCAAGTTCGGTGGCACGCTGAATATCGTTTGAAGCGCCCGTACAGATATCATCCTGTGTTAACTGCTCTGCGGCACGTCCACCAAGAAGTGAACAAATCTGCTCAAGCATAGTATTTCTTGACATATGGCCCTTTTCTTCGGTAGGCAGATACATTGTGTAACCTGCCGCCATACCACGCGGTATAATTGAAATTTGATGAACAGGGTCTTGTGTCGGCAAGAAGTAGGATACAATTGCATGCCCTGCCTCGTGATAAGAGGTAATCCATTTATCTTTATCCTTAACAACGTGCGACTTCTTCTCGGTACCCATTACTACCTTAATGGTAGCCTCTTCAATTTGTTCTTGTGTGATAGCCTTAAGACCTTTGCGAGCCGCCAACAATGCCGCTTCGTTAAGAAGGTTTTCAAGGTCGGCACCCGTAAAGCCTGCAGTAGATTTAGCGATGGTTTCAAGTGATACGTCAGGACCTAGCGGCTTTGAACGTGAGTGAACCTTTAATATATCCTCTCTACCCTTAACATCGGGGTAGTTAACGGTAATTTGACGGTCAAAACGACCGGGACGAAGTAAAGCCTTATCGAGTATATCGGGGCGGTTGGTTGCCGCCATAACGATAACGCCCTCATTAGCACCGAAGCCATCCATCTCAACAAGCAACTGATTGAGGGTTTGTTCTCTTTCGTCGTGGCCACCGCCAAGACCTGCGCCACGCTGACGACCAACGGCGTCTATTTCGTCGATGAATATAATGGCGGGAGAAGCTTTTTTCGCCTCGTCAAACAAATCTCTTACACGTGAAGCACCTACACCGACAAACATCTCAACAAAGTCAGAACCCGAGATGCTGAAGAAAGGTACGCCCGCCTCACCCGCAACGGCACGTGCCAATAAGGTTTTACCTGTACCGGGAGGGCCAACTAAAAGTACACCCTTAGGAATTCTTGCGCCCAAATCATTAAAACGCGCGGGTGATTTTAAAAACTCAACAATCTCTTCGAGTTCTTCTTTTTCTTCATCGGCACCAGCAACGTCAGAAAAGGTTGTTTTTCTGCCGTCGGTTACCTTTTTAGACTTGGCTTTACCAAATCCCATAGCCTTATCGTTACCCATAGCAGACGACATACGGCGCATCATAAGTGTAACAAATACCGCCAAGGCAATGCACACCAACAGAAGCGGCCACATTTCTCTAAACCAAGCGGTTTCGGCACCCTTCTTGGTGGCGTTATAACTTATCATAAGTTTATCGTCTTCTTTATCTTCAGAAGTACGATACTTATCGTTTATCTCGTTAACGTAGGGCATTACGTCGGCTCTGAAAACGTTAGCGTCGGCAACAACGTAAGAATAGGTTTTACCCGTATCGCGCATAGTATATTCAAGTTTGCCGCTATAGTAGTTAATGGTGAAATCCGAAATTTTATTATCGGCAATCATATTAACTATTTCAGAATACTTCTTTTGTTCAGAAGTTCTGCCGCTAAAATTAACAAATGCAATTGCCCCGAGCAATATTAGCGGTATACCGATATATAGCAATACGTTTTTTAGATTCTTTTTCATTTTAAGGGGTACATCCTTTCAAGACTTAAATCACTTCGTATATATCTCAGGTTTTAACACACCAAGATACGGAAGATTTCTATATTTTTCGTTATAGTCAAGACCGTAGCCTACAACAAACGCGTTGGGTACCGTAGCGCCTATATAATCTGCAGTAATATCGGCCTTACGATTCTCGGGCTTATCAAGAAATGTGCAGATTTTAACGCTGTTGGCATTTTTTGTTTTTAAAATTTCAACAATATATTTAAGGGAAAGACCCGTGTCAAGAATATCCTCAACTATAAGTATGTCATATCCTTCGGGATTTATATCAAGGTCTTTTTTGAACTGTACAACACCGGTACTGCTTGCGCCCTTATAAGATGAAATAGACATAAAATCAATTTCGCACGGCAGTTTAATTTCGCGCATAATATCTGCCATAAAAACAACGGCGCCGCGAAGAACCGAAACAAGCAACAGTTTTTTGCCCTCGTAATCTTTAGTAATCTGCTCGCCTAAACGCTCGCATATACCTTTTATCTCCTCACGGGTGAGCAATACCTCTAATATATCATTATCCATTGACATTTTATCATCCCCAAAATTATTCCTTTTTTTCACGCACTTTCACAACAATCACATTTTTGGTGTTGTCGTCAACCTTTACACGTTCACTGATACCTACGCCGTAAACCCATATAATCCCTTTATCATCGGCAATCACCGGTAAACGCTCTCTTAATTCATTAGGCACCTTTTCTTCACAAAAAATCTTTTTTAATGATTTTGTTATTCCTCTGTTTGCAAGACGGATTTTATCCCCCTCACGCCTTGTGCGTACTGTGGCATCGCCCACTATTTTATCATAGTCAAATGCATTTTTTAATAACAAATTGTTAATTTTTTCCTGTTTTTCTAACTTAACCTCGTAAGTAACGTTACATTTATTATCTGTTAAAATCTCTAAAAATCCATTTTTAACCCTTAGGGTAATACACTGTGGTAAAACAATTTGTCCTGTACCACTACAACAAAATTTATATAGTGTTTCAATTGCGGTATTATCAAGCATAGCCGAAAATAAGCCTTCATAAAACTGCTTAATAACCCTTTTAGCAATAGCAGGATGATAATTTGAAAGCACGTTCAGATCTATTCTTTTATCATTTACACACTTTTCGAATGCTGATTGTGCCGTAGACTCCAAAAACTCGTTATCCTCACGTAACGTTTTAGCCGTTCTCAATGCAGCAATGTCGGCGGCAGGGTTAATTTCTCTTAATACGGGCACTACGTTATGACGAATTTTATTTCGCGTGTAATTATCCGACAAATTGCTACTATCTGTAACAAAACTAATATTGTTTTGCTTACAATACTCTTCAACATCCGCCCTTGTGCAATAGATAAGCGGACGGATAAGATTATCCCTTTTAGGCGGTATACCGCTAAGTCCCTTAACGGCGGTACCACGACTTAGATTAAAAAGCATTGTTTCAAATGAATCGCTTGCCGTATGCGCCGTAGCAATAATGCCACCCGATACTTCATTCAAAAAATCATATCGTACACGACGGGCGGCAAGTTCAATACTCTCACCCGTCTCTTTAGCCACCGAAGAAACATCGGCACTTTTAAGGCTTAAATCAACGTTAAGTTTTTTGCATAAATCGGCAACAAAGTTTGCATCCCTTAGTGACTCGTCGCCGCGCAAATTGTGGTTTAAATGCGCAGCACAAATATTTAAAGAAAATTGTTCTTTTAATTCAAGCAGACAATAAAGAAGTGCTACCGAATCGGCGCCGCCCGACAGTGCTACTGTAACTGTACTGCCTTTTTCTAACATACCGTAGTCTTCTATTGCCGCTAAAACCTTTTTTAGCATTATCTGAATACATCCTTCGACGCGAAACGCGTAAACTGTCCATCCCAATGCAAATCTACCGTTGTAAGTTCACCATGACGGTTTTTAGCAACGATACATTTAGCAGAATTGGGGTCTGAGCGTTCATCGTTTTCGCCCTTTTCATTATCGTAATAGGTTTCTCTGTAAAGGAACATTACTATATCTGCATCCTGCTCGATAGAGCCCGATTCACGAAGGTCGGAAAGGGCGGGAATGTGAGATTTTCCCTTAGTTTCGGTACCACGCGAAAGCTGTGCGCAGACAATAACCGGTACCTTTAATTCCTTAGCCATTATCTTAAGGCTACCTGTTATATCCTGAACTTCTTGAACGCGGTTTTCGGTACGCTTTGCTGAATGCATAAGGCCTAAGTAGTCAATGATAACAAGATCTACCTTTTTCATGCGACGAAGTTTAGCCTTCATTTCAGGTACCGTAATACCTGCTGTTTCATCAAGGTATATATCTGTTTTTGAAAGTTCTGCACCTGCATTGCCAAGACGCACCCACTCTTCAGGCGTTAATTCGCCTGTACGAAGTTTGGTACTTGGAATCATAGCCTCACTTGAAAGCAAACGTTGTGCTAACTGGTCACGGGTCATTTCCAGTGAGAAGAAACAAACCTTCTTTTTACCCTTAAATGCAACGTTTCTTGCAATATTAAGTGCAAAAGACGTTTTACCCATACCGGGGCGCGCACCAACAATTATAAGGTCAGACTTATGAAGACCGGTTATTACCTTATCAAGTTCACCAATACCTGTTGGTATACCAATGTAATCATCACGGGTTTCAGGGTCATTCATTTTTTCAAGTCGGTCATAGGTTTCATCCTTAATAACCTGCGCAATGTGTGTGAGTCCCGAAACTTCTCTGCCCTGACGAATCTCATATATGCGTTGCTCGGCCGAATCAATAAGATGCTCGGCATCCAATACGCTATCACTTGCATCATTTATAATATTTTGTGCTGCAAGGATAAGCGAACGGGTATAATAACGCTCCCTTACAATTCCAACGTATGTAAGTATATTGGCTGACGTAGGTACTATTTGAGCAAGTTCTGCAATATACGCCTTACCGCCTGCTTCATCGTAAACGCCGTTATCCTTGAGTTTTTCAAGCAATGTTACAAAATCAATTGTTCGACTTAATTCAAACATACTTGAAAGTGTTTTATATATCTCTCTGTGTTGGGGGATATAAAAATATTCAGGCTTTAATTGTGTAGCAACAAGCTCAATACTTTGCGGGTCTATAATAATCGCGCCCAAAACCGATTGCTCAGCCTCAAGTGAATACGGCAATCTCTGTCCGTCAAGATCCATCAACATTCTTGTATCTGCCATCTCTGTTCTCCTTGTTTTAAGTAAACACGAATAATCCAAACTTAATTTTATTCGTATTTACGTTAATAAACTACTCGCAAATTGCTTACTGCGGTTTTACCTCAACAGTAAACTTGGCGGTAATACCTGTATATAATTTAATTTCGGCGGTATACTCACCATAATTTTTAATATCGTTAACCGTTAGTTTTTTACGGTCTATTTCTACATTTAGCGCATTTTTTACTGCCAATGCTACCTCTTTTGAAGTAACCGAACCAAATAGCTTACCATTGGCGCCTGCTTTTGCAGACACACTAACCTTTAAGCCTTCAATTCTTTTAGCAAGTGCAGCTGCGGCGTCCTTTTCTTCTTTTATGTGATGTGCCTTAGCATCCTCACGGCTTTTAAGTTCTGACATAGCGGCATTGTTTGCCTCAATAGCAAGATTTTTTGGAAATAGGAAGTTGCGAGCGTAACCGTCAGAAACGTTACACAGTTCTCCTTTTTTGCCTTGTCCTTTAACGTCTGCTAATAAAATAACCTTCATTTAAAATCACCTTTCACTATCTATTGCCTCTTGCAAAGCAGCCAGAGCCGCTTCAAAAGTAGTATTTTTAATACTGCAAGCCGCCATATTTCTATGACCGCCGCCACCAAGTTTTTCCATAATAATTTGCACGTTTATTTCACCCAGTGAGCGCGCCGAAATATTTATGTTTTCACCATCCATAAACAGCACAAACGATGCCTTTACATGATTAACGTTAACTAACTCATCCGCTGCCTGTGCAGAGATTAATCTCACGTTTTTATCACTCTCGGGATTTAATGCAATAACACAATCTTCATAAATCTGTGCCGAAGAAATAACGGCGTATTTCCTTTTATAAATATCTACCGAATCGGCAAACATCTTTTTAACGATCACAGGGTCGGCGCCGCATTTTCTAAGGTACGCCGCTGCCTCAAACGTGCGTACACCCGTATTTAAAATAAAATTTTTGGTATCTAACATTATGCCCGAAAGCAGCGCATTCGCCTGAACGCGAGTTAACGGCTCACCGCTTATATATTGACATAATTCAGCGACCATTTCACAGGTTGATGAAGCCGATGTTTCATCATAAAATATTACGGCGTTATCAATATAATCGGTTGCTTTACGGTGGTGGTCAATTACAACTATACGATTTGCTTTTTCATAAACCTCTTTACATTCAAGTACACTTGGTCTATGCGTATCAACAACGATAAGCAACGTATCTTGGTCAAGCGCATCTAAAATGTCTTGACCCGAAATCATTAAATCTTCACACCCATTTGCATCGGTGTAATCGAGCAATGTATTTGCCATACTATCGTTACGGTTAATCACGATATCGACCGGAACATCTAAGCCTTGTATTGTTTGTGCCAAGGCTACCGCCGCACCTACACAGTCAAGATCAGAAAAACGATGCCCCATAATCACTACACGCTCACTAGCTGTTATAAGCCCGCTAAGCGCCTTTGCCGTTATTCTTGCTCGTACCCGTGAACCCTTTTCGGCAACCGCCTTAACACCGCCGTAAAATCTGTATTCTTCTTTCGGTGATTTAATAGCTACCTGGTCACCGCCGCGACTAAGTGACATATCCAGTGCCTTTTTAGCAAGTGCTTCACACTCGTGAAGTGTTTGGCAACCATGACCTATACCTACTGATAATGTTAATGACTTGCCATCAGCAATTTCATAATTTCTGACAAGTTCTAAAATTTTAAACTTCTCATCTTCAAACTGTTTTAGATACCTTTGTTCAAAAACAAGGAAAAATCTGTTGTTTGAAACTGTACGCATTATGCCGTTGGCATTAGTAAACCATTTTTCAATAAGGTCTTGTATCTCACCACATATCTGCACCTTTTTACTGGCACGCACGTCACTTAAAATTTGTTCAAGTGAATCTATTTCTAAAAGTGCTACAACAGGACGCGAAAAACGGTACTCGGCATACGTTTTCTTAAGTTCGGTTTGGTCTATAAAATAAACCACCTTAACATCATCATCATTTAAGACAAACATTTCAAAAATACGATTAAACAACGTCGTCCCGGTATTTTTTAAATGAATAAGTTTACTATAGGCATTCTCACCAATTAAGGTTGTAAAGTTCCTACCTAAAACGTTTTCACCTTGTGAAAGTTCTGCAAACGCATTATTGTGCCATACTACCGTGCCGCCATGAGATAAAATAACAACAGGTGCCGAAAAGTTTTTGAGGGTCTCGCTTTTTTCAGCACTCATTATTTCGGCCGATTTCATAATACTGCGATATACGTCACGACGCATACTGTTATAGCAAATAATAGCCACAACTACTAATACTGCAAAAATCGCGAGCGATATAAGAAAAAAGGTTTGGTTATACATCAAAAGTGCTACGCTTTGTGCCACAAAAATCAACATAAAAACAACCGCTAAAACTGTAAAACGTTTAATTTTTCTCCCTTTCACTTATATCACCTACCCTTGTGGTTTTATACTTCCATTATAATTGGCAAAATCATAGGACAGCGGCGTGTACGGTCGTAAAGAAATTTAGATACGCCGTCACGTAATTTAATTTTAATACTATTCCAGTCGCCCCTATTTTTATAGTAACAACGATCGATTATATCATAAGCCATTTCGGTAATTTCCGACATAAGTTCTTCAGATTCTTTAACGTATACAAAACCACGAGACACAACATCAGGACCCGATAAAATTTCACCCGTTGCAGAATCCATAGTAATTACTATTACTATAATTCCATGTTCTGACAAATGAAGTCGGTCGCGTAAAACTATACTACCTACGTCACCAACACCAAGTCCGTCAACAAGCACTCTACCCGCCGGCACGTGCTCTGCCGTCTTAATACCCTTTGGTGCTACCTCTATCACGCTACCATTTTGCGCAATAACAACATTTTCTTTAGGTATACCCATAGACTGTGCCAAAAGCGCATGCTTTGTTAGGTGCTTTTGCTCACCGTGAAGCGGTATAAAATACTTTGGCTTTACAATGCTGAGCATCAGTTTAAGTTCTTCTTGGCAAGCGTGACCCGAAACGTGTACGTCATACATTTTTTCATATACAACGTTAGCGCCACGCTTCATAAGTTCATTTATAACTTTACCAACAAGTTTTTCATTACCCGGTATTGGTGTTGCCGATATTATAATCATATCACCCGGTATTATTTCAACGTTTCTGTGCTCACCCGCGGCTATTCTGTGAAGTGCCGACATAGGCTCACCCTGACTACCCGTTGTAACAATTACCAACTGCTCGGGCGTATATTTTTTAATCGACTCAATATCAATAATCACGCCATCTTTAACGTTTAAATAACCGAGTTCAGAAGCAATATTAACAACGTTAATCATACTTCTGCCCGAAACTGCGACCTTTCTGCCACAGTTTGTTGCTTCATCAATAATCTGTTGAATGCGATGTATATTTGATGAAAAAGTTGCAACGATTATACGGTTTTTTCCCGCTTTTTTAAACAAATTTGAAAATGATTCACCAACGATACGCTCGCTCGAAGTATAACCGGCTCGTTCGGCATTAGTTGAATCGGCAAGATATGCAAGTACGCCTTCACGTCCGAGTTCGGCAAAGCGCGCAATATCAATTACTCTATCATCAATAGGGCTTGTATCAATTTTAAAGTCGCCCGTATGCACGCAGAGTCCTGCAGGACAGCGTATGGCCATAGCTACTGAATCAGGTATAGAATGATTCACGTGAATAAGTTCAACCGAGAAAGCACCAAGTCTTATGATATCACCCGGTTTTACTACGTTTAACTTTGCCGAGTCTGCCAAGCGATGCTCTTTAAGTTTAGATTCAATAAGTCCTAACGTTAACTTTGTGGCGTAAATCGGTATATTAAAATTCTTTAAAAGGTATGGTATTGCACCTATATGGTCCTCGTGACCGTGGGTTATAAATAACCCTTTAATTTTATCTTTATTGGCAAGAACGTGTGCAAAATCAGGTATTACAATATCGATACCCGGAGTTTCTTCATCGGGAAATGACATACCACAGTCAACCAAAATCATAGAATCATTATATTCATAAACTGTGATATTTTTACCAATTTCACCAAGACCGCCAAGCGGTATTATGCGAACAGGTTTAACCGGGGGTTTCTTTTGTGTATTTTTTGATTTTCCTGTATTTGTCTTTTTATTTTGATGTGCTGTTTTGTTTTTAGATGCGGGTGATTGTTTTTGTGTTTTCTTTATGTTTTTTACGGCGTCTTTTTTTACATCTTTTTTTGCGTTGCTTTTCGCCATTAAATAATTCTCCTTTATTAAATTTATGTATGTAAGGCATATCGATACGGGCTATCTCCATCGTCAATATTGCTCTGTTTATAATAATTATATGGTATACTTAATCACTATATATTTTACCTTTACACACACCGCCTTGTCAAGTATTAAATATATTTATATTATATAGTATCGATAAATAATTTGAATTTTAAACAATAAAAAACGCGGTGATTAAAACACCGCGTCATTTTATCTCTGATAATAAATTTCACCATCAATTATTGTGGTTAAAAGATTGTAGTCATTATCCAGTATAATAAGGTCTGCATCATAACCTACCTCTACCTTGCCCTTGTTAATACCTAGCAGTTCAGCCGGCGTTTGCGACGCCATTCTAAACGCATCCGCCTCAGGTATGCCGTACTGGATGGCAGTCTTTACACCATCAAGTAAGAAGCATTTACTGCCCGCTATCGTACCATCCTCAAGTCTAGCAACAACGTCCCCGTCATTTACTACTATTGCCAAACCACCCGACGTATATTTACCTGCAGGTAGTCCTGCGGCACTAATAGAATCACTTATCATAACCATTCTTTCCGGTCCGAACGCCCTGTAGATAAGCCACATTGCGCCACGCATAACATGAAAACCGTCACAAATGAGTTGGGCATATATACGTTTCTCTACCGCTGCACCAATAACACCGGGATCACGATGCAACATAGGTCGCATAGCGTTAAAGGTATGTGTAAGGCAGTTTGCACCGCACTCAATCGCCTTTATTGTGGTATCATAATCGGCAGAAGTATGACCGAGCGCAACTATTGCATCACATGCCTTTATAAAATCAAGTGCGCCCTCAACCTCGGGTGCTACCGTAACCATTTTAATATTAGGTAATTTATTAAACTCATCAATATCAGGCAGATGAATAAACTTTGGGTCCTGCGCACCTTTAAACTCTTTGTTTATATATGGACCTTCGGCGTGGAAGCCCAAAACGTGGGCACCGCGTATTTTTGTGATATCGCGATTAACGGCATTATAAATAGTTTCAATCGCCACAGTTGAGGTCGTAGGTAGCCAAGCGGTTGTACCGTGTTTAGCCTCATAATCGGATAATTCTTCTATTCTGCCACTATTGACCTCAATATTCATACAACCATGAGCATGTAAATCGATGAGTCCTGCAAAAACCTTATTGCAAGCCGCGTCAATACCATCTTGTTTGGTGACACCTATTTTTGATATTTTACCATTAGTAATGGTAATATCGGTAACGGCTCCATCAACAAGTGCGTTTTTAATTACTAAATCTGCCATAGTATCACCAATTACAGTAAATTCTTTATAAACTCAGACATCTTTTCAAGATTTTCATCAAGATCTTGCGCATATCTAAATTGATTGCGTGCGCGAACGAGGTTATGCTCCGGATAGGTTGTTTTAAAGTATGTATCACCATTTAAATAGTCGGTTAAAAACCTTATACCGCACTCATACGCCATAAGCAAAATTGAGAACGGCAATAATTCAATTTCACGGTATGTATGCACATACCGTGTTCTAAATTACTTATAAATAGGGAACTTATCGCAAAGCGCCATAACTTCGGATGCAATTCTTTCTTTTGAATTTTCAAAATCGGTTACTGTATCCTTAATCCATTTTGCGATGAGTTTCATTTCATTTTCTTTAAATCCACGTGAAGTTACGGCAGGTGTACCAATTCTCACACCACTTGTAACAAACGGGCTCTGTGGGTCGTTTGGAATAGCGTTTTTATTAAGTGTAATATGCACTTCATCAAGACGCTTTTCAAGCTCTTTACCCGTAATATTAAACTTACGTAAATCGAGAAGCATTAGGTGGTTATCGGTACCGCCCGAAACAAGATCGAATCCTTCAGCCATAAGTGCTTCCGACAATGCCTTTGCATTATTAATAACCTGTTGCTGATACTCCTTAAATTCAGGAGTTAGCGCTTCACCAAGTGCAACCGCTTTAGCGGCAATAATGTGCATTAAAGGACCGCCTTGTGTTCCGGGGAAAACAGCCTTATCAATCTGTTTGGCAAGGCTTTCTTTACATAAAATCATACCGCCACGTGGACCGCGTAAAGTTTTATGAGTTGTAGTTGTTACAACATCGGCATATGGCACGGGACTTGGGTGAAGTCCCGCAGCAATAAGGCCTGCAATATGTGCCATATCAACCATTAAATATGCGCCAACCTTATCGGCGATTTCTCTAATTCGCTTAAAATCAATTACGCGTGGATAAGCACTGGCACCTGCAACTATAAGTTTTGGTTTACATTCAAGTGCGATTTTTTCCATCTCATCATAATCAATCATCTGTGTTTCATCCGAAACTCCGTAAGGTACAATGTTAAAATACTTACCCGAAATATTTGCAGGAGAACCATGTGAAAGATGTCCACCGTGTGCGAGATTCATACCCATAACGGTATCGCCCGGTTGTACTAAAGCAAAAAATGCAGAGAGATTTGCGTTAGCACCGCAATGCGGTTGAACGTTGGCATGCTCTGCGCCAAAAAGCTTCTTGGCTCGCTCACGGGCGATATCCTCGACTACGTCAACGTGTACGCAACCACCGTAATAACGGTGAGCGGGATAACCCTCGGCATACTTGTTTGTAAGAGCAGTGCCGGCTGCTAACAAAACTCCCGTTGATACTATATTTTCGGAAGCAATAAGCTCAATATTATGTCTTTGTCTTGACAGCTCATCGTTACAAGCAGCAAAAACCTCATTGTCATAGTACTTTAGTTCATCAAAAAACATCTTATTTATATCTCCTTAGTTTATTCTATAAGCTAAATCACTGGCATTATTTATATAATTTCTTAATTTTTCGGTATCCCCGTCAAACAGGTAGCCCTTAATGCCAACCGCTTCACCACCATCAATATTGATTTTTCTATCATCAATAAAAATACAGTCTTGCGGTTTTAAATTGTTGCGTTCAAGCAGAGTATTGTAAATTATAGCTTCGGGTTTTGTGTGATTAATTTCGCTAGACAGTTGAATACCGTCAAACAATTTAAGCGCATCTACCTTTTCTCTGTTTTCACTAAACTGTATGTTAATATTAGAAAGTAAAAACAGTTTATATCCTGCCTTTTTAGCGTCATTGAGCAGTTGCTCCATACCTGGCCAAAACGGTAGATTTAAATACCACGTATCCAAAATCTCACACGCTTTTTCATGCAAATGCTCCGGCAAATCGGCACAAACCATTTCCTTGTGACGCTTAGCAGTAATTAAACCTTTATCGGTCTGCTCGAAGGTTTTGGGGTTAAAAACTACGTCACGTAACGTTTCAAACTCACCTTGTTCCTTCGTTATACAACCCGTCATATAATCGGGGTCGAAACGTACAACAACGTTTCCAAAATCAAAGATTAAATTTTTAATCATTATTTAACTACTAATTGATATGTAAGCGGCTTAGATTTAAGCGGCCATGAGTCAACAGCTATAACCTCAATTTTATAAGTACCCTTGCTCATAGTTATGCCCGGATTGAAAGTAACGCTATATTCTTTTGGCATATCGGCCGGTGTTGCGTACTTATAGAATAACGAACTTACATACTGAACTTTGGATTTTTGGTTTGTAGAAGTATTGGTAACGGTTACCTCATATCTGTAAACTTTCTGTGTAGGACATGCTGCTGCGGGGAATGTAAGTTTAATGTTGGTGCCTGACATTTCGGCAGAAATATTATTTGAAATAAATTCAGGTGCCGATATTTTATTCTTACGATCTTTTGTGTAATCAAGTGAACGGGTGCCGTCCTTTTTAACGGCAGGAATTACAAAACTGCTTGCAATTTTTTTGCCCAATACAAAGTTATAACGTGAAATCCTAACGTTACCCGATTTATCAACTTCAACAACCATGCCTTGGCTTTGTTCTGCCATATCTGAATTTTTTACGTTTAATGCTGTATCGCCGGCTATTGTAACCAGTCTGGTTTCATTAATGTTTTTAACCGAACCACAGTTCACGGCAATATATCCTTTATCGCTCTGCATAATAGTATTATCGAAATCAATTTGAGCATGAATGTGTCCGGCGAAAATAATTACCTGCGGATATTTTTCTAATACTTTACGTATCTCTGAATTCTGTCCGGCGGTAGCAAACGCAAGGCTTGTAGGGGGATAATGATGGAATAAGAATATTGTTTGTTTCGGATCCTCAGCAATAATAGACTTAATCTTCGATTCAAGCCATGCATATCCATCGGCATCGACTTTTCCTTCTGCTGAAGCTTCAAGAGCCAAGAAGTTATATCCGTTAATTTTAACGTGTCTGTTACCCTTAACTAATGCTTCTTTATCAAGGTCATCACCATAGAAGCGATTATAATACTGCTTGTTTTTACCGGAGAATGAATCAATATATAATTGTGCGTTAGTGCCCTTAAAGCCATCATGGTTGCCAAGGCAATAGAAAAGTTTTGTTGCGGGGTCTGCAGCATCAAGTATGGCGCGCAAGAAATTTTCACGTTCTATTTTTCCCTGTTCTGCCTGTGCTTGCGCTATAGTCTGACCATCCTTAATACCAATTACGTTAGCAGGCGAATTTGTACAGTTGCCTACGTCACCGGCAATGCAAATCGCATCCAACTTTTTTGTAGTAGCAAATTTTTCACACGAATTTATAGCCTTTGTGAATCTATCATATGATGATTGATACTGTTGCTCATTTCCGGCTAAGTGTGTGTCACTAAGTGCTGCAAACGTAAGAACAATATTTTTTTCATCAAATACGCCTGTTATTGTGTCAGCATACTTGCTAAGCAACTTAGCACTAGAAACATTTGTCGAAGTGTTGCTGCTTGCGCCAAGGTCCTCGCTAGTGTTGTTGCCAGTGCTTGAACCATTGCCATTGTCTGAACTTGCATCACTGTTTGTATCTGTGCTGCTACTTGTGCCATTGCTTGTGCCACTGTTTGTGCCACTGTTTGTGCCGCTACCCTTGCCCGCACAACCTATGCAGGACAAAACAAGTGCAATGCACAAAAGCAATGCCGATAATTTTTTGATACTCTTTAACATATAAAATCCTCCTATTTTTTAAGACGCGCTTCTAGTTGGTAAATCAGGAAACCTAAAGAAGCGAATCTTTGTTTTATTTCATTTGGCAGTATAACACCAAAATAAAACACTAAATTTTTAACCACCAATTGTTATGTAAGTGGATTGGATTTGAGTGACCACAAAAACGTGGCTACCTTTTTAAATATTTTAGAAGCCCCTGTTTATTTAAGATATGCTTCTAATCGGTAAATAGGAAAGCCTAAGGAAACGAACCTTTGCTCATATTCTGTAACGATATTACCTTCAAAATCACTGTTATGTAGGTCAAGCGATACATTTTTAAAAGCGTAACCATTATTCGACAATTGCTCTAAACTAAATTCAAAAAGTCCGCGATTGTCGGTTTTAAAATGAATCTCGGCATCATTTTTCATTAATTTTTTATATATACTCAAAAAATTACTTGCAGTTAAACGATGTGATGCGTACGCCTTTTTAGGATACGGACAAGAAAAATTAAGGTAAAGACGTTCAACAGTGTTCTCTTTTATGTAACTGCTAAGATATTCTGCTGCACATTTTACAAATACTACGTTTTTAATATCTTGTTTGATAGCGCTTTCTGCAGCAGATACAATAACGTTACCAATTTTTTCAACTGCTATAAAATTTATATTGGGATTTCTCTTTGCCATTTCACAGATAAACTGTCCCTTGCCACAACCTATTTCAAGTTGAATAGGATTGTCATTAGGAAAATATTTTGAAAAATCAATGTATTCTTTAATCTCGTCTGCTGAATTAAAATCGCGTTCTTCCCGATCAATAATGATAAGTTTGTCGCTACATGCTTCAAGCCTTGTTTCGAGATTCTTTTTTTTTCGCATTCGCATAAAGAAAACCTCTGTATATTTTTATACTTATAATAAGTTTATCATAATAGACGATTTTTTACAATAAAAAAATTATAAATCCCGATAGAAAATATGATATGCGGTTTTTCTTGACTTTTTTTCTATTTGTGAATATAATAATATTTACTTTATATATGCGGATATGGCGGAACTGGGCGAAGCGGTGCGCCGCGTCCAGTGGACGATGCAGGCGTGACGCTGAGGTGAAGAAATAAGGAGCAATGCGATGCGTAGAGCGAGCAGTGCGACTATATTTCTGAGGGCAAGCGCGTAGCGCGGCTGCCCCTTATAAACAATTTAATATGCGGATATGGCGGAACTGGCAGTTTTTGACCAAGCCCTCACGGTGTGAGATTAGGCGAAGGGCAAAAAGGCGCCGCGGTCGAAATTTTTAGGCGAAACCTGAGCCGTTAAAAATTTCGGGTACCGCAAGAGTCACGCGTAGCGCGGCTGCCCCTTATAAATAATTTAATATGCGGATATGGCGGAACTGGCAGTTTTTGACCAAGCCCTCACGGTGTGAGATTAGGCGAAGGGCAAAAAGGCGCCGCGGTCGAAATT
>JAFSDK010000026.1 GCA_017436255.1 Clostridia bacterium
ACGTAAAAAACGCCGCTGAGGAGTTTCGATTCCTCAGCGGTTGCTTTATCTTTTCTTATAAATTACAAGTTCAGGATTTTCGCCGTTTTCTTCATAGGTACAAACAAGTAAGAAATCCATATTTGCGGCGATACCGAAACAACGGTCGCCACCGAATTCACACTCCACTTGACTGCCAAGATAGGTGGCGGTATCATCAAGGAATTTTACGGTCTGACCGTTCGGGAGTCGATATTCCAAATTGATAAAACTCCCCGACAAGACATTAAGGTTTTCAACCTTGGGTAAACCCTCAATATGAAGCAAGGTGTTAAATTCGTTAATGAGTTGCCTCTTAAACTCTTCAAACTTTTCTTTTCCGCCAAGTTCCTTATATTTTTCAAAAAAGTCAAGTGTGTATTCACCGTCTGCATAGCACCATTTGCAGTATTCTTCGTTTAATGCGCCGTCTTTTTCATGGCTGATATTACGGTCATCAATAGGCATTCCGCAACACTCGCACACAAGTTCTCTCGGCGATCCGAGAAGCGTATTGATAGATACATCAAATAGTTTTGATAACAGTTTTAATGTTTCGGTATTCGGCGTAGTTTCACCGTTTTCCCAACGAGAAACAGCCTGACGGGTTACGAATACTTTTTCCGCAAGTTCGTCTTGCGATAATCCTTTTTTAGTCCTGAGTTCTAAAATAATATCTTTTGTTTCCATATGCAAAACCGCCTTTTATCATTGTAATAGTATTATATCATCCTTGACAGTTAATCACAAGCAACACGCTGTTGCTGTTTTGGTCGATAAAGCATCACCACATAACTGTACCACCGTTGAGGAGGGGTGCGTGCCTGGGGTTGAACATAAGGTTTAAAGAGAGAGCAATTAGGAATACGAGTGCGACAAAGCAACCATTGACAATAAGTATTTTTGATATTTTATCCTTTTTGGCGGGTTCGGTAAATATTACATAGTAGACAAAGCCGACAATGGCACAGAAAATCAGAGAAAAGCCGAAAGGTCGGCGCCAATAGATAGCGTAAAACACGCCCCATAAACAGACTGCGGTCAGCATAAGATAAACGAGGAAACGCACCGCTTTTGATTTTGCATCCACAAGGACGAGAGCTGCGGGGATATACAACATTGAAAGTGCAAATCGCATCACAATTGCATCGTCAAGATAGATAAATATGTAACCGGTCATTATTCCTGCTACAAGTTCAATTAGGTATGTACAAACCATACAACTATTACTGCGGGACACGGTAGATTACCTCGCTTTCAATTAGATTTCGGCAGGTCTTATCGGGAAAGTACGGTATGTATTTGGTGATTTGCCTTTGGGTAATACGGTTATCGGTGATATAATCAGCGATTAGTTTTCGTTTATACTCGTCAAGGGTTTCGGTATCTATACCGTTCATCAGTTCCAAGAAGCATAGGACAGATGCGTTATGTTTATCAATTTTCGTTCTTGCAGAGCGTAATGATATTCTTTGTCCTGCAATCGTTACTGTTCTTGACCTCTTCTTTTCAATGTTAGTATAAATATTGATTGTTTTTGGTTTAACCTTTGTTAATCCAAGTTGATACTGCATATAAGCACCTGAGTAATAACCAAAGACTTCTTCATTATCACAAATATATTTCTTCTCAATAGCGGTTAGTGTATTAAATATAAGCGTACCGAATTTGGTTTTCTTGGGTATGAAATAGACACCTCGTTCAAGTCGTACTATCTTTTTGGCTTTACATAGTTCGCTTAGTTCTTTGTAGATTTGTTGTTTGGGACGGTTTTCGTATTCAACCTCATTGGCTAATATGGGTTTGTTGTACCCATATGTTTTCGTTAAAAAATTAAATAAACTCATTTTAACCTCCTTGTTTTTAGGAGAAACTTTCACATAGTGCGTGAAAT
Source organism: Clostridia bacterium (assembly GCA_017436255.1). Lineage (GTDB taxonomy): Bacteria > Bacillota > Clostridia > Oscillospirales > Acutalibacteraceae > SIG565. The sequence goes on from JAFSDK010000026.1 coordinate 1,913, forward strand.
TTACTACCTATTTTTTAAATGTAGTTTATACGGTTTAAAATAGTTAAAAAGTGCCCGCAACCCCCTTAAATACTGGATTTGTGTGTAGAAAAAGACCATACCCTCGTGTGTTGGGTATGGTCTTATTTTAACATCATCAGGTGCCATTGCCGCACCCATATTATTAGCATCGGTAACACCTAAATCTTGCACCGTGCCTATTGTTATTTTATCAACATACGCCTTTTGTGGCATATTAGTGAGTATTACGGCGCCCGAGCCTGTTACAGTCCATTGCG
>JAFSDK010000002.1 GCA_017436255.1 Clostridia bacterium
ATTGAGGGAGAGTTTCAAAAGGAAAGAGCAAATGATGAGCTTCCGCAATCTTCAGCGGGTAGAACAATTATGACTACCGAGCCTAAATTTATACCCGAAAAGGGCGCTGAAATTTCGTTGGATAACAGTGCGGTTATGAACGTTCGGCTTATCGACTGCGTGGGCTATATCGTGCCAAGCTCACTCGGTTATATCGAGGGCTCACAGCCAAGAATGGTGCGTACCCCTTGGTTTGATGAGGCTGTGCCCTTTAATATGGCGGCCGAAATCGGCACACAAAAGGTTATCAACGAACATTCCACCATTGGGCTTGTTATCACCACCGACGGCAGTATAAGCGATATTCCAAGATATGAATATGCCGAGGCTGAGGAGCGTGTTATAAACGAGCTAAAACAAATTGATAAGCCGTTTATTGTGCTTTTAAACTGTATGTACCCAACCTCTGCCGAAGCGATTTCGCTGGCGGAGGAGTTAAGCGAAAAATACGGTGTTCCCGTTAAGCCGATAAACTGCCTTGAATTAACGGTTGATAATATTAAAGATATTTTAGAGCAGATTTTATTTGAATTTCCCGTTAAGGAAATAGGAATTTGCTATCCTGCGTGGATAAACGGGCTTGATTTATCGCACCCGCTTAAAAGTGAAATAATATCTTCAATAAAGGCTGCGGCAGAAAATATCCGCCACATACGTGACGTTACGAAGTTTGCGGCTGCGTTTAAGGATAGCCAAAACGTTGATTACGTTAACGTTGAAACGGTTGATTTGGGTAAAGGTAGCGCTAAAATCGTGCTTAACGTTAAGCCGTCGCTGTTTTATAATATCCTTGCTGAAAGTACGGGCATTGTTATTAATGATGAGCAAGAGCTTATGGAAAGTATAAAAGAGCTTGCAAAAATTAAAAAGGAATATTCACGTGTTAAGGGTGCTTTAGAAGAGGTCGAAGCTACAGGTTACGGTATTATAATGCCCGATATTGAGGAGTTAGAATTACAAGAACCCGAAATTGTAAAACAAGGCGGTCGCTATGGTGTGAGGCTTCGTGCTTCTGCGCCGTCAATACATCTTATGAAAGCTAATATCACGACTGAGGTTAGTCCCATTGTCGGCAGTGAAAAGCAATCTGAGGATTTGGTAATGTATCTGCTTTCGGGCTTCGAAGAGGACCCTGTGAAAATTTGGGTTTCCAACATTTTCGGCAAATCGCTTCACGAGCTTGTGAACGAGGGGCTTCACACCAAGCTTGCCCGAATGCCGGTTGATGCAAGAATGAGGGTGCAGGAAACGGTTGAAAGGGTAATAAATGAAGGCTGTAACGGTTTAGTTTGTATATTGTTGTAAAATAAAAGGAACGGCGCAAGTCGTTCCTTTTGTGCATTCAAATTATAGTTTGTTTATGGTTTCCCCGAATGGAAAGGCTCTTTACCCCCCAAAAAAATTATAATTTTTCCTTAAAAAACAACCCCAAGCGGTGTGTAAACTGCTTCGGGGTTAATATTATTTAAAGGCTTTAGGATTGTCGGTTCTGCCAACCAAATAATCAATTGAAATGTTAAAATAATCTGCAATTTTTATAAGCTCGGCAATGCCGGGCTCACGTTCGCCTGTTTCATATCGGCTAATGGTGTTTTGATTGGTGTTAAGGTCAAGCGCTAACTTTAATTGGGAAATACCTTTTGCTTTTCGTATCTCCTTTAATCTCATAAAATCACTCCTTGACTTTATTATCCCACATTGGTATAATGTAAAATATCCCAATTTGGTATATTTTGTGTATGGTAATTGCAATTTTGGAGGTATTTGTATGAAAACAAAACTAATTAGGTTTATATCTATTTTTGTTGCTGTTGTTATGTTATTTACCATTGTTCCGTTGGGTTCAATAACTGTAAGTGCAGCGTACGAAAATACATATTCAAACACTGGGAATCAAAGATCTGATATAGTAGGTGTTGCGTTAACACAAATTGGATATAGGGAAGGCACTAATAATGACACAAAATACGGAGACTGGTACGGATTGCCTAATCAGCCGTGGTGTGCTATGTTTGTTAGTTGGTGTGCTCGGCAAGCAAACATTCCTACAAGTGTACTTAAAAATTCTGCTGTAGCGGCACCAGATTCTGGCTATTTTAGTATCCCATATTATTCTGGTAGTTCTTATACTCCTAAGCCTGGCGATTTGTTTTTTACAACAAGTTTTAGTCATGTAGGTTTAGTTTACTATGTTGATGGTGATTATTTTTATACTATAGAAGGAAACTCGAATAATTCTGGAAGTAGCGAAGGAATCGGCGTTTTTTCGTTGCGCAGAAAAATTAACAATTTTTATTTTGGTGTCCCTAATTATGGTGACGCACCTACCCATAAAGTAAATTCTTCATATGGAACAAATTTTACTGCATATCCTAAATCGAAAATTACTGCTGAAAATATTTTCGATGAAAATCATAATATTATAAGTTCTACTGCGTGGATTGGTACAACTGATAAATGTACAATTTATGAGGTATATACCGATGGATGCTGTAAGCTGTCATATCCTCTAGATTCGGGAGGTAGCAGAACTGTATATAGCAAGATTTCATTGTTTAATACCCACACACACAGTTATACTGGTGCTCGACTTCAAGAGCCGGATCATCCTCACGTAATTACGCAACGTTGTGTAGATTATGCAACCTGTGGTGGTTATATCGTTACTGGTGAATATGGTCAATCAAAAACTTGTCAACAATGTTGGTATGCTACATTTGATGTTTCTGCTTCTTCGCTTTCTTTGAAAACGGGTGAAAGTAAATCTATAACTATGTCAATTGACTATTTTTTACCTGATACTAGAGTGGCGGTTATGGATTATGACACAAGTTTAATTGAAGTGAGTGTTTCGCAAAATACACTTACTTTTAAGGGCTTAAAGAACGGAAGCTGTACTTTTAAATTTATTATATATAGCGATAGTACAAAATCTTACGTAATTGGTTCAAAATCAATACCTATAACGGTTACAAATTCAACTTATACATTAAGTTATAATGCTAATGGTGGTAGCGGTGCACCGACAAGTCAAACGTTACCAAGTTCTACCGAAGAATATGTAAGAGTGGTTTTAAGTGATGTAAAACCAACAAGAATTGGCTATACATTTTTAGGGTGGTCCACTAATAGTACAGCTACTTATACACCATATTTCCCAGGTAATTCATATTTATGTAAAAATACAAATGTTACGCTTTATGCGGTTTGGGAACCTGCGTATAATCTTTCAAATGGATACAACGCTAATGCTATAATCGATTATGGCGGTCAAGAAAAGTTTTATAAATTCACGCCTTCCCAAAGCGGAAAATACGTTATTTATTCGACCGGTACTAAAGATACAAAGGTAGCTTTATATAATTCGAACGGCACTTTGCTTCAATCTAATGACGATGGTGGCGAAAATTCAAACTTCCGTTTAGAATATGATTTGACAGCCGGTAGCACATATTATTATGGTGTAAGATATTATAGTTCTACTCAATATGGTTCAATAAATACAATTTTTTCTAGACTATATACGATATCATATTCAGCAAATGGTGGCACAAATGAACCCACAGACCAAATTAAGGAATATGGTTTAGCGATAAAACTCAATAGCGAAAAACCAGAACGACAGGGCTATACTTTTTTAGGTTGGTCAATAAGTTCTACTGCAACTAACCCTACTTACCAAGCTGGGGATAACTTCACATATAATGAAGACACAATTCTCTATGCTGTTTGGTTAAAAAATACTTATACAGTACGATATAATGCTAACGGAGGGGATGTGTTTACCAACGGTAAGGATGTTCAATATAACGAAGCCATAGGTGCGTTGCCAACTCCCGTTAGAGACGGGTATATCTTTTTGGGATGGTATGACAGTACTAGCATTGACAAATATAATCTTCCTTTAGGTAACCGTTATGCTTCAAATACACTAATAACAAATAATGTCACTTTATATGCTATGTGGAGCAAAACAAATATGCTCAAATTTGGCGATTATAACGGTGATGGAATTATTGATTTTGAAGATATTACCAATTTCAATAAATTTATATTAAACGATATCTATGATAACAGTATGGAACGGCAAGAAGTATTGTTTAGAGGGGACGTAGATGCGGATGGTGATGTTGATGCAGATGATATTACACTTATAAACAAGGTTCGTTTGGGTAATATGGCTTATGAGGATTTACCGGCGCATCAACAATTAAATAATGTTAATATATATAATTATCCAAACAAAACAACATATATGTATGGCGAAAATATTGATATTACTGGACTTGCAATAAAAATAAGTTATAAAAATGGTAACTACTATATATTAAAAGAAAATTTAATTATATCCGATTACGATTTGAAAACTGTTGGCACACAAACTGTATATGCGAATTTCTATCAGTATTCTGCTAAATTTCAAGTAACCGTCAAGGAATATTCGATAGCTCTTTCTGAAAATAATTTAACTTTACATATTGGCGAAACCAAAACAATCATTGCCACTACTGAACCCTCAAATGGAAATGTTGAGTGGTCAGTATCTGAGCCAAATATAGTAAAAGTCGTAAATGGAAAAATTACCGCAGTAGGTGAGGGAGAAGTTATTGTTTATGCAACATTTTACTACCGTGAAACCCGTGAGTGGGTTGTATCAGCTAAATGCAACATTACTGTGGAAAATCACGAATATGAGAATAATTGTGATAAGACTTGTAATGGTTGCGGTGCGGTAAGAACAATTACGCACACCTATAGTAATGCCTGTGATAAAAGCTGTAACACTTGCGGTGAAACAAGAGCAATAACTCACACTTATGACAGCACTTGCGATACAAATTGTAATGTTTGCGGTGCAGTTCGTGAAATAGAGCACACCTACGGTAACGATCATATTTGTGATATTTGCGGTTATGTCAATTATATCCCCGGTGATATCGACGGTGTTGAGGGTGTAACCGACCGCGATGCAGTTCATCTTTTGTATCACACCTTCTTACCCGATATGTACCCCGTAAATCAGGATTGCGATTTTAATGGCGACGGTGAGGTTAACGATAAAGACGCAGTTCATCTGCTTTATTACACCTTCTTGCCCGATTTATACCCATTAGCTTAAAGGAGTATTAAAATGAAAAAGATTTTATCACTTGTTATTTGTTTAATTTTAATGTGCAGTGTGGTTATTACCGCATCTGCCGCAAATGCTACCGCAACCTTAAGCGGTGTTCCGTCTGAAATTAAAAAGGACGCAACCGCTACTGTTACCGTTAATTTAAGCGGCACACCTACAATAAGCTCTGCCCTTGTTCAGATTGAGCTTGGCAGTGGACTTACACTTGTTTCGGGTGAATGGAAAAAAGACGGTATTATGAAAGATTTTAACGCTACAACCGGCTACGGTGTTTTGGCACTTAATTCTGCGGGAACGTTTGACGGTACGGTTTTTAGCTTTGTTATTAAGGGCAAAACCGTATCGGCTACCGCACAAAACGTAAAGGTTATAGTCACCTTTAAAAACGGCTCGGCAGAGGTTGGCACAGCAACAGCAACAAAAACTGTTAAGGTTGTTTGCGCAAGCCATAGCTTTGGCGCTTGGGCAAAGGTAGATAATTCTAACCATGCACGCACCTGCTCGGCTTGTGGCTATAAAGAAACTAAGGCACACACTTGGAACGGCGGCACGCAGACTAAAGCGCCCAACTGTAAGGATTATGGTACAAAGACCTTTACTTGTACAACCTGTAACGCAACCAAGATCGAGAATATTGCAAAGACAAATACTCATACATATGGCTCTTGGACGCAAACCAAAGCTCCAACCTGTACTGCAAAGGGTACCGAAACCCGTACATGCTCGGTATGCTCAAAAACCGAAACACGTGACGTGAAAGCTACGGGTCATACCTTGGGGGATTGGAAAACTACTAAGGAAGCAACCTGTACTGCAAAGGGAACCCAAACAAGGGCTTGTTCAAAATGTAGTTATAAAGAAACGAAAGATATTAAGGCACTCGGTCATAAGTTCTCGAACCCCACAGTAACCAAAGAGCCTACCTGTACCGAGAAGGGTGAGGAAAAGGGTGTTTGTACCCGTTGTGACAAGGAAACTACAAACGCTATTCCCGCAAAGGGCCACAAGGTTGAAAACTATACTGTAACAACTGCACCTACTTGCACCCAAAAAGGTGAGGAAGAGGGCACTTGCAAAACCTGTAACGAAAAGGTTAAGCGTGAGGTTGCAATGGTTGACCACACCTACGGTGAAGCGGTTGTAACAAAAGAAGCGACCGAAACCGAATCAGGCATAAGCACTAAAACCTGCACTGCTTGCGGTGATAAGGTGGAGGAAGAAATCCCCGCACTGGGAACAACAAACGATAATGACAATACCGATACCAACACCGATAACGGTGACAAAAATAATCAAGGCAATGACATAATGATTTGGGTAGTTGCCGGCGTTTTGGTGGCGTCAATTATTGCTGTTGTAGTTATACTGATTATTAAAAAGAAAAACTCATAAAGAAGAAACCGCACTCTCGGGGTGCGGTTTTTGTGCCAGTAGAAATATATTAAAATAAATACTTGATTTTTGATATTTAATGTGGTATAATTTATCGGCTACTAAAATGGTGGCAAATATTATAACACACATTCCGCTTCTATCGGGTAGGTGTCGCTTTGATACGGCGATTCTCGAAACCATGGCGGGATGGAGGTAAAACCTTAGGAGGAAACAAAAATGGCAGTAGTATCAATGAAACAGTTGCTCGAAGCCGGTGTTCATTTCGGACATCAGACAAGACGCTGGAACCCGAAGATGGCTGAATACATCTTCACAGAAAGAAACGGTATCTATATCATCGACCTTCAGAAGACAGTTAAGAAGCTTAACGAAGCTTACATGTTTGTTCGTGACATTGCAGCTGACGGCGGCGATATCCTTTTCGTAGGTACCAAGAAACAGGCTCAGGATTCTGTTAAGGAAGAAGCTGAACATTGCGGCATGCCTTACGTAAATGCACGTTGGCTTGGCGGTATGCTCACAAACTTCACAACTATTAAGACCAGAATCGCTCGTCTTAACCAACTCCGCACAATGCGTGATGATGGTACTTTTGAACTTCTCCCCACGAAGGAAGTTATCAAGCTTAACCTTGAAATTGAAAAATTAGAAAAATTCCTCGGCGGTATTCAGAACATGAAGAAGACTCCCGCAGCTCTCTTCATCGTTGACCCCCGTAAAGAAAGAATTGCAGTTGCAGAAGCTAAGAAGTTAGGTCTTCCTATCATCGCTATTGTTGACACCAACTGCGACCCTGATGAAATCGATGCTGTTATCCCCGGTAACGACGACGCTATTCGTGCC
>JAFSDK010000027.1 GCA_017436255.1 Clostridia bacterium
GATGAATTAAAGAAATATATTCATTACTACAACAACGAAAGAATTTCCTTAAAACTAAAAGGAATGAGCCCGGTACAATACCGAACTCATTCACAATTAATTTAATATTTAATTTTGTCTAAACTTTGGGGTTCACTTCATCACTTCAAACTTGGGGTTTATTTTTTATTCACCTTGAAAAACAGATGTCTGTATGGTAATATTATCTTTGATATTATTATTTAGGAGTTTTTATCTTGTCTAGCGCACTTATTAAAAAAAATTACAGAAACTACATAATTGCCGATAAATATTTTTATAACCGAGTAATTGCTATAGTGCTACCCATAATAGTACAAAACACAATAACAAATATTGTAAGTTTACTTGACAACGTAATGGTCGGTCGTGTAGGCACACTCGAAATGTCGGCGGTTGCCATAGTTAATCAGCTTTTATTCGTTTTTATGCTCTGCATTTTCGGGGGTATGTCGGGTATTGGTATTTTCTCCACCCAATATGCAGGTGCTAATGATGACGAGGGTATTCGCCAGTGCTTCCGCCTTAAAATGATTGTAGCCATCATTATGTTTGTCGGAGCCGCCCTTATTTTCACACTATTGCCTGAAAAACTAATTTCACTGTATATCGCCGACGGTACTTCGGCCGACGTTGCCGCCGCTACCCTTTCACACGGCGTTAACTATTTAAAAATTATGGTTATAGGTCTTTTGCCCTTTGCTGTTACACAATCCTATGCAGGTACGCTAAGGGAACTCGGCGAAACTAAACTACCTATGTTTTCAAGTATTGCGGCAATTTTAGTTAACCTTGTTTTTAACTATTTCCTTATTTTCGGTACCTTCGGTTTTCCAAAACTCGGCGTTGCGGGTGCCGCTATTGCTACCGTTATGTCGCGATACGTTGAAATGATTATTTTAATCGTAGCAACCCACGTTAAAAAGAATAAATACACCTTTATTAGTGGTGCTTATAAGAGTCTTTACGCCTCTAAAACATTATGCCTTGACGCCCTTAAAAGAGGTACGCCACTATTTATAAACGAATTTTTGTGGTCGGCAGGTATGGCAACCCTTTTACAGTGCTATTCGGTTCGTGGTATTGACGTTGTTGCCGCCGCAAACATTTCGAGCACTATAAGCAACCTGTTCAACGTTGTTTTCATTTCAATGGGTAATGCCGTTGCCATTATGGTCGGACAGTATTTGGGTGCCAACAAAATAAAAGACGCTAAAACTACGGTTTGGCGACTACTCTTTTTGTCGAGTGCCGTATGTATCGCTATCGGTGCTGTTCTGGCACTGTGCGCTCCGCTTATTCCCCAAATCTACAACGTTGAGCCCCACGTAAAAGAAATTGCAACTAAAATGCTTTATATCGTTGCACTTCTTATGCCGATTTTCTCATTCGCGCACAACTGCTACTTTACACTGCGCTCGGGCGGTAAAACAGGTATGACCTTTATATTTGATACCGGTGTTACTTGGGGTATATGCGTGCCGTTAGCCCTTATATTGGCAAACTTCACCTCGCTTGATATAATTACCGTGTTTTTCTTTGTTCAAGCAGTAGAAATATTCAAATGTATAATTGGATTTTTCTTTATTAAAAAAGGTGTTTGGATAAATAACATAATAGGACGTGATTCAAATAATTAAAGTAATACGCAATTCCGTTTGTATTTTAATTTGTATATCATTAGTCGCTTTATGCGGTTGTAACAAACAACAAAGCATTTCTACCGTAGGCGGTGCCGACGCGCCAAAATTAGTATATGAATCTATACTCACCTACGCTTCACACGGCATAGGCGACCAAAACACATTTATTACCAATTCCCTCAATTTTGGCAAAATGTCAGAAAGCAAAGTGTCACATCTTCCCATTTTTAAGTTCGAAAGTAAAGAAGAATTATCACAATTTAAGGCAACCATTTTAAAATCATATAACTTGGATTCATCCCATAACGACGTGCCGTCATTTAATTCTGCCACGCTTAAATATGATGACAATCACTTTGAAGAAAAAACCATTTTACTTGTATGTATTCCTGCTACAAGCGGTTCGGTGCGTCACTACGTTAAAAACATTGATATTGAAAATGAGAATCTTTGTGTCTCAGTAGGTGTAAATTCACCAAATACAGTCACTATGGATTTAGTAAGTTGGTTTATCGTAATTTCGATAGATAAAAAAGCTATAAGTAACGTATCAAGTTTTGATGCCGTTTATTTTGGAGGTTAGTTTATGTACGGACAGCGTCTTTGTCTTGGTACTTCGCCCGATTTTAAAATACCTGTAGAAGAACAAATTGCCCTATTTAAAAATAGCGGTTTTGATGGATTTTTTACCGGGTGGACTCGAGAAACACCCGTATCAAAATATGCCGCCATCGCAAAAGAGCTTAATATGATTTACCAGTCTGTGCATGCACCGTGTTGGAGAATAGCCTGTATGTGGGGAGACGATGAAGAATTAGCACGTGACATCGCCGACGAATTAATTGACTGCTTAAAGTCTTGTGCAGAAAACTGCATACCTATTATGGTTTCACACGCCTATTTAGGCTTTGACGACCCCGATGCCGCCCCTAACCAAAAAGGTTTAGAGCGCTTTAAAAAGGTTGTTGATGCTGCCGAAAATTTTGGTGTTAAAATTGCATTTGAAAACACCGAAGGCGAGCAATTCTTAGAAGCGCTTATTAATGAGTTTGCAAGCAGAGAATGTGTTGGATACTGTTGGGATTCAGGTCACGAAATGTGCTACAGCCCATCACTTGACCTATTGAATAAGTATGGTCAGCACCTCATTGCTACACATATTAATGATAACTTAGGTGTTAAAGACTTTGACGGTAAAATTTATTGGACCGATGACCTGCATCTTTTACCCTTTGACGGTGTTATTGACTGGGATTATAACGCAAAGCGCCTTGACAAGACAGGATATAACGGTATTTTAACCTTTGAACTTAAAACCCATCAGGTAGCCGACCGCCACGAAAACGATAAATACCGCGCAATGCCGCTTGAAAGTTATATTACCGAGTGTTATGCCCGTGCTTGCCGTTTTGCCGCCAAACTAAAAAACTCGCAATACTAATGGTTGTTTTCAACAAAAAAATCAAAGCGACAGAGTTTTTCTGTCGCGTTTTTTATGTAGAAATTTAAAAGTATTTGTAGTATAATTATATGGTTAGTTCTAGTCTAAGGAGTTTTTATGCAAAAAGAAAATATTTTAGGATATGAAAAAATCCCAAAACTTCTTATGAAGTTTGCCATACCAAGCATATTTGCGATGATAATAACTTCACTTTACAATATTGTTGACCAAATTTTTATCGGTCAGGGCGTAGGAACACTCGGCAACGGTGCCACCAACGTATCCTTCCCCATAACCACAATATGCCTTGCTATTTCATTGCTAATTGGCGTAGGTTGCGCGGCAGGATTTTCGTTAAAACTCGGTGCGGGCGATAATAAAACCGCCACACAATACGTCGGCAACACTGTTATTATGATGATAATATTCGGTCTCGTTTACGGTCTTGTTACCTTCATTTTTGCTCGTCCGATGCTCATTGTATTTGGTGCGACCGATAACATTTTACCTTATGCACTTGAGTACACAAGGGTAATTGCCGTTGGTATCCCCTTTCTCGTTGTAATAAACGTAATGAGTGCACTTATCCGTGCAGACGGTAGCCCCACATATTCAATGCTTTGTATGGTTTCCGGTGCTATTGTAAACACCATACTTGACTATATCTTTGTTATGGTTTGCGATTTAGGAATGTCGGGTGCCGCTTGGGCAACTGTCATCGGTCAGGTTGTCTCCTTCGCAATGGCTATATCCTATTTGTTCAAATTTAAAAGTATCAAACTCACCAAAGACGCCTTTGAAGTTGATTTTAAAATTTGGCTAAAAATAGCAAGTCTTGGCCTAAGCAACAGTTTAAATCAGGTTGCTATTACACTTGTGCAAATTGTTCTTAACAATTCACTTAAACATTACGGCGCACTATCAAGCTACGGTGCCGATATCCCCCTTGCCGCCTGCGGAATTGTTATGAAGGTAAATTCCATACTCGTTTCAATTTTCGTCGGTATGTCTCAGGGGTCGCAACCCATTATAGGCTTTAACTATGGTGCGGGTAAATTTAATCGCGTAAAACAAACCTATATTACCGCATGCATTGCTACAGTATCAATCTCATTGCTTGGTTTCTTAGCCTTTCAAATCATACCAGAGCAAATAATATCACTTTTCGGCAAGGATAAAGACCCGCTATACATCGAATTTGCCGTTATGTTTATGAGAACGTTTTTATTCATGGTAGCGGTCAATGGCGTCCAAGCAATTTCGTCAAATTTCTTCTCAGCAATCGGTAAACCTATTAAAGGTGCGTTTTTGTCACTAACTCGTCAGGTACTTTTCTTAATACCACTAGTACTCATTATGCCAACCTTCTTTGGTGTTAAAGGTATACTTTACACAGCACCAATATCCGATACATTGGCGTTTATCCTTTCGGTTTCAATGGTAGCACTTGAAATGAGAAAAATGAAAAAATTAGAACTTACAGGACACGAATAAACGCCTTGCCTACGAATTAAATTGATCAAATAATGTAGGGGTGGATGCCCACATCCGCCCACAAAAAACGGGACGGTGTTAGCATCGTCCCCTACCAAAAAAACACACTGCGTCTACGCAGTGTGTTTTAATATTTTTGCGTCCGAAAAACGCACCGATATATTATCATCCATTTTAAGATTTAAGGGCAGACCCGCTCCGCCAAACTCAATTTCAAACTCATCGCCGTTTATTTCGCCCTCAAAAACGTAAATTCCGTCATCCTCTTTGGCTGTCACACCCTTTATACTATCAAAAACCGAATGAATTTTATCAGCAACGCCGAAAAATTGAGTATTGTTTTCATTTGGAGCGTACTCGATTCCGTTATAATTTGCCTTAACCGAGCCGTCGGCAAAAATAAATTTAATACCCTTTAATATATCGGGGTCGGTTATCTCCATAGTGAAAACTCCGTCTTTATCAATGCTAACGTTGGTCTCGTAACTTTCGTTATAATACGAAATATGCGCTGTAAAACTTATATTGTTTGTTAATGGTGTTATCTCTTTACTACTGCAACCACACAAACAAAAAAGTAAAACAACGCATATAATGGTTAATATTTTTCGCATAAAACCGCTACCCTTCAAGCTTTTTAAACAGACAGGGCAATTGGTCGATAATATCACTTGGCAACATGGCTGTTTGCGACATTTTTTGCGCCGCCATATCACCCGCTGCCGAATGAATATAAACGGCCGACGTTACTGCATAATCAATATCTTTTTCACGCGCTAAAAATGCCGCTAAAATACCCGCTAAAGTGTCTCCGCTACCACCCGTTGCCATACCGGGATTGCCTATAATATTTTTATAAATAGCCTTTGGTGTGGCAACCAGTGTCTGACTGCCTTTAAGCACGGTAACTATGCCATATTTTTTTGAAAAAATCTCGGCAAAATAGGTGCGATTGTTTTCAATTTCGGCAATGCTTTTACCTGTAAGACGTGCCATTTCACCGGGGTGGGGTGTTAAAATAACGGATGCCACTGCCTGTTTAATAATATCTATATTACGAGATAGCAAATTTATGCCATCAGCATCTATTATAAATGGGCATTTAACATCTTTAATCAAAGCATTTAAAATTTCTAGATTATCATCCGACACACCAACTCCACACCCAAAAAGTACCGAATCGGCATTCTTTATATGCTCACAAATTATCGGTGCATCCTCACGGCAGAACGTACCTTTATCGGACGTTTTGAGAGGTACAAAAACCGCCTCGGGAATTTGGCGTGCAACAATATCGTAAATTTTATCGGGCAGAATCACTTTTGCAATACCTACGCCGCTTCTGAGCGCCGCCTTTGCCGCTAAAACCGCAGCACCCGCCATACCATAACTACCACATATAAGTACTGCCGTACCGTATGTACCTTTATGCGAATTTCTATCACGCGGCGGGAATATGGGTTGTTCTATAATCTTAACATCCATATTAATCGGCAAACAAATCTTTCGCTAACGTGCGCGGCACACACTCTTTAATTGCGGTACGCATTTTCTCGTTAGGCGCAAAAACTATAAGTCGCTTTTTACCATTGTTATTAACAAGCAGATAATAAGCACCCGAATCGTTAGCATTACAAAAAATAAGTGTTTCGGCAGCATCGGTAACAGGTTTTGCGTCTGCACTGTATTTTCCGCCCCTTAAAATATTTTTGCAATCAAATGAAACAATGCGGTTTCTTGTTCTTTTAGCAGTTATTTTATCAATATCAATTGTACCATTGGTGATAATATATTCATACTCAATAAAAAACAAAAGCAGTATTTTGTAGGCACCCCAAATTAGTGCTGCAGCACCAAGCACCAAAAGATTATATCCCGGATTCGTAGAATACATAAGTAACAATAACGCGCCGCCTATCGTAGCGAGAACTATTAATGCCATAGCAATTATTCGCGCTGCACTATTCTTAATTTTTACAATCTGTTCAACAAATACGTCCATTTTATTTCTTCCAATCTTCAAATATTTAAGTTTATTATACAACAAAAAAGCCAACACTTGCAATATCTTTTATTATATTATATAATGATTATGTATAATATTTTGATTTAAGGAGAGTTTTTATGAAAATCAAAGACACCTATGTACTACGCAGTGTAGCCGGTGAAAACCTTGTAGTTCCTGTTGGTGGAAACAACATTAACTTTAATTCCGCTATGACCCTTAACGAAACAGGTGCTTTCCTTTGGAATTTACTCGCTAATGGAACAACCCGTGAAGAGCTTATTAGCGCTATGACTAAAGAATATTCGGTTGATGTTGACACCGCATCAAAGGATATTGACACCTTTATTTCTGTTTTAAAGGAACATTCTATCCTTGAAGACTAAAAACAAACAGACGTTATCTTGGCTTAATAAGCACTCTAAAAAGTACTATCCATACATAATAATTAACTGTGTGGTAAGCACCGTAGTTTCGGTTAGTTTTGTATTTTTGGCGCTTATTTCAAAGCAGATAATTGATATATCCGCAGGTGTGATAGAGGGCGATATGCTTTCAAAATGCATTATACTTTTTGCTATAATTACCGCCCAAATCATACTTAATATCGTTAATTCAAACCTACTGATTCGTGCCGAATGTAAACTTGATATACATTTTAAAGCGCATTTATTCAGTGCGATTCTTAACAAAAAATACAGTGAAATCAGTCACTATCACTCAGGTGATTTACTTAACCGTTTAAGTTCTGATATTTCGGTAGTTGTTAATAATGTGGCAACCATTATACCCAATGCGGTTGCCCTTATTTCAAAACTTATTGCAAGCGGTGTAGCCCTTTATCTAATTGCCGATAAAATGGTTTTTGTTATTTTGGCGGTAGGTATTGTTGTGCCGCTTATCGGCAGACTTTTAAGCAGTAAATACAAATACCTTCATAAACTTGCTCAACAGGCCGACGGCACCGTTAAATCCTATATGCAAGAGGCATTTGAAAACGTTGCAGTTATTAAAACGTTTCCAAGTGTTGCATCGGTTAAAGCAAAGTTAGATGAAAATCTTCAGTATAGCTTTTGGGTGAGAATTAAACGTTTTACCCTACATATTGTTACACATGCAGGGCTTTATTCGCTATTCACATTTGGTTACTACATTTTGCTTGTATGGGGCGCATTTAATCTTGGCAACGGCATCTCATACGGCACGCTTGTGGCCTTTTTAGAAATCGCGGCACAACTCCGCGCACCGATGCAACAAATTTCAGGTATTCTACCGCAGTATTACTCAATGATGGCGTCGGCAGAGCGACTTATTGAACTTGAAAACATACAAGATGAACCAAAATGCGACGCTAATCAACCAACCGAGTTTAATTCGTTAGTATGTGAAAACGTTACCTTTAAGTATGAAAGCAGCAAAGAAAACGTCATTGAGAACACATCACTTACTATAAACAAGGGCACCATTACAACTATTATGGGTGCCTCAGGCAGCGGTAAAAGCACACTCTTCAAACTGATTTTAGGGTTGCTTGAGCCAAACGACGGTAAAATTTTAATTAATGGTCGCGATATTTCGGGTAGTGTTAACCACCTTTTCGCATACGTACCACAAGGTAGCATGATTCTCTCCGGCACAATTAAAGAAAACCTTACGCTCTGCCGCGAAGATATCAGCGAAGATGAAATTATAAGTGCCACCAAAACCGCCGAAATATATGATTTTATTGTCGGTTTACCCAAGGGCTTTGACACAATTATAGGTGAGCGAGGCGAAGGTTTATCTGAAGGTCAGGTTCAACGTCTATCCATTGCGCGTGCGCTTCTTTGTGATAGTCCCGTACTGTTGCTTGATGAAAGCACGTCGGCACTTGACGAGGCAACCGAGGAAGCATTACTAACAAATATCAAGCAATTAAAGGATAAAACGGTTATATTTATAACCCACCGAAATCATTGCCTTGATATATGTGATAAAGTGCTTATTTTCAAAGATAAACGTTTTATTGAAAAATAATCAAAAGAGAATTGGGATATACACCCAATTCTCTTTTTTTGTTATTGATATTTAGGCTATAGTTCAGTATAATATAATAGATATAATATATATTAAGGGGGCAATTATTTTGGATCTCAAAAAGTTTTGGGAACAAATTTCTTCCAAAAAAATCGCAATGTGTGGTATAGGTATAAGTAACACACCGCTTATTGAAAGTTTTTTGGCTAAAGGCGCACGCGTTTTGGCGTGTGACCGCAGAACACGCGAGCAGATTGGCTCACTTTGTGACGAGCTTGAAAAAAAAGGTGCAGAACTATGCTTAGGTGAAAACTATCTTGATAATTTAGAGGTTGATATTATCTTCCGTACACCAGGCATGAGTTTTAATCTGCCTGAACTTAAAGAGGCCAGAAAACGCGGCATTGCCGTTACAAGCGAGATGGAGGTTTTCTTTGACCTCTGCCCTGCTAAAATATTTGCTGTAACCGGCTCTGACGGTAAAACTACCACAACAACCCTTATAGCAAAAATGCTTGAGAGCGAAGGTTACACCGTACACGTTGGTGGTAACATTGGCAATCCCCTTTTGCCGAGAATTGAACAGATAAATAGTGACGACTACGTTGTAGTTGAACTTTCTTCTTTCCAACTTATCTCTATGCGTAAGAGTCCTGACGTTGCGGTTGTAACAAACGTTGCTCCCAATCACCTCGACATACACAAGGATATGGATGAATATGTACAGGCAAAGAAAAACGTTTTACTTCACCAAGGGGCTTTCTCAAGAACCGTCTTAAATTATGATAATGATATAACTTATAGTTTCCGCGATGACGTTCGCGGTCAATCCTTAAGCTTTAGTATGCACCACCCAATTAAGAATGGTGCTTGGCTTGACCACAACGGTTATCTTAATATGTCATATCGCGGCATTAGTGCCCCCATTATGCACCGTGATGATATAACAATACTTGGCGACCACAACGTTGAAAACTATCTAGCCGCTATTAGTGCTGTATGGGGTTACGTTGGTGCCGATACAATAAGACGCGTAGCTAAAGAATTCGGTGGTGTTGAACACCGCATTGAATTTGTACGCGAAAAAGACGGCGTAAAATACTATAACGATTCTATTGCTTCAAGTCCCACACGTACTATTGCAGGACTTAAAGCCTTTGACCAAAAGGTTATTTTAATTGCCGGCGGATATGATAAACAAATACCATTTGAGCCGATGGCACCATACGTAATCGACAAGGTAAAACTTCTTTTACTGTCGGGTCCCACCGCTAAAAAGATTGAAGATGCCGTTATCGGTCACGAAGACTATAATGGTTGTCCCGAAATTATACACGTTGAAAATATTGCTAAAGCGGTTGAAGTTGCACACGATAGAGCGGTTAACGGTGACATAGTTACACTAAGCCCTGCCTGTGCTTCGTTTGATGCTTTTCCAAACTTTGCCTCACGCGGCAACTACTTTAAGGAATTGGTAAATAAACTATAATGGAAATTAAAGACGTTTTATTTAAACTATCTAATGCTTGTGCTATCGGCACCATTGATGATGCCGCAAATATAGCAGAAAAACTTTTATCAGAATACGCACCCGTTACCCGCCTTGGCGGTAATGGTATGTTTTGCACGCTTAAGGGCGAAAAAAACTATACAATACTTTTAGATGCACATATTGACGAGGTAGGATTTGTTGTAACCGATATTACTGATGATGGCTTTTTAACCGTGCAAAAATGTGGCGGCATTGACCTTCGTCATCTACCGGCAAAAATGGTTACGGTGCATGGTAAAGAAGAGGTGCCTGCCGTATTTGTCAGCACACCCCCTCATCTTGATAAAGGCGATGAAATGCCCGATAGCATAGCAAAATATAAACTGGATACAGGTCTTGGCGTAATTGCAAAAGATAAATTAAGTGTTGGCGACTACGTGACCTACCGTACCAAAGCTAAAGAACTTTTAGGCGACGCCGTTTGCGGAAAATCATTTGATGATCGCGCAGGCATTGCATGCCTTATTGAACTTGCGCGCAGATTAAGTAACAAAACGTTACCCTGTAACGTTGTAATTTTGTTAAGCGACGCTGAAGAATTAGGACTTCGTGGTGCTAAAACGGCCGCATATTCGATAAGTGCAGATGAAGCTATTGCTATCGATGTGTCATTCGGTAACGGACCGGATGTGCCGTGCGATCAATGCGGTAAAATCGGCGAAGGCGCTATGATTGGTGTTTCGCCCACAATTACCCGCGCCATTTCAAACAAACTTATATCTATTGCAAAAAAAGATGATATAAAATATCAGACCGAAGTTATGGGTGGCAGCACCTCTACAAATGCAGATGTAATTTCACTTACAAAATGCGGTATACCTACGGGACTTATATCTATACCACTTAGAAACATGCATACCGACGTAGAGATGCTAAAGATATGCGATATTGAAAGTGTTTGCGATATACTCGAAAAATACTTACTTTCGGGAGGTGTTACACTTGACTGAGCAACTTAAAAAGTTATGCGAATTAAACGGCCCTTCGGGCAATGAAGACAGTATTCGCCAATATATATTAAAAGAATTAAATGGTGTTGCCGAGTGTAAGACCGATGCCCTTGGCAATATAATCGCCTTCAAAAAAGGTAAAAATGAATCAAAATACAAACTTATGCTCGACGCCCATATGGACGAGGTTGGCATAATTGTAACCTCTATCACCTCTGACGGATTTTTAAAGTTTACAACACTTGGTGGTATTAAAGACTGTATACTTTTAAGTCGCACCGTTACAATAAATGATAGTGTTACGGGTATTATAGGTTGCAAACCTGTGCATTTATCAACTGCCGATGAAAGAAAAAAAGCGCCCAAAAAGGATGCGCTGTATATCGATATTGGTGTATCTTCAAAGCAAGAAGCAGAAAAATATGTAAGTGTTGGCGACTATGGTGTTATAGATAGCGATTTTGAAATTCTAGGTAACAAAATTAAAGCTAAGGCCATTGACGATCGCGCAGGTTGTCTTATCTTGCTAGAACTTTTAAAAATGGATAGCGATTATGATTTCTACGCTACGTTTACTGTACAAGAAGAAATCGGATCACGCGGTGCTAAAACGGCCACATATGCTATTGACCCCGATTTTGCAATCGTGCTTGAAGCCACAACCGCCGCCGATATTGACGGTGTTGCCGATAGTGACAAGGTTTGTGTTTTAGGAAAGGGCCCTGCCGTTTCGTTTATGGATAACGGCACGGTATATGACCGCACACTTTATAATGCGGCACTTCAAAGTGGTATTACCTGCCAAACTAAAGCTTCGGTTACGGGCGGTAACAATTCTTCGTCTATCCACCAAAGCCGTGACGGGGTAAGAACGCTATCGTTATCGATACCTTGCAGATATATCCACTCGCCGTCTTGTGTTGCAGATATAAACGACGTTAATGCAACAATAAATTTGGCAAAATATATGATCAATAAAATTTGTTCGGGTGAAATGCAGTGATAACGCTTATTAAAGAAATACCACATATCGAAAAGCCTAATGCTGCATACGCAAAAATACTTTGCCACCACGCAGCATACGGCAAATATGAAAAGATTGCACTCTTTTGGCAACAGACCGATGACGACGGCAAATTAACCGCCCTTATCTCATCGGTTGACAATGAGTTTACCTTATATTTTAAAAACGGGGACACCGAAGAACTGCTTTCATTCTTAAAAGTAGTTTCACCTAACGGTATTTTTACCGACCACGAAACTGCGTGCTATTTTGGTTTTGAAGTTTTAATACCCTGCACCTCGCTTGTGAAGTTGCCGCCGCACAATAGCCCAAACAAGATAGAAAACACCTATTGTGGCATTGATTACGTTTGCGATACACTTGCCGAGCGACTCAACATTGGGGACAAGCAGGCGGCTCACGCCGATATTGCCCACCGTGTAAGGCATAATTGCGCAGCCTACGTTACCTCAGACCATTCGGCTGGCGTAATAATATATAGCGGTGACCTCGCAGTTATTAACGGCATTGCCGTAAAAAGCGGGATGGCATCGAAAGGACTCGGCTCGGCTACGCTTAACCGACTTCTTGAATGTGTGCGAAATCGCACTGTATTTGCCTGCGCAAGAGATTACAACGTACCATTTTATCTGAAAAACGGCTTCGAAATTGATGAGAAAGCCGCATATTGTAAATTAGGGTGAATTTTAAAATTATGAGTTTTTTCGAATTTAGTGAAAAATTGCTTACTTTAGGTGAGCAAGCAAAAATTGAATGTGAAAATAAATTTAAAGAAATAGATGATATTGCTCGATACAATCAGCAAAAGGTTTTATCGGCATTTATTAAAAATGGTGTCAGTGAGTCACACCTTGGTATTTCAACCGGTTACGGATATGACGACCGCGGACGCGAGGTGCTTGAAAAGGTTTTTGCCGACTGTATGGGTGCTGAAAGTTCACTTATTCGTCACAATTTTGTTTCGGGTACACATACATTGACTGTAGCACTTTTTGGCCTTTTAAGGCCAAATGATAAAATGCTTTGCCTTACAGGACGTCCTTATGATACACTTATTGGCGTACTCGGTGTTGACGGACATTCCGACGGCTCGCTTACCGACTTTGGTGTACAGTATAATCAAGTTGAATTAGGTGCCGACGGATACCCCGATATTGATACAATAAAAAAGGAACTTTCTATTAATAAATATAAACTCGCCTACATTCAACGCTCACGCGGATATAGCCTAAGACCTAGTTTATCCGTTAGTGACATTGAAAAATTATGCAAAGCAGTTAAAGAGGTTTCACCTGACACTTATATAATGGTTGATAACTGCTATGGCGAATTTGTTGAAAAGAAAGAATCGTTGCAGGTGGGTGCAGATATTATAGCCGGCTCACTTATTAAAAATCCCGGCGGCGGCATTGCCCCTACCGGTGGATACATAGCGGGACGTGCCGACCTTGTTGAAAAATGTGCCTACCGTCTTACCGCGCCCGGTGTGGGCGGTGAAGTTGGCGCGACACTCGGTCATTCAAGAGAACTCTATATGGGTCTTTTTGCAGCGCCGCACGTTGTTGGCGAAGCACTTAAAACAGCCGTTTTTGCCGCTAAATTGTTTGAAAAGATAGGCTATGACGTAAAGCCTAAGGCCGAAGACAAAAGAGCTGACATTATTCAGTCAATATTACTCCAAAACAGCGATTCACTTGTTGCCTTCTGTCAAGGCTTGCAGTCAGGATCACCTGTTGATTCCTTTGCTGTTCCATACCCCGCACCTATGCCTGGGTATGACAGCGACGTTATTATGGCGGCAGGCGCTTTTACACTTGGTGCTTCCATTGAACTTTCGGCCGACGCGCCTTTACGCGAACCTTATGCCGTTTGGTTACAGGGTGGGCTTAACTTCCACTCGGGTGAAATAGGTATTTTATCGGCAGCACAATCAATGATTGATAAAGGTATTTTAGCCTTATAAACTTTTTTTGGATGGGTAGGAAAAATATGAAAACGGTTTTTGAAGGAAATATATTAGACGTTGTTTCGGTTGAAAACGGACTAGTTATTGCATACGCACTTCAACAAGACGGCGAAGAAATAATGGTTGCCTATAAAATGGTTACCTTTGATAATGGTATGATTACCAACGTACAAAAAAGCATGTACGAACTTTCAAAATTTGGTGCCAACTATAAACAGGTCGTGAAGCATGCCAAGAGTCACCTCTCTTGCAAAGCGGTAATTTTACCTAATGGTAAAATTTTTATCCTTGAAAAAGACGGCAGCGCAAAATTGCTTGACGGTAACGCTAACGAAATATGGTCAGGTAATTTACAGTACCGTGGTGAAGCGCCTAGCGGCATTGCCATTAACAACCGCTCGGTTTGGAGTTGCTTTAAGGCAAAATCGGTACTTATGCGTATGAATCTTGTTACAATGCGTGAGGAACTGCGTATCGGTGGCGGTACATCTTCACCATTTAGTCAACCTATCGACCTTTTTGCGATTGATGATGATATATACGTTTGTAATGCCGGCACTAATATCGTTTTAAAAGTTAACACCACATCTTACGTAACCGAAGAATATAAAACATTTGACCGAGATGTTTTACAGTTTATTAAAAATGGTAAATATGAATTTGCCGTACTTGAAAACGGAGTTTATTTGCTTGATTAAATATAAAAACCGCTTATCTTACGATAAGCGGTTTTTATTATATTCTTGTGTTATTAACGAGACCAAAACTGACCGATAACGCCCTATCTACCATATCCATATTATTTATGTCTAATGCGCCCATTTTTTCCTTAAGCCTTGTTTTATCAATGGTTCTGACCTGTTCTAACAGGATTATAGAATCACGCGCTAAACCGCATTCTTCTGCATTTACTTTAATATGTGTGGGTAGACTTGTCTTTTCTTGTTGACTTGTTATTGCTGCCGCTATTACTGTAGGGCTATAGCGATTACCAACATCGTTTTGGACGATAAGTACCGGTCTGACTCCGCCCTGCTCTGAACCTATAACAGGGCTTAAATCGGCATAATAAATGTCTCCGCGTTTAACTGTCATTTATATTTCACGCTCCGAAAAAGTTTGGTACTTATATCTTTGCCAATTTTTGTGTTTTTAAACAGGCAATAAATATTTTATTCAATATATAATATGCGTGAAATATCTAACTGTTAATTTTATTCGTCCTCTTCGGATACATAGCCTCCGTTTATAATAGATTTATCCCCTTCTATTATTGTTTCGAAATCAAGTCTTTCGGTGTCGTCATCAATATTAATTATGGCATCATTGTTTTTAGCTTTTCTGCCCGATGAAAGTTTGGCTATATTTATAATTATAAGGGCTATTACCAGTAAAACTAAAACAAGAGTTGAACAAACTATAAGTTTGGATTGTTTGTCAAGTTTTAAGAACTTACTGACTATACCGCCTTCTTTACCGTCTGCCAACATTTTACTGCGAGCAACAATAAAGTCAGTAGCCTTTTGAACTGTTGCTTCTTCGTTATCGTATCTATAGTAGTTCTTTTCACCCGACGGAGCCTCGGCATAAATGATTACATAATCTCGGTATGCTTTATCGGTATACTTAAACACGCCAACCTCGTAACCCATAACCTCAGTTACCTCGTATTTAAATCCGTCAGGTACTTGGTTGGATTTTTTGGGTTCTAAAATTACATAGGTATTGGCATCGGTAACAAAAAATTTATATTCAACATACTCGTTATCTTCACCCGTATAGATGAAATAACTACCAATTGTGTCACTCTCGTTTGTTGCATAAACTATGGTTCTATCCCTTCTTCCGTCGAGTAAAACCGGTATCTCTATGCCATTTATTACCTGCTTTGCCACGGTTAATCCTGCAGGAACTTTGATAAGAGAATAATCATTAAGTAATACCCACATTTCGCCTCCAACCGAAATTTCGTACGGATTCACTTCGGGCGTTGTTCCGGGTTTCTCTGTTTCGGGGGTTGAAGACGTGGTTGTATCCTTTTCACGCGTTATCTTTATTGTGTATTTCTTGGTGCTACCATTTTGTGCAGTAACCGTAATTACACGTGTGTTTTCACCGACTTTAAGCGATGAACTACCCGAAATTGACCACTTAGCCTTTGAGTCGGAAAGTGTGGGGGTAACAACTACCTTAGTTGTGCTATAAGGCACCTTAACGGTGTACGAGGTAGTTGAAGCACTAAACTTAGGTGATAAACTACCTGCCGAAAGCTTAATACTCTTTATATTGGCGTCCTTAGGTAGTGAACTTTTATCAATGGCGGTAATGGAACTGCTTGCTGAGATAACCTTTGACATAGTTTCATTCCAGTCAACTAATTCGCCGCTAAATTTGAAATTTGCAGTTCCCGCCTTGAGCACCTTAAATTTGAGAGTTATAGTAACTCCCGTACTTCCCTTTGAATCGGGTTGAATATCAAAAATAACTTTACCTGCACCTTCAGGTGTAGTCTCTGCACCGTAGGATGTAAGCTTTAGCACCGATGAATTATAGGTAAGATAACCGTCGTTAACAGCACCAAGACCACCTGCAACATCGGTATATATAATTGCTTTAACTGTTATAGTTTCGCCCACTAGCGGTTTAGTAGAAGAAACGGTTAAAGTAACCTTAGATGTTGCTGCGCTTGCCACAAAAATAAATCCTTGTAAAGCAATGCACACCACAACCAAAACCATTAGAATTTTCTTAAATGTTTTAATCATTTTATTCTCCCTATTGCTCTATCTGTTTTTCTTTAAGAATATGTTTTCTTATTCTAAGACGATCGGTAGAATTCACCTTACCATCTTTATTTGCGTCACCTGCAAGCAAATATGCACCGCTAAGAGTTGATTCTTTCAAGATATGTTTTCTTATTCTGAGGCGATCTGTAGAGTTTACCTTACCATCACCGTTTGTATCTCCGTAAATAACTACAATGTGTGTTGCGTGCAAGGTGTTATCCATTTTGTAAATATACACCTTATCGCCCGTTGCTATGTTGCCCGACGTCTTTTCGCTATCATTGGCGCCTATTATCTTAACCACACCATTTTTAACACCTAATTTGGTCTTAAAATCAGCAATCGTAGTAGCAGGCTCAACACCCGTAATATACTCCTCTACCTTATAAGTAGTTGTTATTTCGGGTAAAACCTCGGTGGTGCCACTGTCTGCCTCACGGTGAATGGTAAGTTTATAGGTCGTCTTTAGTCCCGATGACGAGGTTACCTTAATTTCAAAATCATTATCGCCTATCGTCAAATCGTATGTACCTTCACCCGTAACGGTCGATGCCGAATTTGATTTAGTGCCCGTAATTTTAACGCTGGACGTAGCAAAAGGCACAATCATTTCATACTCATATGTATAGCGATCGAAGTTTGCTATCGCGGTATCGCCAACCTTAATGCCTTTCAAAAATCTGTCATTATTAGTTCCCGTTTTAGGAAGTGACGTTTTTTCAGGCATATCTTCATAAACCGGAATATGGAACGATAATTTTTCTTCATAAAGTTCTGAATATGCCGCGCCAAGTGTTGTGGCGCTACTCTTTGTATCAGCAATGTTGGTAGCGTACTGGTGGGTATACAATTTGTGCTTGGTATTTTTATAAATATTAAAGTTTTTATAAAATAGCGTATCTTGTCCCACCGAAATATAACCTTCGCCGTACCAAACGGCGCCACCCTTTATTGCCTTTTCATGAGTGTTCCACGGACGTGAGTACGACGTATCATTTTTTCCTGCGCCCTTTGCCCACCAAAGGCCACGCTGAACAGCCGTCATACTTCCCTCAGCATAAGCACCGATATTAAAGTAGTTATAATAACCTTTATATCCTGAAACAGTACCTGATATACTGGCACCTGCACCATTAGTTCCCTGCTCCTGACGAATAATTGAAGCCAATACGTAAGGACTAACTTTTGAGCTTTGAGCAGCCTCCATTAAAACCTGTGCATAGGTTTTGGACGAAAGATCAGGCAAACTGCCTTCCATAAAGGTACCTTTTAAAAAGTTTACAAGGTTGTCCTCCGTATCAAGTTCGGCGTTATAGCTCTGCGAGAAGAACATAAAAATATGGGTTGTGTTTAAAAAGTTTCTTGGGTCCATATGATATGCAACAACTCGGTCGTCGGGGGCGTACCATTCACCCGAATCAAAGGAATACCATTTACCTGTATCCCAATCGTAAGCACCTTTTTCGTATGATTTCCAAGAAATATCCGACGTACCGTTTACTACCTTTTTGTCAATACCCGTATATTTTGAAAGTACGGTTGACCAACTGTCGGTAATATGGTCGGCATAGAATACCCAATTAGGATATAACGCATGTAGATTCCTGAGCGGCTCTTTATAACTCTCAGGGAAGCCTTGGTCGGTAAGCCACTTCTCAAAATCTGCATCCTCAACGTATTCACCGGTAAGTGTAACACGGGTTTTTACTGCATAACCCATATTGGCGTAATTTTCACCGTAGCCGATTTTATACCATGTATCTCCATCGCCATCAACTGCGGTTCCAAAAACCTTTATCTTTGTATTTTTAGCAAGTTCAGTAATCCACTTACTTTGATTTTTTTCCTCTTTGATTTCGTGTCCTGTTGTGCCTGCCTTTGAATATATTTGTGCGGTTGAATTTATAACACCCATAACAGGGTACGTGACGGCATAAGAAACAAAACTGAACTGCACCGCCATTATAGATAAACAACAGATGAGTGATATTATTTTTTTAACAATGCGTTGCACTTTTGCTCCTCCCTCCAACTTAAAATTCCTACATATTACCTTAATATTATAAATTTTTTGACACTTTATGTCAACTGAAACGGTCACATTACCAACATTATACTAAATATCTTAAAATTAGTTCAGTTATAAGAACGCCTACACAAGAACAAATTGCAACCGTCATAAGTCCCTTGCCAAGATAGGCTAAGATAAGCGCCGTAGCAAATCCTACAACCGCCGACCATATATCACCCGTAGCATAAAAAACCGCAGGCACCGTCATTACGGCAAGTACGGCATAGGGTAGATAATAAAGAAACGACACTACATATTTATTTGTTATTTTCTTCTTAACCAAAACAAGCGGTAACATACGTATTAAATATGTAACACCCGCCATAATAAGAAGATACAGTGCAAAATTATTCATTGACAGTACCCTCCTGCCTTATTGGCGCTAAAGCAGCAAACAGTGCACTGGCAACAACCGAACATATAATAATGATAAATCCGTCGCCAATTCCCTTTAAAACGGGCACAAAGTTGAAGATAAGGCTAAGAACAACTGCTGTAATAACACAGAGTGCCGTCATTTTGTTTTCTTTAGTTTTAGGAACAACTATTGCGGTAAACATACCGTAGATAGCAAGACCTAAAGACGTTACAACAATTTCAGGCAAGAAGTTACCCGCCACTGCGCCAAGTAAAGTACCGCTACTCCAACCGAGGTATGGCATCAAAATAAGTCCATACATATATTTTCTGCCAAGCATTTCTTTCCTTGAAGTTGCTACGGCAAAAACCTCATCGGTATTGATAAATGAGATTAAAAATCTGTCTATCATTCTGACACTCGGTCCCATTTTTTGTGAAAGAGATACCGACATTAGCGCATATCTTAAATTTATTACAAGTTGCGACACCGCAAGTTCTAAAAATGTGCCGCCTGCCGCAATTATGGGCACCCCTGCCAACTGTCCTGCCGACGTTACGTTGGTCATTGATATAAGCAGTGCGTGAAGCCACGAAAAGCCGACACCCTGATTCATAACGAATATACCAAATGCAAAGGATACCGAAAGGTAACCAAGGCATATCGGCATACCGTCTATAATACCCTTTTTAAAGTCATTAAACTCCTGCAATTTTTTCACCGTTTCTATTCTAAAAAACTACAAATTTCCTCACAATATATGGTATCAAAATAATGCCACTTTGTCAACAATATCATCTGCGATACACATATAAAACCCGAAGTTACTTCTTTGCACAAAAGCGGAAAAGATGAATGCACCGTAATAAGTAAAAATCCCGTCCTCTTACGAGAACGGGATTTTTGTCTCTCATGTCCGAAAAAGAACTGGGTAAAAACCGAGGATTTTCTTTAATATATGGGCTTATTCTTCAAACTCAAACATTTTAGTATTATATGCAAGAAGAATTTTACCGGTATGTGGTTTTGAAAGCACCAAATAAAACTCATCGCCACAAACAGAGTAATTATAAACTCCATCGCAAGACATGCGAAACATCGAACTCCATTTATAACTTTCTTTAGGTATCAAAAACTCACCATAATTTGAAAAATATAAATGGAAAGTTTTATAATAACTTCTACTGCTTACATGTTCTTGTATTTCCATGCCAATCAGTTTATCTTTAACAATACAATCAGCGTTGCGACATTTGCTATGTAAATTAATTAATTGTACAATTTGCTCCACTACAACATAAAACACCATAGCGCAAAGACAGCCAAAAAGCACCTTATATATAATAGGAACACAAAAAATAATAATTAAAAGTAGTAATAAAAACGCCGTCAACCCAATAACTGCATAAGAAGTATCTTTTGTTTTCTTCAATAGGTCAATCTTGACATTTTCAATAGTCAACTTTTCTTTTCGCACAAAATCACCGCCATTGGTGTATTATAGCATAAAAGCGGCAGAGGGGCAAGAATAAATGAAGCACTCACTTGTGCTCGCATGAAGCAGAGGCTTCGCCTCTATGAAGCATTTTACTTCGCAAAATATGAAGCGACGCGTTCCTTATCGTTGCGAAGCAACACTGCACCAATTAATATTGCAATTAAAAAGCTCAACAATATAATATGTGTTGTGGATACCCGAAGCCGTTGTTTTTTCATATTATCCTAACGCTACCATGCTGAAAACGAGTGCGAACAACGCAACGGTTTCGCAAAGACCGACAACAGTGATGTACTGTGAAAAGCCTTTTCCTGTTTCAGCTAAAGCATCTGCACCTGCCGCACCTGCTTTGCCCTGAAATACAGCCGAGAAAGCCATGGCGACACCGGATGCGATTCCAAGACCGAGCAAAAAGGCAGGATCGGCAGAAGAACCCTTCATCTGTTGCATCAAAAGGAATCCGTAAATAGTCTGTGTAAGAGGCGCACCTGCGAAAACAGTAAGAATAAAGGGTGCTGCTTTATTGCTCATATAACACTTTTTCCAAGCACC
>JAFSDK010000028.1 GCA_017436255.1 Clostridia bacterium
ACGCACCCGAAAAAGATGAATTTTTAGTGGGATAACAGACGAAAAGGCACGGTAATGCTGACGCATACCGTGCCTTTTTAACACATTAGACCGCAAAAATTCACTTTTTCGAGCAAATTATCCCTATGTGAGCGCTCCGTTATATCTGCTCTTTATATTTTTCACCAAAAAGTTTATCGGCAAACCAAACTTTTTGCACCGTAAAGGTTCTGCCGTTCAGGTAATTCAGAATTTCGGCATCACTTTTAAAACTAAACGTTAGCTTGTACGAGTAAAGCGCCTGCTTGTCAAAGCCCAATTTTTTATCTTCCGACAATTTGCCGTACTTGCCGTCACCGAGTAATGCGTGCCCGATTGACGCCATATGGGCGCGTATTTGATGGGTGCGACCCGTAAGCAACAAAATTCGCAACAGGGACAATCCGTCGCTCTCGGCAATTACGCGGTATTGGGTCTTTATAGAAAGGTTTTTATCATTTTGGGTTTTACTTAAATAAACCTTATTTTTTTCTTCGTTTTTCTCAAGATACCCCGTCAATATATCTTGCTTCTTCTTAAAATATCCATGAGCAATAGCTAAATACTCTTTATCAATTTCTCGTGTTTTTATCTTGTCACAAAGTATACGCAAAGCCGCCGCATTTTTAGCCGCAATAACAATACCGCCTGTATTTCGGTCTATGCGGTTGGCAAGTGCGGGTTTAAAACTGTTTTCGCTATCGGGGTCAAATTCACCCTTTTCGTATAAATAGCGTTGTATTCTGCCTATAAGTGTATCATTATACTCATTTTTATCAGGATGAACAATCAAGCCCTGAGGCTTATCACAAAGGATAATATTTTCATCCTCATACACAACACTCAGCGCAGTACCCGCACTTAAAAAATCATAGCGTGGTTGCACCGGTGCAAAAAACTCGTCATTTATATACATTTCAACTATATCGCCAACATAAAGACGTGTGCTGATTTCTGCCCTTTTGCGATTAACCTTAATGTGCTTGGTACGTATGTATTTGTACATAAGTGATTTTGGCAAAAGAGGGACACTCTTAGATATGAATTTGTCAAGTCTTTGGTCAGCATCATTTGTGCCTATGGTAAATGATTTCATATTGTACCCTCCTTTTTTAAGCACTACATAAATGATAACATATTTTTGAGTTATTTCAACATTTTTATTTACATTGTCGATTTTTGTATTATAATGATTGTAGAATGTTGAAATGTAAAGCATTTCAACTCAAAGCCGACTTGTCGGCTTTGAGCAATCTACTTATTTTTAAATTAGATTGCTTTTCCACATCATTGAAATGGGTATTGACAAATTTTCAACGAAAATTTGTCTACAAATCAAAGATTTGGTGTAGAAATAGCACTTAGCGTGCCATTTCTACATCCTATAACCATTATAATGATTGTAGTAATGTTAAACGGAGGGGAAAACGTGGCTAAACATTTACACGACGGACATCGCGACAGGGTCAGAGATAAGTTTTTGGCCAATGATGGTTTCCCAAAAGGCACTCCCGACCACGAGATGCTTGAATTATTACTTTTTTATTCAATACCGCGCAAAGACACAAACGAAATAGCACATGAACTCGTTAAAACTTTTGGTTCGCTATCGAATGTTCTTAAAGCATCGGCGGAAGATCTTATGCAGGTTAAGGGTATCACAAAAAACAGCGCCGTTTTAATTAAGTTGATTTTAGAAATATCCCGTAAATATAATGAAGATATTCAATCGGTTGCATCGGTTTTTGCTTCAAGTGAAGAGATAGGCACTTACTTGCTCGGCAGATACGCAGGCGTTACCGAAGAGGTTATGACCATTTTGAGTTTGAACGGCAACGGTAAAATAATTTCATTTGATGAAGTTATGCGTGGTGATATATCGCGTGTAGGGCTTAGCACACGTAAAATTATCGAAATAATTTTGCGCACCAAAGCGACTTCGGTAATTTTAGCACATAATCATCCAAGTGGTATAGCACTACCGTCGGATGGTGACCTAACGGCTACGGTTACGGTAAAAAGCGCCCTCACACATATCGGTGTAACGCTACTTGACCACTTTATAATTGCCGATGGTGATTTTGTTTCGCTCGCGATATCAGAAAGATTTAAAGAAATATTTGAATAAAAAGCTCATCCGAATTAATTCGGATGAGCTTTTTTAACACCCTGTCCGTACAATGCATATAATAAAGTGACGGCTGTGAAATAGGAGAATAAATATGATGATGAATCCGATGGATAGTCCGGATTTCTTAAAAGTGGTTTTTGACGGCGAAAACGGCACTATGGAAAAACCGCTTGCTATGGCATATATACAAAACCAAACGCAACCCGACGTAATGGATGTAAGTGACGGTTTTAGCAAAGGAACTATTTTTAAGGGCCTTGATAAACCGTTTAAACCTTGGGGTGAAAAATAATGAATAAAAAAAATCAACTCATAAGAAAAATTCAGGCACTGGATTTTGCAATTTATGAAATGGTGCTTTATCTTGATACCCACCCGTATTGTGCACAGGGTTTGCGCCTTTTAGCGCAGTACCGCGCAGAACGTAAGGCGGCAGTAACCGAATATGAAAATACCTACGGCAAATTGGTGCTTACCGCAGCTGATGCAGGAAATGGCAACCGTTGGAACTGGGTAAACGACCCGTGGCCGTGGGAAAACGAAGGGAATGAGTAATTTATGTGGCAATATAAGAAAAAATTACAGTATCCTGTAAACATTAAAAATCCTAACCCTAAATACGCTCAAATCATAATTTCCCAATACGGAGGTCCCGACGGTGAACTAGGCGCATCAATGCGCTATTTAACACAACGCTACTCAATGCCGTATGCCGAGGTTAAGGGCTTACTAACCGATATAGGCACCGAGGAACTCGCCCACCTCGAAATGATTTGTGCAATGGTTTATCAGTTAACAAAAAACCTCAGCGAAAAGGAAATTGTGGCTTCGGGATTTGATAAGTATTTTGTTGACCATACCGCAGGCATATATCCGATAGCGGCTTCCGGTTTGCCGTGGCGTGCCGAATATATCCAAGCAAAGGGCGATATTATTACCGACCTGCACGAAGATCTAGCGGCAGAGCAAAAGGCAAGGACCACCTACGACAACCTACTTCGTCTTATCGACGACCCAGACGTACGCGACCCGTTAAAGTTCCTGCGTCAACGTGAGATTGTTCACTATCAACGTTTCGGCGAAGCACAACAAACAAGGTGTAATGATAACGGCGGAGCAGCTGACAAAACCGCTTGAAATAAGGCTTTTTAAGTACATAAAAGGAGGATTTAAAATGAAGCTGTTTAAGTGTATTGTTATGCTGATTTTAATATTAATTACTATTCGGACAGGCTATCTTGCACTTTTATATAAGGTCTCAACATCAACAGGTGCTTTTCTTATCTGTTTAGGTATCACCTTGTTTGTTGCATGTGATGGCGGTCTTAAAAGAAAATCAAATTGAATAGTTGCTTTCAAAAAAGAATAGTTATAATTAACCTACAAATTTTCAAATTATTGTTGATTTGTAGGTTATTTTATGATATACTATTAGTAATCAGGAGGTAATAGTATGACTGATATTATTTTTGAGTATAAAGAATTACTTGCAACAAAACTTGAAATTGAGCAAAAGCTTAGTGTTTTGCCAAAGGGATATATTTCTAAAAAGACGATTGGCGGTAAGCAATATTTATATTTGCAAACTCGCAACGGTGATACTGTTGAAAGCAAATATATTAAGGCGGAAGATGCTGAAGAAATAACAAGTCAGCTTTCTTCAAGAAAAGAATATGAGGCGCAACTGCCTGAAATTTTAATCAGACTCGCTGATATTGAAACTGCCGCAGAGTTATTGGATAAAGCATTGCTTCGCAAACTTAAAATGTTAAAGCTCACAAGCGGTATGGATAGCATTTCTGCTGACGAAAAAGAAAAGCGAATTTCCTTTTCTGATGCTATGACCTCAATTGAGGGTGTTCCCGTAAGTGATAAGGTTAAAACCGACCTTGCCAATTGGAAAAAAGGCAATATAACATTCTTATCTGTTTTTGAACAAACACTCAGAAGATACGGCTTTGTAACGGAGGTATAACAAATGCGCGACCCTTATTTATATGATGATGTTGACATCCTTAAAAATTTAGCAGATATAAAAGATTCAGAATTGCTACGTACGGCAGAAGCCGATATTACCGGTCTTGCTATGGCGGCGATTTATGATTATAAATATGATAAGTTTAACACCGAAACCTTGCAGGATATTCATCGCAACATCTTTGGGCAAATATTTGATTGGGCGGGAGAATTCCGCACAATTCAAATGGTGAAATACGAAGACGTCCTTGGCGGTGATACCGTTCGTTATGCTTATCCTAAGGAAATTAAAAAGCAGTTGAACGAAACAATGAGAGAAATCGCCAAGCTCAAAAGAACCGGCGATAATGATAAGGATATAGTTTTTAAGCTTGTTCGTATTATAGCGAGCATTTGGCAAACCCACCCCTTCCGTGAGGGTAATACAAGGACGGTTATAGTGTTCGCTGTTCTGCTCGCAAAATCAATGGGATTCGAGGTTGAACACGAACTTTTTAAAACCAACTCGGCCTACGTTCGTAACGCTCTCGTTTGGGCATCGCAAGGTATATATTCAAAATATGAATACCTTGAACGCATCTTCTTCGATGCAATCCTCGGTGAAGATGACGAAACCGATACCCCCACCGAAACCAAAGCACGCAAATACGATACTATTGGTGAGTATAAAGTTAAAGACTATGAAGAACGCCCACATGAGTATATAGATGACCTTAACAGTTAATATAATAAAGTTTTGATTATAGTTATACTATGTACTTATTGACCTATAGTGCAAAAAATGTTATAATTAACCATAATGTTTTTATATTGGGTGAAATAATGGAAAAGAAGTATCAAGAATTTTATAATGATTTAAAAGATTTAATTTCTGATTTTCAAAAAGCAAAAAACAAATATAGTAATAAAGATATAACCTTAAAATTATTATCAGTTATATTTGCAACGATGGCTACAATTTTCATATCATTGACATTTATAGAAAATTTAGAAATGTTTTTTAAAATTTTATCAATCATATCATCTGGTTTAGCTTCAATTTTTATAGCAGTAGATAAAATAACTAACTACAAGGAAAAAGCAAATCAGAGAACAATAACATTTGTAAAATTGCAGGAAATTAAGCGTTTATATAAAATTAATGTATTATATAATGCCGATTCTCAAGAAAAGATGAATCAATTTAACAAATTAGTAGAATTGGAAAACAAGATTTTAAAGGAAGATTTAGACATATGGAAAGAGGCAACTAAAATTGATGAGTCAATCAAATAGTAAGTACATACGTACAATTGAAAATGACATTAAGTTGAAATCGCAATTTTTTTGGGATATTAATGATACCGAAATACAAAAATTTAAAAATAACTTTAAAAATTATAATGATGAAATTGCTTATTTTTTGTTAGATATGATGGTGTATTATAATGCAAATCATTGTAGAGAAATTACTAATACGGCAATTTATGAGTTGAAACGTAATATATGGTTAAAAGCTTTAAAAAATGGCAATAATTTTAATAATTCAGAAGAGATTGATAGATATACACATGAGTATTTAAGCAATTCATTTATTTTTCCTGTTTCTAATATAGAAGAATCAGGAAAGAGCGCAGAATTACTAGAAGGGTATTATAAGGAATCACCAATTGATTTCGTCCCCGTTAATAATTATAAATCTTTATCTGCTCTAACAGAAATTATAGCGATTAACAAACCCAAGAGTATAATTTTTGTAGATGATATTATTGGCACTGGGAATCAGTTTTGTAAATTTTTCTCAAAAACTAAACACTTTAATCTTGATGCAACAATAGAAATGTGTGTTAACAATAATAAAGATATAGATTTCTATTATGTTGTTTTCGCATCTGATGAAAAAGCATTAAATGATTTAAATAAAAAATATAAAAATTTAAAAATCATTTCGGTTGAAGTTTTTTCTTTAGAAGATCGTATAACAAATAAAAATAACGAGTATTGGGAAATTTATAATGTTTATAACGATTTTATGAAGGATTTGAAAAAAATCGAAAAAGATTTTCCGAGAAAATGTAAATATTCTTTAGATTTACCAATACTTTATGTTTCTGGTAGAGCGCAGAACACCAGTTTTGAGTATTTTTGGAATAGTTATGACAATACATGGAATGTTTTGAAAGCGAGGTAATTATGGATTTTTTAGGAACACCTTTTACAGGATATAGATATGAAGATATTAAAGAATCGTTAAATGAATATTTTATCGAACCACAGTGCTTTGATGCATTAATAAGCACTAGGCCTGCTATTATAGAAGGTAGTCGTGGGTTTGGAAAAACCACGCTTTTGCAATCAATTGAATATAAAAATAGCTCAGATTATTTTGGCGTATATTATAAAGTAAACGATAATATTACTTCCCATTTTTCGGGCAAAAATTTCGATGATAATTTTTGGATAAGATTGTTCAGTTGCTATTTTGTTCTATCACTTTCATATCAATTAGCTAAATTGGCGATTTTTCTCAATAAAAATCACAATATGGATAAAAATACTATTTTACAAATATCCAATCGTTACTTCAAAGTGAATTCAAATACTTTTGAAGATTTATTAACATGCATTTACAATCAGAAGGAAAAAATTATTGAATTTATAAATAATGGCTCCAAAGGAGAACAACCGTATATTTGTAATTACTCGGAACTTATCAAAGAATTTCCTGAAGCGATTATTTCTTCATGCGTTGATTTTAAAGATAAAACTGTATATTATTTAATTGATGAGTTTGAAAATTTGAATGTTATGGAACAGAAATGTGTTTTAAGTTTTTTAAAACAACATGAC
The DNA here is from genome assembly GCA_017436255.1 of Clostridia bacterium. Lineage (GTDB taxonomy): Bacteria > Bacillota > Clostridia > Oscillospirales > Acutalibacteraceae > SIG565. The sequence goes on from JAFSDK010000028.1 coordinate 6,956, forward strand.
GAATACCATACTTTTAAAATTGTCACTAAACCTTGGGGAATAATAGAATATGAAACAATTGGTGGGCAACAACTGCAATCAATACACGATTATACTTTAGTAGATTTAACTAAACCAAAGTTTGATAAGCGCCCCAATGATAATAAAAAATTCGATGACTTTTATGAATTTTCTAAAAAAGTATGCAACAGAAGAATAGAGAAATTTTTGAAGAAAAACTCTATAAAATATAATAAAAATGTTCATGATATTGAATCATATTGTGAGGAAATCTCTTATGAGGAAGAACTCCTTTTATCACTTAAAAATTGCAAATTTGAAGATGATATTGTTTTACTAAAGGAAAAATTAAATGATCTCAGGAAATCTAAATACATTGATGATTTGGTTAATGAACCTTTAAACTATTGTATTTTAAAACTTTTTATCTCAAAAAATCCTGAAAAAGAAAATGTTGTAGATAAAGCCGTAGATTTTATTACAAATGGTTCTGCCAAGTATAAAGACATGAAGGAAAACTATAAAATGGCTTTTTTATATAAGTATTCAGATGCCTATAATAAAAAGCTAATAAATGGTTTTAAAGATATGGTTAATTTTTCTGGTGGAAACATTAGATTTTTACTTGAATTTTGTAATGAACTATTTTCAAAATTATGTTTGGATGAAAACTATATTTGTTCAAAAAAAGACATTCATGAACAAACACGTGCCGTTAGAATGGTTGCAAAATCCGATTTAAGTGCAATTAAATACTCAAGAAATGTACCCGATAATGATTATTTGGATTCTAATGCAGGCACGAAATTAAGAACAATGATTATAGCCCTAGGTAAAATTTATAATATCATCCATAAAAGCGACAAGTTTTCTGTAATAGAACCAAATCACTTTGTCATAAAATCTAAAGATTTGGAAATGAATGAAAGTGATAATTCTGTTATTAGAGAGTGCATAATGAATGGGTATTTTATTGCATATGAAAACAATAAAACAAAATCAAAAAACAAAGTAATTTTGGATGAGTATATGTATAAATTGCACCCATTGTATTGTGCATGTTTCGGAATTTCTTGGCGGCAAAAGAATAATATAACCTTAACATTAGAGCAATTCAGAAAGATGTTGACAGCAAATTCTAAAGAAACTAATGAAGTAATAGGTGATTTCGAAAAAAAATATAGCAATGTTTTAAATAAAAAACATTCAAGTGATGAGCAATTAAGTTTATTCGATTTAGTTGACGAAATTTGATAAAAAAGAGGATGTCTATCAAATGTTTTTTGAGCAAAAGTATATTAATGAAGAGATTAATGCGTTGATTAATGAAAAGAATGTAAATGTGATATCCTTTGCAACCAAGTCGACTAGAGTACTTGATATAAAAGCAATTGCAAAATTCACTTCTAAAACATCATACTACATTATAGAGTATAATCCTATTTTAGACACATTCACTGTTAGCAGTGATGAAAATCGCTCCTATGGGTTAACTAATGAAACAAGTGATTTTTTAAATACAATTGATAGTTCTGCAACATTAATTATTGATATAACCAATGTTGATATTCGATTTTTAGGAATACTCTTATATAACCTAAAAAAAATGAATTTTTGCAGAGTTATTTGTTTATACATTACTCCTAATAAGTATAATAAAAATAAGGATTATTTATCCGATTCATTTGAAGAAGAAAATAAATTCGACTTATACAACAATATGGGGATAAAACGCGGTATAAATGGATATTTGGTTGATAATTGTGAAAATTTAAGAGAAAAAAATTTCATTTTGTTAGGTTTCGAAGGCGATAGAGCAAATAGCTTGTGTGGTGAAGCCGATATTACACCTGTTCCCGTTGTTACTCTTCCAGCTATAAAACCCGGATGGCAAAATTATGCTTTGGTGGCCAATAGAAATATTTTAAAGAAATTGACTTCTAGAAATTCTATTGAATACATATCTGCTGATAGTATAGTTTCAATTTACAATAAAATGCAAGATTGGAAGGACACTTATTGCGAAAATTTTCTAAGAATTTCTCCATTAGGCACTAAAATTAATGCTTTAGGTGTGTTGTTATTTATTCTAAATAATCCTAAGAGTTATGATATTTTATATGATAATCCAATTGAAACAAAGAGTAACTCTTCTGGCGTAGATAAATATTTCTATTATGATATTACTGAATTTTTAAATAATTAATGCAATAGGAAAAGTGATATAATGAAAGATTTTTCAAAATATTATACTCCACAAAAAATTGCTGCATCTTTGATGCGATTCGTTGATTTTAATGATAATGATAGTGTTATTGATATTTGTTGTGGAAAGGGAAATTTATTATTTGCAGCTAAAAATTATAACCCTTCTTTGCAGTGCTTTGGCGTTGATATAGCTGATATTAATATAGATTGGTGTAAGACAACAAAAAAGGACGGCAGAGAATTTGCTTTAGGTGCAAAACGCAAATATACTATTGCTTTAGCTAATCCCCCTTTTGGTAAAATAGAGTCAATATCATATGCATCAAAATTGTTTGTAGATAAATATGCTTCTATAAACAGTAAGAGAATTGAAATCGAGATGTTAATTGCTAATCTCAATTTATTAAAAGAAGATGGTATTTTATTGATAATTCTGCCAAATACATTTATAAATGGTGTTTCATATAAAAAAATAAGAAAAACTATTTCAGAGAACCATTTTGTAAAAACTATAATCAAACTACCGCCTAACGCCTTCTCTCCAGAAAGAATAAATTGTAGTGCAATTGTTATTTGTAAGAAAAAAAATAATGAAAATCAAGCTTGCACTTATTATACTATGAATGAAAAATTTAATATAAGTAACTCCTATGAGATAAAACATGATAATATTTTGCAGGGATGTTGGAGTAATAACGTTTTATACGAAAAAGTCGATTTTAAAATTAATAGAGGCAATATATCATCTAATATGTTTTCGGAGAAAGGCATTGAAGTACTACATACTTCAAAAAAATCTTCTCCTTGGCAACCGTCATTAAGATATATAAAGAAGGGTCTAAATACAAGTAATTCAATAATTGCTGAAAAAGGAGACCTGATTATATCTAGAATAGGTAGTTCGGCAGGTTGCCTTTGCTTATATGAAGGTGATCCAAAATATATTACAGATTGTTTAATGCTTATAAAGTCGCCTAATAAACAACTTATTAAACATATGCAAAATTTAAATTTACGTTCTCTAGTTAAAGGAGTATCTACGCCACATATAACTGTATCAGATATATATGATTTATATAATTCTACATATAATAATTTATAAGGTGGTTATTCAATGTATATAATTAAACCTAGTTTTGAGATTTTAGATAATATAGACGGGGAAAATATTTTAAAGAAAATAGAAAAAATTGGCAGGGTATGTTATAAAAGCGAAGAAAAAATTACTGAATCTTCTGCGAAAATATTTATTAAAAAAATAATTGAATCGGGTCATGAATCTGTTATAGAACACGAAAAGATAACAGTCCGGGTAATATGTGATCGTGGTGTTAGTCACGAAATCGTGCGACATAGAATAGCTAGCTATAGTCAGGAAAGCACACGATATTGTAATTATTCATCTGATAAATTTGATAACCAATTGACATTTATAAAACCTTGTTTTTGGGAGGAAAGTTCTAACGAGTATAAAAAGTGGAAAGAACAAATGCTTGGCATCGAGAAGTCTTATAATGAATTAATATCTTGTGGTGCTACTCCTCAAGAAGCACGCAGTATACTTCCCAACAGTTTGAAAACTGAAATTGTCATCACAATGAACTTGAGAGAGTGGAGACACTTTTTCAAACTTAGAACTTCAAAAAGGGCTCATCCTCAGATGAGAGAAATCGCAATACCTATGTTAGAAGGATTTAAAAAAATTATTCCTATTATTTTTGATGATATAGCTTTTTAATTCTAATCATTGCAAACAAAAAAGAGCGGATTTTCCGCTCTTTTTTATTTATCCGTTTTTAATTCCTTTATAAATGTAATACGGCTTTGAATAAAGATAAGTGCCATTCTTATCTGCCTTTACTAATTCGTTTATAAACTCATCATATTCTTGTTTGGTAAGCACGCCAGTGTTTTCGCCTTCTACCCAATCGGTTGTTTCACCGACAAGCCAACCTATATTTTGACTGAACTCATACCCGAACATACCTTCTTTATATTCAGTTTCGACAACACTGTGGACACATATACTGCTTTCGAAAAATCCGGAGTTATTAAACACTCCATAAACCCTTCTGCCCATCCATCCGTCAAGGTCATCCATCCAACCTTGCTTTGTTACAGCATATGAATGTATGCATTTAGTAATCAAATCTTGATTTTCACCATTGTAAACTACGCTATCAAAATCGGTGTGTACACATATTACCGTTCCTCCAGGCTTTAAGATCCTATTTATTTCACTTACAAAAGTGTCTTTATCGTCAATACATTCAAGCAAATCTTTGGTTAATACCAAATCAAACGTGTTGTCGGGAAAGTCAAGCTTTCCGGCACAGTTCATAATTTTAAGTTCTACAGGTGCGCTGTACGGAATAACACCAAAATTCCTATCAGCTACATCTACACCTATTGCTTTTGAAACTTTACCTGGAAATTCGTTTATAATTCCATTAAGATAACCTGCATTCCTGCATCCTAAATCCACAATGGCAGCATTATCGGGCAGGTCTATTAATTCGTATATCGCTTCATTAAGCGATGATTTGTTTATTTTCATAATAATTCTCCTTAAAATAAAAAATACTGTTGATAGCATTTGTGCCGTCAACAGTACAATAAAAAGTTTAGTTTCTTTTCATCATTCGTTTAGGCACAAAGCGAAATAAGCCTGTACCTAAATCAGATACAAGCCTTCATCGTCTGCGTCGAATGATGATAGAGAACATAACCTCAACCTCCAATTTTATTTACTTAATGATAACATCTACAGAAACCTATGTCAAGCAAAGAACTTTATTATTTAAATTTGGATAAAACTAATTGTAGATTAGATAACTATTGACCGTTGTATATAACACAAAAATATGGTAAAATAAAACATAATTATAAATGAATTTAGGTGTGTTGTATGAGAGAACCATATCAAATATTATCAATCCCATATCGTATCATTGACGGTACGCCTTTGTTCTGTATCTTTCGTAGAGCAGATAGCAAGTATTGGCAATTTATTGCCGGAGGCGGAGAAAATGGAGAAACACCTACCCAAGCAGCTATAAGAGAAACAATAGAAGAAATGGGTGTTGAGCCAAAAAACATCAAGCAGCTCACCTGTATCGCCTATGTTCCGGCAGAAGTTGTTGCGGAAAGCAGACAGCAACATTGGGACAAAAACACTTATGTAATTCCTGAGTATTCTTTTGCCTTTGAGTGTGATTCAGATCCTACTCTATCCCTCGAACATATTGAATATAAATGGCTTACATATGATGAGGCACGAAAACTGTTAAAATGGGATTCAAACAAGGTTGCCATGTATGAAATCGACTCAATAATAAAAGGGAAATTATAATGAAACGAATTCTTATAATCGGCAATGCAGGTAGCGGTAAAACCACATTTGCTAAAGCACTTGCCGAAAAGACACAGCTACCGCTAATTCATTTAGATAAATTATTTTGGTGCGGCGAATGGGAACATCTGTCGCGAGATGAATTTGACACTATTTTACAAGAAGAATTAGATAAAGATGAATGGATAATTGACGGTAATTTCGGCAGAACTATACCTCACAGATTAAAATACTGCGATACTGTTTTTTATTTCGATTTACCCACAATAACTTGTTTGTGGGGTTCAACTGTTCGTGTTGTTAAAAACTACGGTAAATCAAGGGATGATATGGGCGGTAACTGTCCTGAGTATTTTGATAAGCAGAAAGTAAGTCTTTATAAGGCAATTTTCTTTTTTAACAGAAAGCATAGAAAAAGGTATAGAAAACTGCTGGAAGAACAAGCTGATAAAAAGATAGTAATATTCAAAAGCAGAAAACAGGCTTATTCTTATTTAAACAGTTTATACTGAGTTTTAAAGGTGATTTTATTTTGCAAATATATGAAATTACAAACAAACATAAATATTGGAATGTTACAATTGAATTTGCAGAGAATTGCTCGTGGAAGGCCGGAAAATTTCTTGCTAAACTGATGAAAGAAAACAAGTTTCTTGGTTGGGAAAGAGTTTTTATAGCTTGTGTAGAAGAAAAGGTCATTGGATATTGTACATTTGCCGAAAAAGACGAATTGCCTGAACAATATGACTTTTCACCATTCATTGGATTTGTTTTTGTTGATGAAAAATATCGTGGGAATAGAATTTCCGAAAAGCTCATAAATGCGGCTATTGAGTACGCTATAAAAATTGGATATAAAAAAGTTTACATTATGAGTGGTGAACATGGTTTATACGAAAAGTATGGTTTTGAAAAAGTAGGAGATTTTGAAACTATATATAATACCGTTGACCAACTTTTCGTCAAAACCATCGGCGAGGTACATAAATGAAAATACATATAATCGGGTGCAGTGGTTCGGGCAAAACATATTTAGCGAAGGCGCTAAGTGAAAAGTATAATGTCCCGCACTTTGATTTGGATGATATTCAATGGGATAACAATGCAGATGGTTATGGCGTTAAAATGCCTATTGAAAAGCGCACCGCATTACTTAATGATATTCTTAAAAATGACAGTTGGATTATAGAAGGTGTATATTACGCTTGGGTTGGAAAGTGCTTTGAGGATGCAGATAAAATATATGTGCTTGATATACCAAAACGAATTTATACTTACAGAATCATAAAGCGCACGATAAAAAGAAAACTCGGTCTTGAGAAAGGCAAAAAAGAAACCTTAAAATCGGTTTATAACCTACTTAAATGGACCGATACTTTCCAAAATAAAAGTATGCCTGTAATTAGGAAGATACTCGCAGAATATCCTTCTAAAACGGTATGGCTTAGAAATAAAAGAGATGTTGCAAATATATTGAAGGGGTGAAGTAATGTTAACTCATAAAGGAACAAAAACAATAATTACCGAAAGATTAATCCTACGCCAATTTCGTGTCGATGATGCTAATGACATGTTCGTCTGGGCGAGCAACCCCGAAGTTGTCAAATACCTTTCGTATAAACCGCATACCTCATCTAAAGCAACAGCCGAGTTGCTTAAAGGTTGGGTTAGTGTTTATAATTCAAACGAGGTTTATAACTGGGCAATAGAACTGAAAGGAACAGTTGTGGGAAGTATTAGTGTAGTTGACTCGGATAATGATTCTTCATGTTGCCACTTAGGTTGGCAAATTGATGAGCCTTTCTGGAATAAAGGCTATATGACCGAAGCAGCAAACGCGATTGTGAATTTTCTGTTTTCTGAAGTTGGATATAACAGAATCCAAAGCGGTCATGATACAAGGAATATTGGTTCAGGGCGTGTTATGGAGAAAATAGGAATGTCCCTGGAAGGAACGCTTAGACAGTATTGCCACCAAAAAGACGGCAGTATCGGAGACAAGCACCTATGGGCAATACTGAAATCCGATTGGGAAAAGAATAAAAATATAAATAAGAACGATAAAATCATTGCAGATATATCAAACTTCATATTTGTTTCCGACACTCCACGCAAGGTTGATGCCATTTTTCTACCCGGTGGCTCACATCCTGAACAACCTGAATATGCGGCTGAACTCTACAAACAAGGAATTGCACCTATTTTAATTGTTTCGGGCGGTGTAAGCGTTAAACGGACAAAATTTGACGGTGTGAAATCAAAGGCAGATATTTATGATGGTGACTATAAAACGGATTGTGAGTTTTTAACCGACGCACTAAACAAAAACGGCGTTCCGCTCGAACAAATTTACGGAGATAACAAATCGGGACACACAAGGGACAACGCTTTCTTTTCTAAGAAAGTCGCTGATGAAAACGGACTAAGTATTAAAACCGCTATAATAGTTTGTAAAGCCTTTCACGCTCGCCGTTGCCTTATGCTTTACAGCCTTGCGTTTCCCGATACAAAGTTTTATGTATGTCCTGTTGTATGTATGGGAATAACCAAAGATAATTGGTATAAATCCGAGCAAGGTATTGACCGTGTGCTTGGTGAACTTGCTCGTTGCGGCAACCAATTTGTCGGGGATATTAAGGAGTATTTGTTATGATTCACTATATGAATCTTGTTCCAACTGCTTTTGTGAAAATTGCAGATGGTAATAAAACAATTGAATTAAGGCTCAATGATGAGAAGCGGCAACGAATCAATGTTGAAGATACCGTTGTTTTTGACTGTTCCTCAACCAAAGATATCATCACAGCACAGATTTCTGGACTACATAAATTCTCTAATTTTAAAGAATTGTACAATGCGTTGCCACTTGAAAAGTGCGGCTATACAGTTGCCGAACTTGATACTGCCCATTACACCGATATGGAACAGTATTACACTAAGGAGCAAATTAAAAAGTATGGTGCTTTAGGTATAGAACTTTGCAATGTATCTTCAATCTGTGACGTTAAGGAAATAATAACTGAACCTGATATATTGAAATTACTTGCGCCGAGCGTATACAATCCTACAGAGGAACGATTATTGAACAGATCGAAGAAATATCAAGAAGATGAAAACACCAATATCTATGCATATAAAGATAATGGTGAACACAAAGGGATTGTTATTTTTAAGATAGCAAACAACTCAGCAACTATACTTGATATTGCTGTAAAACCTGAATATCAAGGTCAAGGTATTGGTAGTATACTTATTGATTTTATCTTTGATCGGTTTGAGGTTGATAATATTACCGCTGAAACTGATGACGATGCTATTGGATTTTATAAAAAATATGGTTTTACTGTTGCTAACACAAAAGTTGAATTCGATACCAAAAGGTATGTTTGCGTTTGTGAAAGCGTTACCCATCACTACGATTTATTGATAGACGAAAATAACGACCCCGTTCACGATCCAAAACCTTTACAGGATTATATGGATAAATGGGATGGACAAGTCTTCGTTGACAAAATGGAACTTAATAAAGATAAATCTGTTCTAGAAATTGGTGTAGGAACCGGCAGACTGGCTATTCGTGTAGCCCATTTGTGTGGTGATTTCTATGGTGTGGACATTTCCCAAAAGACCATCGAACGTGCCAAAGAGAACCTTACTGATTTTAAAAATGTCACACTGAATTGTGCTGATTTTCTTTCTTATGAATTCGGTTGCACTTTTGATGTCGTTTATTCCTCTCTGACCTTTATGCACATTGAAGATAAGCAGAAAGCCATAAATAAAGTGGCTACTTTATTAAAGAATGGCGGCAGATTCGTCTTATCAATAGATAAAAATCAAGAAAGATTCATCGACACCGGTACACGTAAGATCAGGATATTCTCCGATACGCCTGAGGAAATTAAAACTCATATTGCAAATTCATGCTTATTACTAATAGAACACTATGAAACTGAATTTGCACATATCTTTGTCGCAACTAAGGAGTGAAAATATTGAAAAAATACGATATAACAAATACAGACCGAGAACTTATAGAAATAGCCTTTAAATGTTTAACTGAGAATTTTGACGATGGTATTTATAATCACACTGTTGGATGTGCTTTGCTATGTAAAAATGGAGAAATATACAAGGGCGTGAATTGTGACGGGATACACGGATCTTGTGCTGAATATATCACAATAGGTATTGCCATATCAAACGGCGAAAGAGAATTTGACACAATTGTTGCAGTCCACGATAAAGCTCCAAATTGCGTTGTTTCTCCTTGCGGTAACTGCCGTCAAATGCTTTTTGAATACTGTCCTGATATAAAAGTAATTGTTAATGATGAAAATGGCAACTTGATAAAAGTGACTGCAAAAGATTTATTACCGTTTTCGTGGCAACCGGTTATATGTTGAGTAGACAAAGAAGTTACACAAAATGCCGTTTGCTATGGTGAACGGCATTTATAAAACTTACTAACTCAACCGGTGGTTGCATACAGGTAAACGGTTATGTTATACACATTTAAACTGCTATGATTTATACTATAATCAGAAAGCGCTTTCGAGTAAATGTTTGGAGTGAATGCTATGTTAAAGATTGGCGAAAAAATAAAAGAACTGCGTAAAGCACAGGATGTAACCCAAGAAAAGTTGGCAGATTACCTTAATATCTCTTACCAAGCAGTTAGTAAGTGGGAGAACGGATTGGCTCTGCCGGATATTACGCTGTTGCCTAAATTAGCAAATTTCTTTGGTGTTACATCAGATGAACTTCTTTCTATTAATCCCACTGAAGATGAAAGTAAGCTTGATGAGTATTACAAATTATATAGAGAGAATAACAGACAAGGAAAAATGATGGAAAATATTGTCCTTGCCCGAAAGGTTCTCGATGAATATCCAAGAAATTTTCAATGGATGTTAAATCTTGCATATCCTCTTGTTCAATACGAAGCCACAGACGAACAAAAAGCATATAGTCGTGAACATAAATTTATTGAAGAAGCAACCGCACTATGTGAAAGAATACTTGAAGATTGCACAGAGGAATCAATGCGTCAAAGTGCAATAAACATTTTATGCTACAACTATCCTCGTATTGGTAGAACGAAAGATGCGCTCAGACTTGCTAATAAAATGCCCGAAATGTTATTGTCAAAGGAACCATTGCTTTTTCACATCTATACAGGTGAAGAAAAAATAGCACAAGCTCAGAAGAATTTGTTAAGTATGATAGATATGTCGGCCGGTTTAATATGGGTGTTAGCATCAAATGAGTTAATGGGCAAAGAATTGTCAATTGAGGATAAGATTAAATTCATTAAAACGGCAATAAATTTATTTCAACTTGTACTTGATGGTGATGAAAATTCTTTATTTTATAATTGTAGGCTATGTAGATATTATGAAAAATTAGCAAGTCTTTACTGTATGCTTGGTGATAAAGCAACCGCTTTGGAAAATCTAAAACTTGCCGAAGCCACTGCAACAGCATACGATAAATGTGAAAATTCAGGTGAAGAAAAATACAGGTCCCTATTTGCTAACCGTCAGACATTCAACCCCAAAACTGTGGGTAAAAACTGGGAAGGCACTGAGAGCCAAATGCTTTTGGATTACTTTGAAAAGAAATGTTACGATATACTGCGAGATAATAAAGAATTTATTGAAATACAAAATAGGTTGAAAAATTTATAAATGCCACCGAATCGAATCCATAATTCTACGACTTATAGGTGAAAGCTTTCAAAAGAGGATACGAATATGAAAAATGAAATTAATAATTATGTAGAGTATCTGTTTGCTCTTGCCTTACATAAGTGTGGGAATTTGCACGATGCTGAGGATTTAACGCAAGACACCTTGCTGGCTGCCTATCAATATATTCGCAGAGGTGGCGAAATAACCAACATTAAATACTGGCTTACTTCAACGCTATCTCATAAATGGAACGATATGCTTAGAAAAAAGTATAAGCTTCCAACGATTAGTATTGATATGATTCCGGAAGATGTTGAAGATGATGTCAAAGTAGACGGGCCCACCGCAGAAGAAGTGCGACGTGAGGTTGCATATCTTGCAAAATTGCAACGTGAAGTAATTGTCAGACATTATCTGCAAGGCGAAAAAGTACAGTTTATAGCTGATGAATTGGGAGTTTCTAAAGGTACAGTGCTATCTAGGTTGTCCTCAGGCAGAGAGCAGATGCGGAAAGGATTTGAAGAAATGGAGAAATACGATAAACAAAGTTATAGACCTGAGCGTTTAGATGTCAGTTGCCACGGACGTCAAGGTTTTCACGATGAACCATGGTCGCTAGTTGCTAACGATTTGATGAAGCAAAATATTTTAATTGCTGCATATGATAACCCCATTACCGTAGTTGAAATATCAAAGACTCTTGGTATTCCAACTGCTTATGTGGAAACGGCAGTTAATGACCTTCTAAAATCCGAACTTATGGCAAAATCCGGAAATAAAGTTTTCACCGACTTTATGATCACAACGCCGGAACAATTACATCGTGGATTAGACGTAGAAATTGATTTGGTTGAAAGAAATTACGTTGCTCTTTTAAAACTCATCAATGAATACCTTGATGAGTTAGGTGCTTTACCATTGGTCAATAGTCTTTCGGAATGCAAACAAAAGAAGTTAAAGTATTATTTTATTCTTCACTTGTTTTCACATGCCATTTATGTTGCAACACAACGCATTGTGCCATCAAAAGAAGAGTATCCTGTCCGTCCGGATGGTGGCAGATGGATTGCAATGGGAACGCAATATCCGCAAAACTTTGATTTTGAAAACTATCGTTTCGGAAAATATTGTTATGGCGGAGAAAGAAGATCATATGATGAATATTATTTAGGAGCAAAGTCAATTCATTTGCGTATATATGATTCGCAGCCAGATTTAAACAAATACGAACATGGGCCCGTTGAAATGCATGACGATATTCTCGTCCGGCTTCTTTATATTATTTTAAGAGGTATTCCGTTTGAATATACTGGATTTGAAACGATGTTTTTAGAGGATATACCACACTTGACGGAATGCGGTATTTTGGGAATTAATAACGGGAAACCATTTGTTGACCTACCAATCTTAACGCCGGATGAATATAGTTTACTTGATAAAACACGAATTGAATATATGCATAAAATGGCAAATATGCTTGAGCCTTGGCTTCGGGAAGTATTTCCTCTGTTAAGAATAGAAATTCCAAAACATCTTGTAGGGCGAGTTGCAGAGTTCAGACAGTACTCTTGCTATGCAATTCCTATGGCATTTATAAAGAAAGCTATTATGTTAGGAGATTTTGATGATAAGGGCGCAACTCCGCCTATGGTGTTTGTTGTAGATGATGAGAATAAAAATATAAGATAATATATCAGCCGTGGTATGATCTTCTATCACGGCTGATACGATTTAATGCGTTAAATACAAAAATTAATGTTTTCTTGAAACTACAAAACAACCTTATGTAATAAAAATATGACCTTTAAAGTTTTATGACTTTAAGGGTCATATTTTTTTATGAAAAGAGGTTGAAATCAATGAAAAAGTACATTGATACAGCAGTTTGGGAAAATGATTACAGGGAAAGGCTTAAAAAACTTATGTCAGATAATAACATAACAGCTCGAGAACTTAGCTTGTCGCTCGGGTATAACGAGGGGTATATTAGCAGAATTCTCAAAGGAAAAATTGACCCGTCATTCAAATCTATGATGGATACGATGCTATATTTTGACATAAGTCCCGCTGAATTCTTTACGTTTGATTTAATAAGTCATACCGAAAGTTAATCTTTTCTTGAAATTCAAAAAACTCTATTTTATAGTTTAAGTGTCATCTTAAAATTTTAAGAAGGAGTTTTTTAAATTGAACGGTGTACGAAGAAATGTTACACCATTAGCACGGGAAGTAAAGGTATCTTCGGCAAAGGTATGTCGAGAGATGATGAAGTGTACCTGAAAAGGTCCAATTTGCACAGCTGCCGAAATGTTGCAAGTTGAGTAGCAGATTTAAGTTTTAAGTTATTAACTAAAAATCTGTGGCAGCACACCTGAGCGATGACAGGTTGGTTCATCGTTGCTACCGTGAAAGACACGGCTGAAAAAATATTTGCTTGGATAATTTTTCAGTACTTAAATCAAGCACGAAAGTTTCTGGGATTTAATCGGTAATGAAAATCCTTGCCGTACCACTATTCAGCGGTGGACCGATCCATTGTATCGGTATATGGTATTGCGTTCTTGTAGTAACGAGGCTTGGAGCATACTCCAGGTATACGCTGGGCTTGTCCCATCATGCTGACCTTCAGCCAAAATTAAATATGATTTACGTTTCGAGATAATGATGATTATAATTTTGAGAGTCATTTCGAAATCTATTCTCTTTTCGAGAGGTATGACTATATTTTCGATATGATAGATGACAGAGATGATACTCATTTCGAAATGATGATGACTTTCATTTTGAGAGGCGCCGGTTTCTATCTTCTGAACAAGGAAGATAGAAACGCGACCGAGGGCCTGCCCGAGGGAGCGGCGCCAAGGCATAGTACGCAAAGTTAGTAAAAGAAAATAGGAGAAACGTACCTAATTTTATGTAAAAAAGTCCCTGGGCGTACTATGCCTTGCTATCATTTTCGTATGATAGATGACAAGATTTCGAGATGATATTTTGAGATGATTTATGATGCACATTTTGAAATGATAGATTAACTATCTTTTCGAAATTCGTTTTGAAATAAATTGTCGGTGCTTAGTATGAAAAGATTATTGTCTTTTTGATATGCTCCTAACAGATTCTTATAAGAGTAAGCAAAGATATAAAATATTAATGAGACCAATCTTTAACAAATATGCAAAAGAATCTATCCTGTCTTTTTGAAATGATATATGACTGTCATTTCGAAATGAGTGTATGATCATCATTTTCAAATGAGCACAGGAAATATGATTATCATTTATAGAGCGGCTCCCATAGACTGCGAATCAGTCTGTGGGAGCCAAAATTTTTTATGATTAAAATTTTCGTTAATAAATTTATTTGTACAGCAACCGCCTTAATCAAAAATTTTCGTACACAAACCTATGATTTTATAAATCATACAAAAAGTTAATGTTTTCTTGAAACTCGAAAATTTTATTCCTTATATATTTAATGTCCAAATATTTTGGTACACAGTTTCAACCTGGACCACTGAAACCTGTGAACGAAAATTTGGAAAATTTCGTATGAGTTAATGTTTTCTTGAAACTATGCAAAAACATTATCCACATTTAAGTATCGGTAATTTGTGTGAAGCATCGAGGAACCATAGATACTTCTTATGAAAAACCGAAATTTACGAAAGGAGTAATACTTATGAGTTTAACCCCTGAAGAACAAGAGCGAAAAGCCGAGAACCAAAAACGGAATTTACTAAATCAAACTCTTCCTGTGATTGACAGGTCAAATCAAGGCAGCTTTAAAACACGTAGACGCTATAAAGCAGTAATGAATAGATTCTGTGGGTATTTAGGAGAGAATACAACATTGCAGAATTTTAGAAATGCTGAAGTGCGCCACGTGCGAAGTTATGTTGAGCATCTTCAAATCAACGGTTGTAAGCCCGGATATATACTCACCGAATTATCCGGCATAAAGTGGGTGCATCAGCGAATGAACCCTAAAAGGAATTTACCTAAGAGTAATAAATGCTTTTTTGTTGCTAAGCGCCAATTATATATGAAGGATAAATCTATTCTTCCGCATGAGTTCGATGACCTTATCAAAGTAGCACTTGATATGGGCCGTATGGATGCGGTTATCGAAGCGTATATGGATAGATATTTCGGACTTCGACATGAGGAGTTTGTTACACTCCGTGTGCATCAGATTGAGTATGCGCTTAAATATAAGCAATTAAATCTTACCAACACCAAAGGCGGCAGACCGAGAGATATACCCGTTGAAACAAAAATGCAGGAGAATATTTTAAGACGAGTATTGGCATACGCTCAGAAAAACAGCAAAAGTTCTATGGACTATGTTATATGCGATAACCATACAAACAGTGTTAAAAAGAAAAGTAAATCCTTAGATAACTGGATGAATAACAATAAAAAGAAATTTATGGACCCCGAACGCACCAAGTATAAAAGCCCAGGTAAGCGACCAAGAGAACAATCGATACATTGGCATAGTCTCAGGCATTTGTTTTATCAAGAAACTAAAGAACGATACAAATCCGAAGGCAGAATGACCGATGCACAAATTGAACGAGAACTTTCCGAATCTATGGGACATTCTCGCAACGATGTTAATAACACTTATTCGAATGAAATTAAAAGAATCCATTAAAGTTAATGTTTTCTTGAAACTCAAAATTTATATTCTTATGTTTTATTTGCAGATTTTCGACAGAGAGTTAGTCCCTACCTGATTCTCTGAACGGAAATCTGAAATCATAAATCTGATGACGGCAGATTTTAGTTTTAAGCGATAAGCATTAACAAAACTTATTGCTTATGCGTTTTGGTATAGAGGACAAGACGCAAATCATATTTTAATAAAAGAAAAATAGTCGCAAAAGGAAGGAGACGGACTGCATGACGAATTACGTTGCACAGACTTGGGAGCAGAAAATCGGCAACAAAATCGTGTCGATTACCAATTTAAACCCTCAATTTTCTGTGGACGAAAAAAGAGAAGTAAAATTACAAATAGAAGCAAAATTATATGATGTTTTTTGCAAATATATGTCCTGTAAACCTTGAAGAAAAAGGGCTGTTATGGTATAATATATATGTCAGCAGCTCCGCTTCTTTTTGCGAAGAAGGGAGTAAAAATTGAATCTTTTTGACGCAATTTATGCAAGACAATCGGTTGACAGGATAGACAGCATATCCGTTGAAAGTCAAATCGAGTTTTGTAAAAAGGAAGTGACAGGAGAAAGTTATAAAGTTTATACCGACAAGGGTTATAGTGGCAAAAACATAGACCGCCCTGCGTTTCAAGAGTTGTTGCGTGATATAGAGGCAGGCAAGGTAAACCGTGTTATCGTTTATCGTCTTGACCGTATCAGCCGTTCGGTTCTTGATTTTGCCAATTTAATTGAAGTGTTTCAAAAGAACCGTGTTGACTTTGTCAGCACAATGGAGAAATTTGATACTTCAACTCCTATTGGCAAGGCTATGCTAATGATCGTAATGATTTTCGCACAGCTTGAGCGTGAGACCATTCAGCAGCGTGTTATTGATGCTTATTCATCCCGCAGTAAACGTGGCTTTTATATGGGGGGCAGAGTGCCGTTTGGATTCGAATTGGTTGAAACAACCATAGACGGAATACGAACAAAAATGTATAAACCAATTGAGGAAGAAGCAGAAGTTATTAGATTGATTTTTTCAATGTATTCAAAGCCCCAAACCTCATTCGGCGATGTTATGCGCTACTTGGAAGAGCACGGCATACGAAAGCGTGACGGTAAACTCTTCAATAGAAGCCGATTGCGTGATGTGGTAATCAACCCCGCGTATGTAAAAGCCGATTATCAGCTTTATGAGTTTTTTAAAGCGCAAGGCACAAACATTGTTAACCCACCGCAAGACTTTATCGGTATAAACGGAGCGTATCTTTATTCGGGTGATAATCTTAAGCGAAAAACCATATCCTTAGTAGGTCACACATTGGTTTTGGCTCCCCACGAGGGACTTGTTGATTCGGCAATGTGGATTAAGTGCCGTTCCAAGTGCTTAAACAATCAAAGTGTTGCACGGCCTATCAAGGCAAAAGCAACCTGGCTTGCGGGTAAAATCAAATGTGCCAAATGCGGATATGCTTTAACTGCTAAGATTTATAAGTGCAAAACTAAGTCCGACAACCGTTATTATCTCTGCACAAACAAATATCACGCCGGTGGATGTCATTTTGGCTCACTGGATGCTGATGTTGTAGATGATATTGTATTCAAAGAAATGCAGAAGAAATTAGCGGAGTTTCAGACACTGTCAAAGAAAAAGCAGGACGGCTGTAACCTGCAAGTAGTAAAACTGAAAACACGTATAGAAGAGATTGACAAAGAAATATCCTCTTTGCTCGAAAAAATCTCCGCAGCAAATGACACAGTAATGCAGTACATAAATAACCGCATTTCTGAGCTTGATGCCGAAAAGAAAGAACTTGGTGCCGAGATTGTTTCATTAGAGAGTAACCGCACAAATGATGTGGGAGAAATCAGCGGATATTTTGAGCATTGGGATGAACTGTCGGTTAGCGACAAAATCACGGTGGTTGACTGCCTGATAGAGCGCATAACCGCCTCAAAAGAAAGCATTGAAATCAAGTGGAAAATATAATTATTTTTTTATCGCAAAAGCATTTCACCATTGTTGTTCTGGCGAAGCACTTGGTATTACAACCGATAAGCTAAACTCTAAAAACTTCTACGCATGTAACCCGAGTTTTGATAAAAACTGCGGTAAACAGTAAAAATAAAAAGCAGATGGAAAACCATCTGCTTTTATTTTACAATATCCCTTACAACTTCTGATGCCGCTATAAGTCCTGCCGCAGCTGGTACAAATGCGGTACTGCCGGGACTAACTCTGCCGTCTGCCTTTGTTTCGGCAAGTTCGTTTGGTTTTATTGGTGTTTCCGGCGACCAAACTACCTTTAGTTTTTTAATATTTCTTTTGCGTAATTCTGTACGCATAACACGCGCTAAGGGGCAACCCTCAGTTTTATAAATATCATCAACCCTTAAAGCAGTTGGATCCAACTTATTACCCGTACCCATAATGCTTATTAGCGGTATGCCTAGTTTTTCACATCGTACAGCAAGTTCCAACTTAGCGGCGACGGTATCAACCGCATCAACAACGTAATTGTACTGCGATAAATCGACACTGTCTGCCGTTTCGGGTAAATAAAACAGGTTAAAACCCTTAATATTTATCTCGGGATTTATCTGTTTTGCTCGCAAAACGGCAACGTCGGTTTTATTACAACCGACGTTCTCACTCGTCGCAATTATCTGGCGGTTAATATTACTCTCGGCAACGGTATCGTTATCAAAAATATCAATATTCCCGACGCCGCTTCGCACGAGTGCCTCTAAAACATATGAACCTACACCACCAACACCGAATATAGCCACGTGACTGTTATTAAGTTTTTCTATAGATTTTTCGCCCAAAATTGCCGCTGTTCTTATAAATTTTTTATCCATATCAAAGTCCTAAAAGTTTAATAAGTGCGGGTAGTTCTGTTTCAAAATTTACGCCGTATCGACGCTCGGGGTCATCACGCAGAGTCGCCTTTATACTTGCACAAGTAAAGTTAACGGCAATTTCTGCCGCCGACACAAGATTGCGGCCATTAAGTATTGCCGACGTTAAAGCCGATGCAAAAACATCACCCGTACCATGGAACATAACGTCAATTCTTTCAGACATAACGTATGATACCTTTTCACCGTCATAGCAAGCAGCACCCAAGCGCTTGCCCTCGAAATAAACGCCCGTAAGCACTATTTGAGAGCCCGTCAGTTCATATAATTTAACGATGAGTTCTTCAATATATTCCTTTGTATACGGCCCCTCTATGTACTCAAGGCCAAGCATCATTACCGCTTCGGTAATATTAGGCACAATTATATCGGCCATACTGCAAAGTTTTGCCATTTCTTTTGGAAAGCCTTTAGAAAAGCCAACGTAGAGTTTGCCGTGGTCTGCCATAGCAGGATCACACACAAATAACGTTTTCTCGCCCTTTAGTTTTTCTATAGCAGACATAACGATTTTTATTTGTTGTTTACTGCCAAGGTAACCCGTATAAAAAGCATCAAAGCTTAAGCCAAGTGATGCCCAATGCTCAGCAATCGGCAAAATATCGTCTGTTAAATCACGGAAGGTAAAATTTTTAAATCCGCCGGTATGGGTAGAAAGAATTGCCGTAGGTATAACACAGGTTTCAATGCCTGCTGCCGAACATATCGGCAGAGCAACGGTTAATGAACATTTGCCAAAACCAGAAATATCATGTATTGCCGCTATTCTTTTCTGACTCATTTTTTTACCCCCTGCTTTTTGCAGATTTCATTTAAAACACAATCTTCACACTTAGGACGTTGCGCTATACAGGTATCTCTGCCAAACAATACTGCACGGTGACAAAAATCATTCGATTCATCAGGCGGTAAAAGTTTACGCATTTCTTTTTCAACCTTGAACGGATCCTTTGTCGAAACGAGTCCTAAACGATTGGTTATTCTTATAAAATGTGTATCGGTAACAACAGCAGGCTTGCCGTAAATATCACCACACACTAAATTCGCCGTCTTTCTGCCTACGCCCGGCAGTTTAGTCAGTTCTTCTATCGTATCAGGAACAATGCCACCGTAATTTTCGGTAAGCATTTGTCCGATACCCTTTAAATCTTTTGCCTTTGTTTTATAAAGACCACAAGATTTTATATATTTTTCAATATCCGTCACGTCCGCCTGTGCCATTTTTTCTGCCGTGGGAAAAGCGGTAAACAATGCAGGTGTTACAATGTTTACACGTGCATCGGTACATTGTGCCGAAAGCCTAACAGCTATAAGCAGTTGAAACGGGTCACTATATTGTAGCGAACATATCGCATCTGGATATCTCTTTTTTAAAATTTCCACCGCTTTGGCGGTTATTTCCTTTTTTGTCATCTTGTAACTTCCGATAATTTAAGGTCGCCCTGCTTTATCCAATTAAGTTTCCTCATAGCAGTAGCTATACCTAAACAAACCAAAGCAGGCGCAATAAAGTGCATACCGATAATTTCGATGAGTGCAAGAGCTGGGTGCATACCACCGGCAGTCATACTTTCAAATGCGGCAAACTGACCCACAAGACCCGACGAGCCCATACCCGAGCCAACCGGTGTGCTTGTCATTTTTAGAATAACTGTAGAGACAGGTGCTAAAACGGCACTCGCTAAAATTGACGGAACCCATATAAGCGGATTGCGAACAATGTTGGGCATCTGAATCATAGACGTGCCAACACCTTGCGAAATAAGACCGCCTACCTTGTTCTCACGATAACTTATAACCGCAAAGCCAACCATATTACAGCAACAACCAATTGTTGCCGCACCTGCCGCAAGCCCTGAAAGTCCCATTGAAACACCAATGGCCGCAGAACTTATAGGTAACGTTAAGAATATACCCATAAGCACCGAAACTATAATACCGCCGATAACAGGATGATTATCAACACTTATATTAACAAGACTGCCAAGCCACTTCATAAAGGTTGAAATGTATGGTCCTATAAGTATGCCTACAACCGAACCGCTAAGCACACAGCAAAGAGGTGTAACAAGTATGTCAAGTTTTGTTTTGCCGGCAACAAGTCCGCCAATTTCAACAGCCACGTATGCTGCAATAAAAGCTCCCAACGGCTCACCCGGTTTACCTAAAGTTACATTGGCAATATCAAGACCCGGAAATGCACCAATAAAACCTGCTACGGCTGCCGACACCGCAGTAAGCGGTGAAGCCTTTAACTTTGATGCAACACCTACACCAATACCTGCGCCCGTTATTGTTTTGGCGGCATTACCTATTGCAGTAAAATAGGTAGCAACAATATTGTTGCCTAATATAGTACCTATTTGGCACAATATTGTACCGATAATGAGTGTTGCAAACAGACCCAAAGCCATGCCACTAAGGCCATCAATGAAAAGTTTGTTGAAATATTTTTTCATTATATTTCCCCCTTGTTTAAATAATACTTGGTCTAATTATACAACCTTAAAAAAAATTAGTCAATAAACCCTAAAAAAATAGTTTATTATTGTAAAAAAACGTTTTTTAATGTATAATAATTTTGGTGATTTTATGACTACTACAATATATTTAATACGCCATTGCGAAGCACTCGGTAACAAAAGCGGCACATTTCAAGGCTCCATTGATTCAGACATTACCGAAATCGGCGCAAAACAAATAGAATTTTTAGGCAAACGTTTTGAAAATAAAGATATAGATAAAGTATATTCAAGTCCATTGCTACGTGCCAGAAAAACAGCACAAGCGGTAGCCGACGCTACGGGACTTTCGGTAGTTGTCGATAATGGTCTTACTGAAATTCACGGTGGGGATATCGAGGGTATGAGTTATGCCGATATTTACAAAAAATACCCTGACATTGAAATGATTTGGACCTATTCGCCGCAGAATTTCGCGCCGCCAAACGGTGAGCCAATGCGCCTTTCTTATGAGCGCATAGTAAAGACCGTTTTTAATCTGGTAAAAGAAAATGCGGGTAAAAAAATCGCCATAGCATCACACGGTGCTGTATCAAGATGTTTGCTTTGCAAACTGATTTATGACGATATTGAAAGACTAAACGACGTCACTTGGTGTGATAACACTTCCGTTACGAAAATTATTTTTGATGAAAATATGAATGGAAAAATTGAGTACATAAACGATACTTCGCATCTGCCCGAAGAGTATTTACCGTCGGGCAGTAAAATAGCATCATACATACAGAGGGATTTAAAATGATAATTATGTCTGTTGACTTAGGTGACGCCCGTACGGGTATTGCCGTCAGTGATAAGCAAGAGGGTTTCGCCTTTCCCAAAACCGTTATTAACGAGCGAAACAAAGAAAATTTAGTTGAAAAAATCGCCGCCGTGGCAAGCGACTGCGGTGCCGAACTTTTGGTTGTGGGTCTGCCTAAAAATATGGATGGTAGCCTTGGTTGGCGCGCGCAAGAGTGTACCGAAACGGCCGAGAAAATTAAGGATAAAACGGGACTTCCCCTTGTCATGTGGGATGAGCGATGCACCACCGTTATGGCGCACAACGCACTTAATATGACCGACACGCGAGGTAAAAAACGCAAACAAACGGTTGATGCCGTAGCCGCCGTAATGATACTTGAAAGTTATTTGGCATTTAGAAAAAATCAAAACAGTTAAAAAAACATCTCTCCATTTGGTATACCAAATGGAGAGATGTCTTTTATTATTTTTTATCGACCACTCGGCCGCGTTTTATAACGCCGTCGCCGTATTTTTGACGAATTGAATGTATACTGTCCTCTATTTTTTCTTGACGGCGCTCGTTTTCTACGTCACCGAATAAATCTTGCTGAACGGCAACACATTCATCTTTCAAATTTATCGCACGTATGCCAACCGAGCGAAGCGGCAATTCCCAATAGTAGTTTTCTTTAAATAACTTCATCCCTGCTTCTGCAATTTTAATGCTTATGTCGGTGGGGTTTTCAAGTGCGCGACTAAACTCTTTAACACTTAAGTCTGTAGTACGCGTATGCACCTGAATACCGCCTGCATACATGCCGTGGCGACGGAGTCGTTTGGCAATATCTTCACTCAACACTATAAAGGTCTGCCAGACCTCTTCGTTATTGGTGAAGTCGTGTCCCTCGGTAACGCTTCTACCTATACTTTTAGGCTTTTCGCTAATACTTTGGTCGCAAACGGGTGACGTATCAAGTCCCAATGCGTTACGTTTTAAACTGAGTCCATTTTTACCGAATAACCTTTTTAGCATTGCATCATCACAAAGTGTTACATCACCTATTGTAAATACACCTGCCGAATTTAATTTTTCAACAGTACTTCTTCCCACAAAAAGCATATCCTGAACGGGTAATGGCCACACTTTTTGCCTAAAATCATCACTGCTTATAACGGTAACAGCATCAGGTTTTTTCATATCACTACCAAGTTTTGCAAAAACCTTATTAAAACTCACACCTACCGAGGCAGTAATACCAAGTTCATTTTTAATGTCACGTCTTATTTTGTGGGCAATTTCTTCACCACTGCCAAAAAGCATAATACTGCCCGTCACGTCTAGCCAACATTCGTCAATACCAAACGGCTCGATAATATCGGTATAGCGGCTATATATTTCTTTTGCCTTCTCTGAATACTCACTGTATCTATCGTAAATAGGTGGCAGGGTTATAAGTTCGGGGCATTTTCTTTTTGCCTCCCAAATGGCCTCGGCGGTTTTTACACCGTAAGACTTGGCAATTTCATTTTTAGCCAATACAATACCGTGCCGCTCCTCTACACTGCCGCAAACCGCTACAGGATAGCCAACAAGGGTTTGATTATATAATAATGAAACCGATGCAAAAAAATTATTAAGGTCGCAATGCAGTATTACTCTTTCCAAACCCTAAGCCTCCTCTGTAGAACATCTGTTCTAAATTATATACCCTTAAACCAATTTTGTAAAGTCAATTTATGAAATACTTAATTTTTCCATAGCCGTTTTATATAGTCTTTCAATGTGACGTTTACTGTAATTCAAGGCATAAGCCGTCTGCTCAAGGCTTCGTCCGCACAAATAATGTTGCGACAGCACCTCGCTTAATAATCCCCCATCTACTTTATCAATATCGTCCTCTATTTTTTCCCGCAGTTGCTCGGCATTTTTTATTTTAATTAAATATCGCTCGTTTGCCTCGGGATTCGCCTCCATAAGTCTTTTAAGCCTTAATATTTTGGTCTGCTGAATTAAGTATAAATCAAGATATTCTTTTTTCTTATGTATTTCCATTATCTCACCCCGGCAAAAAACTGTCCGTATGAAAGGTTTGTCCCGTGTTCTTTGTTATATTGCTCAACCTGTTTTATGGCAATATTAAGCGGATGCTTTGCCCATTGTTCCTTTTGGCTGCGCTCCTTTGCCCACAAATATTCACCTCGCCTGCGACAAGCGGTACTGCAATAGTCACCCTCACCCGACATTCTGGCGCCGCAACACATACAGTACCTTGTAGGCTTCTTTTTTACGTTTGTACCGTTGCAAAACGGGCATACTTCGATGCGCTCATACGGCTCACTTGACAAATCATGCGTTTCTATTATTACCTTTTTATTTTTAAATTCTTTTTCACAGTCCTGACAATAGTACACCTTTTATGCTCCTTTTTTTAATGCTTGACATTTACGGAATTTTGTAATATAATTTAGACAAACAACGACAAATTACTACATTCCGTAACCACAACTATATTATAATACTGAATTTCGTAATTGTCAATACGTGTTTTACTATTTTACGTAATTTGTATAAATGCACAAAAGGAGATAATATTATGCCTGAAACATACTCAAGAATTGCCGAACTTTGTCGTAAAAACAAAATTACTGTCACCGATATTTGTAAACTTTGTGGGATTCCGAGAGCCTCCCTTTCGGACTATAAGATGGGTCGAATTAAAACCTTATCGGCCTTAACGCTATCAAAAATATCTGAATATTTTGGTGTAACGGTTGAATTTTTACTTAACGGACAAGAAACCGTTGCCAGTGACGAGAGCCTAAAGGTTGCTCTTTTTGGTGGCGGCGTTGAAGTTACCGACGAAATGTGGAACGAAGTCAAGAGATACGCCCAATATATAAAGGATAGAGAGAATGGAAACTGAGAAGCTCTATAAATTAGTTGACGAACTTAATATAAAGCTTGATTTCTTTCCCCTACCGCTTAATAAATCAATGGCGGTAAATTTAGATAACCATTGTTACATAGCGTTGGACCCAAGCGCAGTAATTACCCCGTCGCAAGAGCGCGTATGCCTAGCGCACGAACTCGGACACTGTGATACCGGCAGTTTTTACAACGTATATTCCCCCTTTGATCTGCGCACCAAGCACGAACTTCGCGCGGATAGATGGGCAATAGAAAAATTGATACCCTTGCGTGAATTAAAGGCTGCAATCAAACAGGGTTGTAGTGATACCGCATCCCTTGCAGAACATTTTTCGGTTACAGAAGATTTTATCGGCAAGGCATTAAAATATTATTCTGAAAACAGCAAACACCGCACGTTATAACGTGCGGTTTTGTTATTAGTAATTTACCCTTTAAAATTGACTTTTTATAAAAAATACGTTATTATAAAGAAAAGAGGGGTGATTCTAATGGGTATTATAGAATCAATAATGAAATTTTATAATATTAGGAGGAATCACCTTTATGTGTAAAAAAGTAGTATCTATTTTACTATGTTTAGTTATAACACTTGCACTTCTGTTTACGGTGCCCGTATCGGCTGAAACAATTATTGTTTCGAATCCTGACATTGGAGAGGGAGTAATATACCATACGCCTGAAACCGCAAAACCTATAGAGCCTACGCCCGAGCCGGAGCCTGAACCAGGTGATATTGATGTTTATTTTGATAAAAAAACAGGTACACTCACTGTGTCGGGTAGCGGCAAAGCGTACGATATTTTTGGACGTAATAACGTAGACTTGTTTGACTTCTTATTTCCTTCGGAGGGAATTAAGAATATCAACCATACTGTAAAGCACCTTGTTATTGGTGAGGGAATAACCGAAATACACAATTGCTTTAACGATATGTATGCCTTAGAGGATGTATCATTCCCGAGCACCTTAGAAAGAATTGATTTTTGCTTTATTGATTGCGACTTATTAAAGAAAGTTATATTTCCAAAATCACTTAAAGTTATTGAAGAGGGAGCATTTTATGATTGCGACGGCATTAAAAGAATAAAATTCTCCGGTCCACTAACTGTAGCCGAAGAATTCCCTGAAAAAGGTGGATGTGAGACCTATGTTTTTCGTCACCTTGATTCATTAAAATATGTTAAAATACCCGCTAATTCGGTTGTGGGCGCCGCTTTTAAGGATTGTCAAAAACTTAAAACGGTAGTTTTAGGGGCTAATGTAGAATTTAAGGCAGCTTACTGGACTTTAACTGAAGTGGAAGCGACTCCACCATTTTTCTCATATGAACAAGATGTAAAAATATTCACCTATTCTTTTGTTAAAATGCCTTATGATGATGATAGAATCCCCTATCATTTACCAATTATTTTTATCGGTATATTTATTATATTATCAATAGTAGGGCTTATAATTTTATTAGTTTTAAAGAAACGTAAAAAGTCAATCAATTAAAAAAGGTGGGCAAACTGAACCGCCCCAATTTGTGCGGACAGCACAAAAAAGGCATCTATGGTAGAAAATATTAAAATTTAAGCAACGAACTGACATCGCTTTTCGAGTGGTGTCAGTTTTGTTTTTAGTTGGATGCGTTGGTTGTTGTAGAAGTGAATGTACTCACCTATGAGGAGGCTCGCCTCCTCATAGGTTTGGAGTTTTACACGATAGATACATTCTGTTTTGAGGATTGAAAAGAAATTTTCTGCTAAAGCATTGTCATATGGATTACCACGCCTTGACATTGACGGCGTTATGCCGTATGATTGTGTTAGCTTAAAGTACGCTTGCGAGGTATACTGAAAGCCTTGGTCACTGTGGGGTTGCAGCTCTGCAGTGACTTTTTCTTTTCGTTTTGCCATCTTAATAGTACTTAAAACAAGATTGACATTTTGCTCGGTTCCTGTTTTGTATGCAACGATACTGTTGTCATACAAATCTCTGATTACCGACAAATACAGAACACCTTGCTTTGTGTGTATATACGAAATATCTGTAACCCATTTTTGATTTGGTCTTTCAGCAGAAAATTCTCTGTTTAGCAAATTAGGGTATTTATGCAGATAATCTCCGTAGTTACGATATTTCTTTCTTCTAATTACTGATAGCAAGCCATATTTCTGCATAACTCTTAATATTGTCTTTGGATTACGATAAATACCATTTCTTTCGAGCCATATATGTACTCTACGGTAACCATAAGTCTTTCCACATTTTTCTTGACATTCAATAATTTTCTCTGCTAAAGGCAAATCCCTTGCCGGTATATCCATTCGTGCCACATACCCATAATATCCACTTCGGGATACTTTGAAAAACCTACACATTTCACTAATGGAATATTTATCTTTATGGCGGTATATTACCATATACTTTACGCTTGTCCTCACTTCCTTTCTGTGAGCGAGAGAAAATCCCGCATCAGTTCGTTTTCCATTTCCAATGATTTAATTTTTGCTTCTTTTCGCGCAAGTATATATTTGAGTTCTGAAACTTTGTCTTGTTCGCTGACTACATAATCCTTTGGCGGTCTACCTTTGCGTTTAAGAGATATTCCTGCTTGTATTTTTCTTTCTGCAACATTGCTTCGGTAGTAGTAATTACGCATTTGTTTGTAGCTAAACCCTAATTTATTCCCTATTTCTCGGCTCGTATATCCTTCATCTCTTAACTTTTCTATTTCGAGCTCATAGTCTTTAATGTGACGATAACTTCTAGGCATAACAAAAACCTCCTATGGTAGTTTTTTAATTCTACCACAGGAGGCCTTTTTTGTCATTGTCCGTTTTTACTGGACTTGTTCAAACGCCCACCTTTTTTGTTTTACATTTTATCGTACATACCGCTATCAACCATATCGGCTATTGCGGCTACTACATAGTCCTTATCTTCCTTGTAGGTAACACCGTACCATTTATCCTCGGCAACGAGAACTCTTGCCTTTTTAACACCATTTTTAATAAGTGTATCAACCACACTTGGCAGATAAAATTCACTCTTAATTTCATTGCCACGCTCGGTTAAAAAGTCAACGAATGCCTTTTGTAAAAACTCAAATATATCGGTTGTAAAGCCCCACATATTCATTGATACAACACTGTCGGGTGAAAGCGGTGTCCACGTTTCACCATCATCCTCGGTATATCGGCAATCCATAATCTTGGTGCGCTCAACAATATCGGTAAGGAAACCATCCTCGACGGTACAAACACCACGCGAAACGTGGCCGTTCTCGGTTAATGTATTACTTAGTCTGAAACCTACCATACAGTAGTTTTCGCTATCGCTTACAAGATTATTATAAATCTGCTTAAATGCGCTTTTGCCGTAATAATCATCGGCGTTTATAACAGCAAACGGTGTGTTTACAACGTCTTTACAACAAAGAATTGCTTGACCCGTACCCCAAGGCTTTACGCGTCCTTCAGGACAAACGAAACCGTTTGGTAGGTCGTTAACGTCTTGGAAAACGTATTCTACCTCAACCTTTTTTTCAATACGGCTACCGACAATCTCTTTAAAATCTTTTTCTATATTGCGGTTTATAACAAAAACAACCTTATCAAAACCTGCCTCTATTGCATCATAAACAGAAAAGTCAAGAATTGCTTCACCGTTTTTACCTACTGCGGCAATTTGTTTAAGTCCCCCAAAACGGCTACCCATACCTGCCGCCATAACAACCAACGTTGCTTTATTGCTCATAAATTTACCTCCGCATTTTTGTAGTGTAAATTACATAGTATTAGTATAAATACACTCTGCACCTTTTGTCAAGCAAAATACGGAGGGATAGTCTTGTTTACCACGCTAAACGCAAATTATAAAGAACGCAAAAATTTTAAAGAAAAGATGCATCTAACGCCAACCAGAAAATTAATAAGTACCGAACACACCTATAACAACCTACCTTTTTATACCACACGTCTCATAAGCTATTCTCATTTAAACTCGGCAAAATTATTGCGTTTTAAAGAAAGATGCTCGATACCCGTAATTGAAAATAACAGCAACATGGTCACAAAATACCGTTATTTAATGACCCTCAATACCGTTATGAACCACTACAAAGATACACCTCTAAACTGCGCGCTTATAGACCCCAACGGACGACTGTTATTTTTATTGCCGCTTCTTGTAACGCGTTGCCACAGGGTAAACGTTTATACACATTCCCGTGATTATCAAAAAGAAAACGACCGCTTGTTTTCACTTATAGGCGCCAGTGCCGTTATTGCTGAAGATTTTTTATCCCTTAAGGGCTTTGATGCAGTATTTTCAGATATACCGCTACCTTTTTGTGATAATCCACATCTGTTTGGCAGATATTCACACTTTGCTCACTCTCTACCACTATTACCCGATGAATTTAAACAACTTAACCTGTTAGATGATGAAATATACCCGACGTTAGCAGGGCTCTATTATATTGGCGGCATTAAAAATTTAGGGCACCTGCATTGTAGTACCCTGCAAAAAACAACTACCCTCGCGCAGGTATAATTCTGCTTGACATAATGAATTATATAATATATAATACCAATATGTTTGCCTATGGGCGACAAAATAAAGAAAGGTAATCTTAATGATGGAAAAGAAAATCAGACTTACCGATGAAGGACTCAAAAAGCTTAAAGATGAGCTTGAAAATCTCAAAACTAAAGGACGCGCAGATATTGCCGAAAAAATAAAAATTGCTCGTGGCTACGGCGACCTCTCTGAAAACAGCGAGTATGACGAGGCTAAAAACGAACAGGCTAAGATTGAAGCCCGTATTGTTGAAATTGAGGCAATGCTTAAAAACGTTGAAATCATTTCTGATGTTAAGGGCAAATCTAAAACCGTTATCCTGGGTTCAAAGGTTAAAATTCTTGACGTAGAATTTGAAGAAGAATGTGAATATCGTATTGTTGGCTCTGCTGAAGCCGACCCGGCTGCAGGTCTTATTTCCGATGAATCACCTGTTGGTAAGGCCCTACTTGGTCATAAGGTTGGCGACATAGTATTTGCCGAAGCTCCTGCCGGAGAAATTGAATTTAAAATTTTAGCTATTTCAAAATAATTTAAGGCAGGATAATCCTGCCTTTTATCTTTTTCTATTTAATTTTTTTAGGATGTGAAAAGTATGTCTGAAAATCAAAACAATATTCAAAATACAGAACCCGCACAAGACTATAACGAACTCGTTAAGGTTAGACGAGATAAGTTAGCAGGTCTTAAAAACGACGGCAAAGACCCTTTCCAAATTACTAAATTTGATTTTGATGCTTATGCTGCCGATATTAAGGCAGATTATGAAAAGTACGAGGGTAAAACCGTTCGTATTGCAGGCCGTATGATGAGCCGCAGAATTATGGGTAAAGCAAGTTTTGCCAACGTTCAGGATACAAACGGAAACATTCAATTATACGTTAGCCGTAATGATATTGGCGATGATAATTACGCCGCATTTAAAAAGTATGATATAGGCGATATCGTTGGTATTGAGGGCGTTGTATTTAAGACCAAAACTGAGGAAATCTCAATACACACAACCTCTATTACCATGCTTTCAAAGTCCCTTTTGCCTTTGCCTGAGAAGTTCCACGGACTTAAGGATACCGATACACGTTTCCGCCAACGTTACGTTGACCTTATTGTTAACCCCGACGTTAAGCGCAACTTTATTGTTCGTTCACAGTTCATTAAGTTTATGCGTAAATACCTTGATGATATGAACTATATTGAGGTTGAAACACCGGTACTTAACACAATAGCAGGTGGTGCATCGGCTCGCCCGTTTATTACACACCACAACACACTTAAACTTGATATGTATATGCGTATCGCTACCGAGTTGCCTTTAAAGAGACTCATCGTTGGCGGTATGGATAGAGTTTATGAAATCGGCAGAATTTTCCGTAACGAAGGTATGGACCCCAAGCACAACCCTGAATTTACAACTGTTGAACTTTATCAGGCCTATGCCGACTTCCACGATATGATGGATATTGCTGAGGGTATTATCTCAGGTGCCGCTAAAGAAATTTTAGGCACATATGAAGTAGAGTGGATGGGTGAGAAAATCGACCTTACACCCGGTTGGCGACGTCTTACAATGGTTGATGCAGTTAAGGAATACGTTGGCATTGACTTCGCCGCAATTACCGATGACGCAGAGGCTGTTGCCGCCGCTGAAGCTAAGGGCGTAGAACTTTCAGACACCGCAGATAAGACCTGGGGTAATGCACTTTACGCTTGCTTTGACCAACGCGTTGAAGAAAAACTTATTCAGCCTACATTTATTACAATGTATCCCGTTGAGGTATCTCCCTTAACAAAGGCTTCGCCCGAAGACCCAAGAGTTACAGAGCGTTTTGAACTCTTTATCTGCCACTCTGAACTTGCAAATGCTTATTCTGAGCTTAACGACCCCGACGTTCAACGTGAAAGATTTGAAAAGCAATTAGAACTTCGTGACCGTGGTGATGACGAAGCAGAGATGCTTGACGAGGATTTCTTAACCGCACTTCAGTACGGTATGCCCCCCACAGGCGGTATGGGTATAGGTGTTGATAGAGCAGTAATGCTTCTTACTAACTCCGACACCATCCGTGAGGTAATCCTCTTCCCCACAATGAAGCCGTTGGATTAAAAATTAACACCCTATGACCCAAAAAGTCATAGGGTGTTTTTGTGTATCATATAATACACCGCAAAATTCAGTTTGCCGCTTCTATAATATCATACAATTCTTTCGTTTCCTTTTCTGAACATTCAACCGTGAAGCTAGTGAATTCTTTTGTATTTGAAAAAATAACAATTCTGTCTGTATGTAACCTAAAAGTATATTTATTATCAATAACAACTTGGTAATCACCCACACAGTTACAAAAATCATTGCCGGCAGGTTTTCCGTCAATTGCAGCGATTAGTTTATCACAAAAGGAAGCATCTTCTATTTTCGTTTCTTTTTCTTGCGTTTGAATTTCGTTTGTATAAGTAATTTTCGGTGTATTTTCCGGTTTATTAAAATATGCTACTCCGTTTTTTGTGCCAATCATATCTCTTGTGATATTACATCCGCAGAAAGAAAGTGTAATAACCACCATTAGGAAAATTAAAATATATTTTTTCATACATACAACCTCCCTTTTAAAATTATAGGGTTGTGTTAAACCGTAACACAAATCATTTTAATCATCTTTAATATCCAAATATATTTTCTCGATGTTTTCAAACTCTGTTATATCATGCCAAATTAAATTGCTTAATGTAAACCGCTTTCCGGTTTTCTTTACATATCCCTTTTCTTCAAGATGTTTTAATTCGCTTAAAAATTCATCTTCAAGAATGATTTTATTTTTCTCCGTTTCTTTAAGTGAATAATATATTGACGTGTAATCAAAGGGTATAAAGGCAAACGTCTTTTCGGATGGTTTTATAAGTAAAAACGGATATTCCTTATTTATATTACAAACGGTTATGATACAATCAGAAAAAGGTGCGTAAAAGTATCTTTTATATCCGTGAATTGAACCCGCAAGATATGGGGATATTGGTTTTAAATCAACCAACGGCTCGTTTAAATTGTTAGAAGAAAATATAGCAACTGCAGACTGATAGCTACACATTCTAACCTCACAAATATTATAAAAAAATATACCGTACTTGTTATCTTCCGTAATAACTAAATCCTCATCAAAAAATCCATTAGGAACCGCTTTATAATAGGATAAGCGTTTTGATAAACTATCCGTGTTTATATTCCACTTGTAATTTTTTACATCTTGAAAAATATTTTCATCGGGTGTCATTCTTTCCAATGGACTTGTAACTACAATACCAAGAAAGAAGAAAATCAAAAGCAATATATAAGCATTTTGAAAACAAACGCTTAAAATCAGCGACAAAACTATAGCTATAAAAGCGATTACATTGCGTTTGCTTTTTGTATTTTGACCATAATAATGAAAGCAATGACTACACTGTGCAAATCTTAAACGCAAGGGTGTTTTTATTTTTCTAACACCCTGTTGGTCTTTAAAACGATTGATTTTATGCCCACACCAAGGGCAGTTAGAATTTTTCACTTTGTTTCACCCCTTCTTATCTCATTATACTTTGATTATATCATATAGCGGTTTTTACAACAACATAATTTTTTTATCTAATTTTAAAGATTTATAATCTTTAAATAAATTTGGTTAGAAAAAATAATAGTATGACAAAAATCATACTGACACATAGAAAATCTTACCAAAGAGAATGTAGT
>JAFSDK010000029.1 GCA_017436255.1 Clostridia bacterium
TCTCTATATCCTAAATGGTGTTCTCGCATATCCATTATAACAGATATTTTAAACTCTGCACTATATTTTTGTTGTATTGACCCTTTCTTTGCCATAAAAAATGCACCTCCAAAAGTGTCTAACTTTTGGGGTGCATATCACATACAGTTCGGGTTTTTCTTTATTTTTTATCGGTAAGCAGTTTTATTGCATATTTTGCAAAGTCCGAAACGTACATGCCCTTTCTCGTCACTATAACGGGTTGACGCGAGCGCACGGTGTTTTTTAAAGTAAATAGCTCAACCTCGTTGCCCACGCCCATATATTCAGCAAACTGTCGAGGTAAAAGGGTTGCACCAATACCCGCTCTACACATGGCCCAAGCGGTGCTTATACCCACAACCTCCATTGCAATTTTTGGCTCGAAATCGGCGGCCGCACAACTCTTTTCAAATAGCTGGCGCATTTCCTGCGTCTGTCCAACTACAATAAACGGCAGTTCCTTACAGTCGGCGAATTCGATTTTTGACGTTTCGGGCAATATTGCACACATTTCTTTAGGTACTGCAAGCACAAGCTCGTCAGCTTCGATTGGCGTTACATCCAACACCGACTCGTCGACAGGCAGATTAACTATTGCAAAATCGTATTTCCCCTCTGCCGATTCTTTTCTTAAAATATCGCTTGACGCTTCGTGTAAAACAACCGCTACGTCGGGGTATTCATTCTTTACCTTTTTAATGATTTCGGGTACCAGATACATACTTCTAAAAGGCGAAATGCCGATATTCAGGCTTCCCCTCTTGCCCGACCTGTATTCCTCCATAGAATGAAGCAGCTTATCCTCTTTATATAATAGACTCTTGGCCTCGCGAAAAAAATGCTCACCCGCACTCGTTACCGAAAGAGGTGTGGTGGTTCTGTCGAAAAGCTTAACACCAAGCTCTGTTTCGAGATTAAGAATTTGTTTGCTGAGTGCCGGCTGTGTAATACCAATTTTTTCTGCCACTGCCGAAAAATTACGGTTTTCATAAAGCATTATTGCATAGCGCAGTTGTCTGGTGTTCATTTGTGCACCCCTTCCTTTTCTCATATATACATTTATATAATAACCCCTTATTTACATTTTTTCAAGCACAAAATAAAAGACTTGACAAATTAAATTCCCTGTGTATAATATAACTTATAGGTAATAACTATTATAACCAAACAGAAATGAAAGGAAGTGCTTATATGCCGTCATCACTTATTTATTTAGGCATTATGCTTGCCGTAATCATAATATGGTTTGCGGTGTTTAAAAGACCTGTATATGAAGCAATTTTTTTAAGCTTTATACTCCTATTAACCATTACAGGCACATGGGGAAACGTGTGGGGCTATGTTGACGATGCATTGTCCACATCATTGTTATACTCAATGGTTGCTTTTGTGTCGATGTCTATTATTTTGACAAAAACTAAAATCATTGACAGTTGTATAGCCGTAATCCTGTCGTTGATAGGTCGCCTTACAGGCGGTGCCGGCTATGCAGCCGTTATCGGAAGTGCCTTTATGGGTGCTCTTTCGGGCTCAGGCCCCGGAAACGTTATGGCTACCGGTGCAATCACAATCCCTGCTATGAAGCGCAGTGGTTTCCCGCCTGAATTGGCTGCTAATATTGAAAGCAATGCCAGCTATATGGGAAATATGATTCCGCCTTCATCTAATATTGTGGCGGCATTGGGCGCATTTGCAGCCTTGTACCCGCAGGTAAATATGACGACCGGTCAGTTCTGGATTGTTTTATGGGGCATTTCACTTTGGTTCGTTTTGCAAAGACTCGTAATGGTTTGGGGCTTCTGCAAATATTATAAGGTTAAACCTATGGCAAAAGAAGAACTGCCTAATTTAAAGGAAACCTTAAAAACGGGTTGGAAGGGTCTATTTTTACCCGTAATAATTCTATTACCCTTTGTGTTAGATTATTTATTTAAGGAAACCTTCTTCACCGCAAGACTTGGTGAAATAGGCGCGAAAAACCTATCAAGCTCTATTTTACTTTTCATAGGCGGTATTTCTGCGATTTATGCGTGTCTTGTTTCAAATGATAAGTCGGTTGTAAAGATTAAAAATCTTGCAAAGACATTTGGCGACAGCATTAAAACCATCGCCCCCGCTATTGGTGTTTGTGTTTTCGGCTATATGATAGGTGCGCTGTTTAGCGACCTTAACGTTGCCGAGGAGATGGGACAGATAATTACCTCTTGGAGCTTTGGTAAGCTGGGCACCGTTATCGCAATTTGCGCCATCACCTGCTTTATGGGTATGGTTATTCCCGGCTCGTCCTTGGTAGTTATTTTTGGACCTATGTTTATCACCGTTTTAGCTAATGTCGGCTGTGACCCATTATTAGTTGCGGCAATGCTGCCTTGTATTTGTGGTGTTATGTGCGGTATTACACCGCCGCTTGGCCTTGGTATGTATGCGGGTATGACCTTGGCTGAATCAGACTTTTCAAAGACCTTTAAAAATAATCTGTGGTGGGTTGCCGCACAGTTCATTCTTGAGGTTGTCGTACTTATGGGCTGGCTACCCATTTTAGGATTATAAGGAGGAAAGTATATGAAAGAGATATTAAAGAAAATTGCATCCTTCCTTAAAATAATATTCGGCTACGGTATTTTAATCTGCTTGTTTGCAGGCGGACTTACCTTCTTCGGTTACCTTGCCGCCCTCATTATCGGTGGCGAGACCGCAACCGCTATATGTGTTTTCATATACGAAGGCATAATCCCCGTCATAATAAAAGCATCTACTATTTTGGTTTTGTTAGGATTAGTAATTATGTACCTTACGGGCGAGAAGGCTTTAACGGCCAATAAGGAAAAAGCCTCTAAACACGAAGGCGAGCTATAAAAGCAATATTATTTTTTAAAAGCCATAGGCATATCCTATGGCTTTTTTACTATGTTTTTAACAAGTTTAACATTGCAAGTTATTCTTATATTTGCCGTATTCCCAACGTATCTGCCTTTGTTTTCTCGCACCGTAACAATTGTATAATTCTGAAACCCATCCTCTAAATCAACATATAAGCTTCCAAATCCTTTGTCGTCCCAAGTATCACTTTCGATAGCCGTCACATAAATTTCTACAGTTTCCGCAGTTCCGTATGGAACGGTCATTTGATGACCGCTTTTAACCGACTGACCGTCACAGGTATACACATACCGCCAATCGTTGCCTACAGAATCATTGCTCACAACAGTAGCGTCTATTGTAATTTCATATACGGAGTGCGTATAATTTCTTTTACAACCGTTAAATGAAAATATAATAAAACATATACATATTATAGAAATTATCCGTTTCATTATTCGCTCCTAAATAAAAAAGCACACCCCCGAAGAGATGTGCCGAAAAAGTGTCTCCCCAGTCGTTGCTACACGAATAACCCCACACGGAATTAGAGAAAACACCTTTTACCAAGATATTTTCCCGCGTGAGATTGTATTAAATTCGTGTAGCACAATTATTTTATCACAATTAAATAAATTTGTAAAGTTAAAACAATGCCGTTCAAATTCGTTTTATTTTGCATAGAATAAACTTGTTGAATTAAAAGTATCTTTATAGTATAATTGTATTAATAATGTTTAAGGAGTTTTTTATGGAAGGTATTGTTGAATCTATTGTTGAATGGTTTGCGAATTTCCCTATACCTAAAGAAATAGTGACCTTTATTATATCTATGTTACCCGTGTTAGAACTGCGCGGCGGTATGGTTGCAGCCGCTTTGATGGAAATACCATTTTTTAAAGCGTTAGCTATTTGCCTTACAGGTAATATTTTGCCAATACCATTTTTACTTTTGCTTGTAAACCCGTTGTTTGCTTGGATGAAAAACACAAAGTTGTTTCGACCCACTGTTGAAAAACTTGAAAAGCGCACCCTATCCAAAAAAGACAAACTTGA
The DNA here is from genome assembly GCA_017436255.1 of Clostridia bacterium. Lineage (GTDB taxonomy): Bacteria > Bacillota > Clostridia > Oscillospirales > Acutalibacteraceae > SIG565. The sequence goes on from JAFSDK010000029.1 coordinate 3,937, forward strand.
AAAAGGTGAATTTTGGGGTTTGCTTATTTTTGTTGGAATCCCCTTGCCCGGTACAGGTGCTTGGACCGGCGCTATGTTGGCCGCTTTGCTTGGCATAAAGTTTAAAAAATCTGCTACCGCCATTGGTTTAGGTGTAATTTTGGCGGCGGCTATTATGAGTTTTATCACCTACGCCTTGCCGTGGATAATTGCTCAGTTTTAAGGATTTTAAAATTTTAGGGAGTTTAAAATGAACAAATACTCTTCACTGGCTAAAAACACCATAATATTTGCCATCGGTACCTTTAGTTCAAAAATATTGTCTTTTATAATGGTGTTCTTTTATAGCCGAGCTATGCAAACGTCAGAATTTGGCATGTTAGATATACTTATCAACAGCGCCAGTCTTATGTTGCCTCTTGCAATGCTTGGTATAACCAATGCCATAATACGTTTTGGTCTTGATGATGAAAATAAAAAAAGCGACGTTTTTACTACAGGTCTTATTGCCGTTGGTATAGGCTTCGGTGTGCTTTTAGTATTTAGCCCACTTATACTTCTTATTGACGACCTTAATAAATATATTGTTTTACTTTACGCCTACGTTCTTATGTCGGCACTTCGTCATATATGCAGTTTTTTTGTGCGCGCCAATAATCAGGCAAAACTCTTTGCTATTGACGGGGTTTTTTCAACCTTTATGACCTGTCTGCTGACGATTATATTCCTTATACCCCTAAAAATGGGTATTGTTGGCTATATGTTAGCCATCATTTTAGCCGACCTTTCTTCAGTAATCTTTTTAAGTATAAACGGCAAACTTTGGTCCTACATTAATTTTAAGAGCCTTAACCGCAAGCTTACAGGCACTATGATTCGGTTTTCTCTGCCGCTTATGCCCACCTCTCTTTTATGGTGGGTAGTTAACGTATCCGACCGATATTTTGTTAAATATATGATTGGCGATGCAGCAAACGGACTATATGCAGCAGCATACAAAGTGCCTACTATTTTAACATTGGTTGCCACCATATTTCTTGATGCATGGCAAATCTCGGCAGTTACCGAACACAAATCAAACGAACGCAACGCCTTTTACGCCGATATTTTTAAAACCTTCCAAGGTGGCGTATTCGTTGTCGGCTCAGCACTAATTCTTACCGCTAAACTTGTAACAAAACTGCTTTTGGCAGAAAGTTATTATCCTTCTTGGCAGTATATACCTGTTTTGCTCTTGGCGACGGTGTTTATTTCCTTTGTTACCTTCCTTGGAAATATATATTTGGCAGAAAAACGAAATTTTGCAACCTTGCTTACTACACTTGTCGGTGCGTTACTCAATCTTGCGCTAAATTACTTCCTTATTAAATCTATGGGTGCACAAGGCGCCGCCGTTGCTACCTTAATTAGTTACGTTGCAGTATTTTTAATACGCGCTATTGATATAAAGGTCCGCAACCGCGATATATCATTCGCGCCCCTTATGGTAACGTTAAACAGTATAATAATGTTAGCACAGGTTGTACTAATGCTATTAGAGCCGAAGAATTGGCTTATATATCAGTTTATCGCCATAGCACTTTTAATGGCATTAAACTTTAAACAAATTTTACTTTTAATTAAAAAGGTACTAAAAAGATAAAAGTCAAAGCCGAAAGGCTTTGACTTTTATCTTTTCATAAACAACTCATTACAATACGTTGATAATGTTTTTAGATTTTTTCATAGCATATTCCAAGGCAATTTTTGTACCGCTTTTGCGCGTAGTGGGAACGTATCGCTTATTATAATAAACAACGCAATAATAACTTTTATCTATCTTTTCACAGTTGCGTTCAATGTAAGCTGCTTTGCCTGCGTTTATTATCCATTCAGGATAATATGTATCATCATAGTTTTCTAATAAATAATTTTTATATTCTTCACTTATATTAGGATATTCAGCCCGTACGTAGACTCGTTTTATGTGCGGGTATTTTTCTTTCATTTCGGTTGTAACTTCTATACACAACGAATTAAAACAACTTTTACTTCCAAAAAGAACCGTATTGACTTGTTTATCAACTATCAAATTCTCTATTACTTCTATAAGTTTTGATTTTAGTTGTTCTGTTTTATTTGTATTTCTATGCAAAATATCTCACCCCCATTTTAAGTTTACCATATATGGTCTAAAAAGTCCATATATGGTCGTTATTGCTTTCCTAAAAAGCATAAACTATATACAAAGCTTTTTAGGGGTGATATTTTGGATACGAGAAAGGCTATCGCAAATAGATTATTAGAGTTATGCGAAGAAAAGCGATTATCAGTAAATGCTTTGGCAAGGATTTCTGCTGTTCCACCTTCAACATTAAAGAACATCATAAATGGCGGCAGTAAAAATGCAGGTGTTGTTACAATTAAAAAATTATGTGACGGTTTAGAAATATCCCTTTTTGACTTTTTCAACACCGATACATTCAAAAATCTTGAACAAGAAATTAAGTAATTTTATATTACTAAAAAACACTCTGCTTAGCAGAGTGTTTTACTTTTTATTGCGCTAAAATTTCATCGGCCATTTTTATGCCGTATAAATTCATAGCTTCAAAATCCATTATATCAATATAATATTTCTCAATTTGGTCGTGTACCTCTTTTGCTTTTTTTAGGCACTCACACGCACTATCAAGCAATTCGCTCGCTACACGTCGGTTAAAAGATAATTTTTGACGGTTTGACGATAATTCTCTTGCATCAACAAATCGGCGTGAATGTATACGCCTTTGATCACTTAGAAATACGTTATCCCTACCCTCACGGCAAAAGGCTATGTTTAATTCCGGTATAATAATATGGTCTATCATATCTTTGGGTAAAAGTTCGTTTTTCAAGGTTATTATCTCGTAACCTTTATCAAGTGCTGCGTCACGCAACACCGACATAATTATGCTTGATACGGCACCGTATTTATCCGATATGATAATCTTCTTCTCTGCCACCTTATCTATGGTATCACCATAAAAAACAATTCCGTCAGGTGTTACGCCGCCCAAAAAACGTACCCACTCGATTGTCTTTTTATCCCTTTTATTGGGTATGTTATTTTTAGCCAGTTTGTTAGCAAAATCAAACACCTTATCAATATCGGTAGCAGCGAGTTGTATACCAAAATTATACGACACCAATTTACCCGCAGCAGAAATATATTGAGCCGCTTTTTTATGATAGGTGCTGCAAAAACCGAAGAGCGACAACAACTCTTTTTCTGTGCCTCGCAGCGCATTATCATCCCAAAATTGACCCATATTTATAATCTGTTCACAAACGGCAGGATATTTCGGCTCAACTACATGCGGTGCAGTACCGTCAAGTATAACCTTTTTAATTGCCGGAAATATCACTGCATCTATTGATTTAGGGTCGGAACTGCAAGGACAAATTTCAACCTTCTCACCCAAAATCAAAGCCTTTTGCGCTACGTTCCTCATAAATGTCGACTTGCCGGTACCGGGACCACCCTTAATTATATATGCTTTCCAACCGTCAAAAGCGTTGTAACTATCACAAAATTTAGAATAAAAGCCGTCTGCTGAATTGGCGGCCAAAAAATATGTAGGCTGTTTTGTAATATCCATAAAATACCTCCGTTATATTCTGCTACTTACAGTTTATTCGCAAAACACACCTTTGACACAAAAAGTATTTTATGTTATAATATTTTTATGAGTTAATTGAACGGCCGCGGGCAAAAGCAACTTTTTGTCTGAGGAAAGTCCGAGCTCCATAGGACAGGATAACAGCTAACGGCTGCCGATGGTGACATTAGGGAAAGTGCAACAGAGATATACCGCCGCATTTTGCGGTAAGGGTGGAAAGGCGAGGTAAGAGCTCACCGGTTGTCAGGAGACTGAACAACCCTGTAAACCCTATCCGGAGCAACACTAAGTTGGGCTATACACTTGTCCGGTGTGCCCAGAAAAGTGGCTTGAGCGCAGGGGCGACTCTGCGTCGAGATAGATGGTCGTTCACGACAGAACTCGGCTTACAGATTGACTCATATTAAAAAAGAGCATCAAAAGATGCTCTTTTTATTTTTATTATATGTTGGATAAATTCTTACGGCTTATCTCGTCCGTAAATGTCCAAAAATAATTTCTGTTTTTGCCGTTTGCGTTGTTTGCCAACTGTGAAATTATATACAATTCTTCCTTCATAAGTTTTTTGGCCGATAATTCCTCGTTGGCCTTTTCAAGTTCTGAACAAACGTAAGCAACCGAATAAGGCACCTTGTTCCGATTGGCAAGTCTTTGGATTTTAGGGTCGTACTCGGTTATAGCAACACCACAGTAATATATTTGCTCCATACCGATACGCACCATAACTTCGTCATGTATCCAAACCTGCGCCATCTCGTACATTTTGGGATTTTTGGTCTCAATACTGGCTAAGACGGCAAAATAATCAACATTATATACGTAGCTTTCTGCTTGTGCATGGTTAAATACATGGGTAATTGCTTTAACAAAATCAGACTCGTATCTTATATCCTCTATATATTTTTCATACTTTTTTTCACACGCAAAAACTTCCGATACAATAAAATTCTCATCCACCACAAAGCCCACACGTATACCACAATCGACGACAATGCGTGCATCCGACTCAAACATTTCCGGTGTTTTGAATGATTTTACAAAGGAAATCACCGACACCAAAATACATATCGCCAAAACAAACGCCGTAACTGTAATAATTGCTTTTTTATGTTTTATTTTTAAATTGATTTTTGCCTTTAATCCGTTAAAATATTCTATTATTTTATTCATAAATTTTCCTTTAATTTAAGGGTCGTCGAAATACGACGACCCTTTATTTTTAATACCATCCCGATACCCAACCGCTATCAGTATCTATTTCAAGCTGTTGGCCGCCTTGTAACTCACTACTCGACGAAGTGTCCGACGGTGTTTCTGATGGTGTTTCTGACGGTGTGGATGACGTCGCACCTTCTGAAGAAGTGCCGCTTGATACGTTCTCGCTAGAAGTTGGTTTTGACGATGACTCGTCCTTCTTCGGCGGTTCAATCTCTTCCTGATTTGAGTTGAGATCACTTACAACCGAACTGATGTGTGATTCGGTTTTGTCATCTTTAGCGAGTCTATAAATTTCTGCAAGAGTCTTGGTTGCAAGATCATCAGCCTTAAGGTTTTTAGACTCTTTGGCTATTTTATCGCAGAAATACGCCTTACCGTATGAGATATTGTTCTTCTCAGCAAATTGAATAATTTTTGCCTCTTTCGCTCTTATGTAAAGAGTGATTACCTTTGTTTTATATTCTTTTTCAGCAATGACCTTATTTATTATATCTAAAACTTTTTCGTAATCTTCGTGCTTTATACTCTCAATCGTGATGAGAATGACCTCATCCGCAGCACCGGTCAACTTGCCGTCAGTTGCAAGTTTTGTAATGAGTTTTTCAAACGAAACCTTAAACGGCATTTTACCCCCAAGATCTTTTGCGTAAGCTGCATCTCCCGGAACAAGCGCAGCCGCATCTGTTACAGCATATTCAAGGTTAAGTTTCATTGTAACCGATACGCCTGTATCAACGGTAACGCTAATTTTTTCACGTTCAACATAAACCGTTTTATCTGAACATGAACTAACCGAAACCATTATTATGGTGATAATTAAAGCAACAGCCAAAACACCACCAACAATGCTTGTGATAAGTTTTTGCTTTTTAGATAATTTCTTCATAATAAATCCTCTCTTTTCAAAAGAATCATATACTTATTTAAGTATATCATATAACTGAAAAACTTTCAATCTTATTTTTGTTCGTCAAGTGATAAACTGAAAGATGGCATAAAATCTTTCATAAACAAATCGACTTCCGGCAAATTCATATCTTTAATTGCTTTTTCTATAGTTTTTAAAGCTGTTTCAAACTCACGATTACCCATGTTAAGTTCTTCTACACATTTAATGTATGCCGATATTTTATCGGCAGCCTTAACAATTTGTTTAATTTCTAAATCGTCATCATTATAAATATCAACTATGTCACCGCGCATATAATTAGGCAACATATCGGTTAATGTCTGTTGTGCTTGGTGTTCAATCTCTTTATAAACGCTTTTTATTTGTGGATTGTAGTATTTAACGGGTGTAGGCATATCACCTGTTATGATTTCAGACGTATCGTGAAACATTGCCGCTACCGCAACCCTTTCAGCATTTACGTTGCCACCAAAACAGTTGTTTTTTATTATGGCTAATGCGTGAGCAATATATGCCGTCTCAAGTGAATGTTCGCTTAAATTCTCGCTTTTGGTATTACGCATAAGTCCCCAACGATAGATATTTTTCATACGTGAAAGCATAGCATAAAAATGATTTTTCATTCATTTCACTTCCTTTATTGAATATTATATCATATTCTGTTATAATATCAATAAATTAAAATTGGTTTTATGGAGAAAAACTATGGTATATTCTTACAAAAAAGCAATGAGCTTGCGTCCGCAAAAGGAAAAAGGACTCAGTACCTTTTTAATTGCGCTCGCTTCGGCTTCGGTAATTTTTTTACCTTTTATTATAGCAGACAACGGATATTTCCTATTCTACGGTGATTTCAACGTTCAACAAATACCGTTTTATCAACTATGCCACGACGCGGTTAGAAACGGCAACTTTGGTTGGAATCAGTATACCGACCTTGGAGTTAACTTCATCGGCTCGTACAGTTTTTATCTGCTTGGCAGTCCATTCTTCTGGCTTACCATTCCGTTTCCAAATTGGATGGTACCTTATTTAATGGGACCGCTTCTAATACTTAAATTTGCCTGTGCGGCACTTACGGCATACCTCTTTATACGCCGTTTTACCCGCACGCCTGAGGCGGCACGTTTAGGCGGTATTTTGTACGCATTTTGCGGTTTTTCAATCTACAACGTGTTCTTTAACCATTTCCACGAAGCAATTGTTGTATTCCCCTTACTTCTTTTATCTCTTGAACTCTTTATTACTGAAAATCGCCGCGGCATTTTCGCCTTTTGCGTATTTTTAAGCGCAGCCGTAAACTACTTCTTCTTTTATGGTATGGTTGTGTTTGTTATTATCTACTTTATAATTCGCATTTGCTCAAAGGCTATTAAGATCACCTTTAGCAGATTTCTTATGCTCGCATTTGAAGCAATACTCGGACTGCTTATGTCGGCCGCTATTCTGTTACCCACTGCAATTTGTGTATTTGGTGTTGAGCGAACAAGCGAATTCCTTACCGGTTGGAACGCCATTATGTACGGCAGGGAGCAGATTTATCTCAACATTATCGAATGCTTCTTCTTCCCACCGGATTTACCCGCTCGCCCCGTATTCTTCCCCGATGCCAACGTAAAATGGGCATCACTTGGCGGTTGGCTTCCTGTTTTTGGTATGGTCGGTGTCTTTGCCTACTGTGGCGCTAAGAAAGGCAACTGGCTTAAAAGAATTATCTGCACAAGTTTTGTTTTCTCATTGTTCCCAATACTAAACAGTGCTTTCTCTTTATTTAACACAAACTATTATGCACGTTGGTTCTATATGCCCGTTTTGATGATGGCACTCGCCACCGTTATGGCACTTGAAGACCGCGAAGTTGAGTGGAATTCTGCATTTAAATGGGTTTGCTTTATCACCCTTGCCTTTACGTTAGTAATAGGTTTCTTCCCACAAAAGGTCGACGAGAATAAATACACATTCGGCATATTCAATAATAACACTTCATCAACGTTTGTCGCCCGTTTCTGGATAACCTGCGCTATTGCCATCGCTTCGTTGGTTGTAGCCTTGGCTCTTATAAAGGCATTCCGTCGCAAAGACAATTCATTCTTTAACGTTGCGCTTTGTTTCGTTTGTGTTATATCAATTATATACGGCGTAGTATTTATCAGTAACGGCAAACAGCATTCTTATGATACTAAAATTGTTATGATTGATTCACTAATCGAAGGTGAGTTAAAACTTGACGGAGACAAGGACCGTATGCGAATCGACACCTACAGTTGTGTTGATAATACCGGCATGTTCCTTGGTTATTCTTCTATAAATGCCTTCCATTCTATTGTTCCTACCGGTGTTGTGGACTTTTATGAGTACGTTGGTGAAGAACGAAGTGTTGCAAGCCGCCCCACCACCAATAACTACGCTCTACGTAATCTTTTATCTGTAAAATACGTGCTGAATCTTAATAACGAAGAACCGTTTGAAGAATATGCAGGCGAAACACTTATGCCGGGTTACACCTTTATAGGTGTAGAATCGGGCCACAAAATTTATGAAAACAAAAATTATGTGCCTCTTGGTTTTACCTACGATAAGTATATGACGAAAGATTTCTGCGACGAACAAGGTGAGCTTGCACGTGCCGACCTCATGCTTAAGGCAATATTATTAAATGATGACCAAATAGAAAAATATGGTGACCGCCTTAGCAAATTTGACACCGACGAATATATTAGTTTTGACAACGAAACCTTTGAAAAAGATTGTGCCGCATTAAAAGCTAATGCCGCAGAAAGTTTTAAATACACCAAAAACGGATTTAAATCGGTGATAACCACCGAAAAAGACACCCTCGCTTTCTTCTCTATTCCATATGAGGCGGGTTGGTCAGCAACCGTTAACGGCAAAAAGGTCCCGGTTGAACAGGTTAACGTAGGTTTTATGGCAGTACCTGTAGACGAAGGCAAAAACGAAATAGTATTTACATATGTAGCACCGGGACTTTACCTGGGCATGAATATAACCATTGTAAGTACCGTTATATTTATCGTTTACGTTATAATATGCGCCGTAACAAGAAAACGCCGCATGGAAAACTGTGCACTTGTATATCCCGAAGGTGACCAACTTGTTGAAAAATGGTTGGCATACGATATTGCTGATGCTATAGATAATAATCAAATCCAAGACGAAATTACCACGCTTGACAGCATTGCCGAAAATCTCAACAACGCCTACCCTGTAGGTAAAAATGAATTTGAAAATGGGTTTAAAATTAACAATAACCTTGACAAATAAAACGATTCGGAGTAAAATACAGTTGTTGTTAAATATGGGCCCAATAATTTAATAACAAAAGCAAATAAAAAGGGGAGCTTGATTGACTCAGGCTGAGAGGAAACCATTCTGTTTCGACCCATAACCTGATGCGGATAATGCCGACGTAGGAGAATATTCCTTTTCACGATTATGCCGCAGTAAAACTACTGCGGCTTTTTATTTGCACAATTTCTAAAAAAGAAAGGTGTAAAAAATGAAAAAACAAAATTTGCAAAAACTATGTGTGTCTGCCGTGCTTATAGCACTTTCAACCGTACTGAGCTTTGTTAAAATTTATCAGGCTCCGCTCGGCGGTTCAGTAACTCTGTTATCTATGGTGCCCGTTTGTCTTATAGGCGTGCTTTACGGCACAAAATACGCCATTGCGCCCTGTGTTTTATACGGCGCAATACAGATGCTTCAAGGCGGAGTTTTTGGATGGGGCCTTACGCCATCCGTGCTTATTGCCGCAATTCTGCTTGATTACATTCTGGCGTTTGCCGTTATGTGCCTTTCAGGGTTGTGGCGAAACAAAGGATTCTGGGGTATAGTTTTGGGTACCGCCGTGGCCGTTTTCGCCCGATTTTTATGCCACTTTACATCGGGTGTTGTGCTTTGGACGTCGTTTGATATATTCAATAACCCGTATATCTACTCGCTTGTGTATAACGGTATGTATATGTTGCCTGAACTCATATTTACAATGTTTGGCACATATGCCCTTTACAAAACAACAAGCATTAAGGCAATAAACCGACTTGTAAAATAATTTTAGCAGGGTGTACCTTTGGTGCACCCTGCTTTTTAAAATTTGATATTGACAATACGGCGCACTTCGGTTATAATTCTTAGGATAGGTTATAAGGGTAATTATCCCTATAGTGCAAAGGAGGTTTAAAACATGAAAAGAACTTACCAACCCAAAAAGCTTCACAGAAAGCGTGAACATGGCTTTTTAAAGAGAATGGCTACAGCTAACGGCCGCAAGGTACTTGCTCGTCGCAGAGCTAAGGGCAGAAAGACGCTCACTTACTAATTAAGGGCCACTTAAATGTGGCTTTTACTTTTTTAAGGTGACACTTTATGATTGAAAAACTAAGGCTTAACAAAGAGTTTCGCCGTGTTTATGGACGCGGCAAATCCTTCGTCGACGGTGCTGTTGTAACCTATATTCTCGGCAACCGTTCTGACAAAACACGAATTGGCATTACCGTTAGTAAAAAACTTGGTAGTGCCGTTTTGCGCAACCGCGCTAAGCGGCTTCTCACCGCCGCATTTTTTGAGTGCCTACCAAACGTGAAGAGCGGTTATGATATAGTTTTTGTTGCGCGCTCAAGAATTTTCACAAAAAAGAGTTATGATGTTGCAAACATCATGAAAAAACATTTTATTTCTGCCGGAATGTGGAATGCAAATGATAAGTAAATTATTTATCCGATTTATCCGATTTTACCAGAAGCATATCTCTCCAGCCAAGCAGAGTTGTTGCCGTTTTCACCCAACCTGTTCTAACTACGCTATTGAAGCGTTGCAGGTTCATGGTGCATTAAAGGGCTCTTGCCTTGCTTTTTGGCGCATACTACGATGCAACCCGTTATGTAAGGGCGGATATGATCCCGTACCCGAAAGAAAAAAGAAAAATAACCATTTTTAAAGGATGGTATGACATAATATGAATGCTATTTTTAATTTATTAAACGAATACGTACTCGCCCCAATTTTCCGTGGCGTTATGTTTATCTCGGGCAATAATTTTGCCATTGCAATTTTTATTTTTACACTTGTAATCAATCTACTTTTAATACCGCTCACTATCAAAAGCCAAAAATCATCGGTACAACAGACAAAAATAAAACCGAAACTTGATGAACTTAAGAAAAAATACGGTGACGATAAGCAGAAATACTCTGCCGCAATGCAGGAACTTTACCAAAAGGAAAACGTTTCTATGGCAGGCGGTTGTCTTCCTATGATTCTTCGTCTCGTTATCTTGATGAGCATCTACTATCTCGTATTATCCCCTGTTTCTTATCTTACTACGGTTGATGCAAAGCAGATAGACGTTGCCACAAAAGCCGTTGTAGTTGAAGCAGACATCAAATCTTCAAGAAGCGAAGAATTGGCTCTCATTACCAATATTACACACGATAAGTTGTCGCTTGAAGGTAAAAAAGAGGCTGAAATTAAGGCTATAAACGAAATTAAGACCGAAATTGAGAAGATAGACTTTGACTTCTTTGGCATCGACCTTACCGAAACACCTAAATTCCAGTTTAATCTTTCGGCTGTGCACGTGAATTGGATTATTCCTTTCCTTTCATTCGCCGCGGCCATGATTTCTTCGCTTATTTCAATGCGTATGCAAAAATCCATCAACCCCGACGCACCCAATATGAAGGGTATGATGCTTACTATGCCCTTGATTTCTTTAATTATCGCCTTCTCCGCTCCTTGCGGTCTTGGCTATTATTGGGCATGCTCAAGTATTATTTCAGGTGGATTACAAGCGGGTGTTCAATACTTCTACGGTCCTTACCGTATGATTGCAAAAGAGCGTGCAAAAAGCTTTGTAAAAACTAGCCAACTTGAACAGAAAACAATCGATTCTACCAACTCATCGGTAGAATAATTAAAGGAGGATTTTCCTTGTTAAAAGAACAAACCGGTTATGGTTCTACAATAGAAGAGGCTTACGAAGAAGCAAAAACCAACTTAATTTTAAGCCTTGGCGCTGAAAAATTCAGCGAAGATGATATTCAGTTTGATATTATAGAAATGCCTAAAAAGAAAACATTAGGTATTTTTGGCGGTTGTAAAGCACAGGTTAAAGCGTTTATCGAACTTCCCGATGCGCCGAAACCCAAGGCTAATAAACCTAAAAAAGAAAAGAAGGCCGATAAGCCTAAAACCGCAAAACCCGTTAAAAATGAAACCGAGGCTCCCGAAAAAGCAGTAACCGAAGAAATTGCAACGGTACCCGCCGACCAAATCCCTGCCGATTCAAGAGCAGGCAAGGCTATTGCTTACCTCAAAAACATTTTAATAAACCTCGGTTGTGAAAATATTGAAATTAAGGTTGCCGAAAAAGAAAACGGCGCAGCCCTTTATCTTTCAGGCGATGGTCTTGGCGTAGTTATCGGTCATAGGGGTGAAACTCTTGACGCTTTGCAGTACTTAACAAGCCTTTCGGCCAACTCTGCAAGCGGTTATTACAAGGTTACTATCAATATTGGTAACTACCGTGAGAGACGCGAGCAGGCTTTAACCTCTCTTGCACGTCGCATTTCAAATCAGGTTATACGCAATGGTCGTAGCCGCACGCTTGAACCAATGAATCCGTACGAGAGAAGAATTATCCACACCGCAGTACAAGATATTGAGGGTGTTACCTCAAACTCTATTGGTGAAGGCAGTGGCAGACGCGTTGTTATTAGTCCCGTAGGCGGCAATCGTCCTACACGTAAAAACGGCCAGTCAAAAAAGACTGCTACACCCGTAGAAGCACGCGAGCCTAAAAAGGATAGCGAAATTCCACTTTACGGAAAAATAAATTAGTCTTGAAATAAGATTTATATTGTGATAAAATACCATTACAAGCAAATCAAATACCATTATTAAATGCCTTGACGAAGAAAAGTAGGTTTTCGTCTTTCTTTCAGAGAGAACGCACCTTGGCTGAAAGTGTGTTTATGTTAAGACCTTTACCGAAGTTCCCTTCCGAGCAGTGACGCTGAACTTTTAGTAGGTGTCAACGGGTAATTCCGTTATGAATTTGAAGAGTGTTTGCTCTTGAGCAAAAATGCGGGTGGTACCGCGGAGTTTATTTTAATTTTAGACTTCGTCCTGTTTACAGGGCGAAGTCTTTTTTGTTGGAGGAAAATTTATGAAGCAACAATTAGAAGCAATCAAAAGCACCGCTATTGCGGCTATTGGCGAATGCGACTCATTGGCTCAAATTGATGAAATGCGCGTAAAATACCTTGGTAAAAAGGGTGAACTTACCGCACTTCTTAAGCAAATGGGTAAACTGGATCCCGCCGAGCGTCCAATTATGGGTCAGCTTGTAAACGAAGCAAAAGCAGGGCTTGAAACCCTTATTGGAGAGCGCAGTGCAGTTATTAAAAAGAACGAAACCGCACTTAAATTAAAGGAAGAAACTATTGATATTACAATGCCCGGAAAGGCACACAAGACGGGTAAACTACACCCTCTTAACACCGTTCTTAACGATATGATAGACATCTTTCAGTCTATGGGATTTGACGTTGTTGACGGTCCCGAAGTGGAAACCGACTATTATAATTTTGAGGCTCTCAACGTTCCTGCCGACCACCCCGCACGTGATATGCAGGATACATTCTATCTTGGTGAAAATCTACTTTTACGCACACAGACCTCTGCCGCACAGATTCGTACAATGGAAAATCGCAAACCTCCCATTCGTATAATCTGCCCCGGACGAGTTTTCCGTGCCGACGAGGTTGACGCAACTCACTCACCCGTTTTCCATCAGATTGAGGGTCTTGTTGTTGATAAGGGCGTTACTATGTGTGACCTAAAGGGCGTGCTTGAACAGTTTGCCCACGAAATTTACGGTAAGGACACAAAGGTTAAATTCCGCCCATCCTTCTTCCCCTTCACCGAGCCGAGCGTTGAGGTTGACGTTTCTTGCTCTGAATGTGGTGGTAAGGGTTGCCGCGTTTGTAAAGGCAGCGGTTGGATTGAAATTCTTGGCGCAGGTATGGTACACCCGAAAGTGCTCGCATCCTGCGGTATAGACCCCGAGGTTTATTCGGGCTTTGCCTTTGGCATCGGTCTTGACCGACTCACAACTACACGTTACAAGATAAGCGATATTCGTCTTCTTTTCGAAAACGATAAGCGCTTCCTTGACCAATTTTAAGGAGGGGAACTAAAATGAAGATTTCTTTAAATCAATTAAAATCTTACGTCGAAATAAACGTACCTGTCGAAGAACTTTGCGACCGTATGGTTATGGCAGGCTTCGAGGTTGAATCTATTGAATCACAGGGCGATAAACTCGTTAACGTTGTTGTAGCAAAGATTGAAAAAATCACTCCCCACGAAAATAGCGACCACCTACAAATTTGTCAGATGAATATAGGCAAAGGCGAACTTGTTCAAATCGTAACAGGCGCTCAAAACATTAAGGAGGGCGACCTTGTTCCCGCTGCACTTGATAACAGTATTTTACCTAATGGTATGAACATTAAAGCAGGTAAATTACGCGGCGTAGAATCAAATGGTATGCTCTGCTCGGGCGAAGAACTTTGTCTTACTGAAGCCGACTATGAAGGCGCAGGGGTTCACGGCATACTTATTCTTAAAGACGACCTTAACGTTGGTACCGATATGCGCGAAGTTTTGGGTCTTGACGATTATATAATCGACTTTAAAATCACCGCTAACCGTCCCGACTGCAACTGTTTCTTAGGCGTTGCTAAGGAAATCGGTGTTGTTCTCGGTACCGAATTTAAGGCACCCGTCCCCACCTACAAAACAGTTGGTCAAGATATTAACGACTACATTAAAATTGACGTTGAAAACTACGAACTTTGCCCCCGTTATATTGGACGCGTGGTTAAAAACTTAAGAATTAAAGAATCACCCGATTGGATGAAGAAGGCTATTTTGGCTTCGGGCATGCGTCCCATCAACAACATAGTTGATATTACCAACTTTGTTATGCTTGAAACAGGCAACCCAATGCATGCCTTTAACTATAATGAACTTCTCGGCAAACATATCATCGTACGTAACGCAAAAGACGGTGAAAGCATCACTACTCTTGACGGCAAACAGTATGACCTTAACAGCGATATGCTTGTTATTGCCGACGGTGAAAACCCATCCTGCCTTGCAGGTATTATGGGCGGTCTTGAAAGCGAAATTACCGACGATACCACCGATTTATTCCTTGAATCTGCCAAGTTTAAGAGAGATAATATCCGTCACACCGCACGTGCGCTCGGCATTCGTACCGAAGCCAGCGGCAGATTTGAAAAGGGTATTGACATTGTAAACACCCACTACGCTATGGAACGTGCGCTAGGTCTTATCTACGAGCTTGACGCAGGTGACATTATTGAAGGTGAAATTGACCGTAATCAAGGCTTACCCGAAGGCCGCATAATAACTGTAACAACCGATAAAATTATGGAACTTATCGGTGTCGACGTTGATGACGATACAATCGTTAAAATTCTTAACAGTTTAGGCCTCCCCACCACTCTTGAAGGTAAAACAATTACCTGTAAGGTGCCTTCAATTCGCGACGATATTGAGGGTAGAGCCGATTTAGCCGAAGAGGTTATGCGTATATACGGATACGACCACATTGTAGGTACGCCTATGCGCGGCGCCGTTATTCGTGGTAAAAAGTTACCCGAAAGAATTAAGGCAGATGCCCTTAAGAATCTTCTCTGCTCATTAGGCGGTAACGAAATTACAACATATTCATTCATTTCAAACAAAGCAATTGATACGTTAAATCTTGATGCTGATGATGAAAGACGCAACGTTGTTACACTTCTTAATCCTTTAGGTGAAGAATACTCAACAATGCGCAGTCAGTTGCTTACAAGTATGTTAAACGTTGTTGCTACCAACTTCAACCGTAAGATTACCGATGCGAGATTCTTTGAAATCAACAAGAGATTTGTACCAAAGGCGTTGCCGATAACCGAGCAACCCTATGAATTGCCGACACTCTGCCTTGGCTTCTACGGCAAGGATGAAGATTTCTTCACCTTAAAGGGTACGGTAGAAGAAATTATGAAGTTATTTGGCGCACATACCGAATATGAGCGCAGCAGTGAAAACTATATGCACCCCGGCAGACAGGCAACCGTTAAGGCTAACAACAAGTCGGTTGGCGTTTTGGGTGAACTTCACCCCGACGTTGCTGCAACCTATGATATTTCCACACGTGTTTACGTTGCCGAAATTAAACTTGATGAACTCTTTGCCATAAACAAGCGCAAGACAATCTACAAGCCGTTGCCCAAATACCCTGCTGTTGAACGTGACTTCGCATTCCTTTGCGATAAGGATATTTCTATTGGTACCCTTGAAAAGGCAATTATCTCAGGCGCTTCACGCCTTTGTGAAATGGTAGAACTCTTTGACGTATATTCAGGTTCACAAATACCCGAGGGTAAAAAGAGCGTTGCCTTTAGTGTATGGCTTCGTAGTGCCGACAGTACCTTGTCTGACGAAGAAATCGAAACAGTTACAAACAAGATTTTAAAGAAACTCGAGGCAGCAGGAGCTGAACTGCGAAAATAAATCTTGTATTTTAGGGAAAACTGTTATACAATAAGTATATAGTTAAATTAAAAAGAGGTGTTAATTATGATGGATAAAACCATGACGTTTTCTATAGGTAATGAGCAAGAACAGGAAATTCGTAAAATTCTGTTAATTGTTTATGATGCGCTCAAAGAAAAGGGTTATAACCCAATAAATCAGATTGTAGGATATATTTTATCTGAGGACCCAACCTATATTACGACACATAATAACGCCCGCAGTTTAATTCGAAGGGTTGACCGCGATACACTTTTACAGACTCTCGTTAAATATTATTTAACCGATTAGGTTTTTACCCCGACATATTATGTCGGGGTAATTTTTTACTGTTGCACCACTATTTAAAATATAGTATAATGATTGAGTAGCAATAAAACTTATTATAGGAGGGCATTATGAATTTTACGGCTCTTGATAATAAAGGCACCGTTGACGGTTTTTGCCTTATAAAAACAGTAGATAAAAAGGTGTCTTCTAAAGGCGACACATACCTTGATTTTTTACTATCCGATAAAGACGGTGAAATCAATGCAAAACTTTGGAGTTATAGCCCCGATTTGCATGGCGAATATGAAGCAAACCAAATTATAAAGGTGCGAGGCACCATTTCGGTATATAATGGCAACGATCAATTGCGTATCGACCGTATTCGTCACACCTATGCGGAAGACGGTATAAACACTGACGATTTTGTTAAAACAGCAGGATATGATTCAGCAAAAATGTATGAAGCGCTTTACACTATGGCAGAAAATTTTGCGGACAACGACCTATCACGTCTTGTAACACATATTCTCTCTCTTAATCGTGAAGCACTTCTATATTGGCCCGCCGCATTTAAACTTCACCATGCTATACGCGGTGGACTTTTGATGCACACGCTATCTATCGCGCGTTTAGCCGAAAGTGTGTGTGCTATTTATCCCTTTGTTGATAAAGATTTATTGCTCTCGGGCGTTATTCTTCACGATATCGCCAAACTTACCGAATTTACCGTTGCCGAAACCGGCATTGTTACAGGTTATTCGGTGCGCGGCAATCTTCTTGGCCACCTAACCGAAGGTGCAATAGCAGTAAGGAAGATTAGCGAGCAATTGGGTATCCCTATGGAAAAATCAATGCTTGTTGAACATATGATTTTATCCCACCACGGCGAGCCTGAGTTTGGAGCGGCAGTACGCCCCTCGTTTATTGAAGCAGAACTACTTAGCGAACTTGATCTCATGGATGCAAGAATTTACGAAATGCGTGAGGCAGTTGAGGGCGCCGAAGCAGGCGGATTTACAGGCAAATTGTGGGCAATGGATAACCGCAAATTATTTAACCATTCAAGGACCGATTTAACAAACGGACCTAAGTTATTTTAAATAAAGGAGTAAAATTTATGAAAATTACAAAAGACATGTGCATTGGTGACGTACTTGATATGGATACAGGTTGTGCAAAATACTTTTTTGAAATAGGCATGCACTGCCTTGGTTGTCCCTCAGCAAGAGGCGAAAGCATTGAGCAGGCTTGTGCCGTTCACGGTACTGACTGCGACGAGTTAGTTGCTAAACTTAACGAATATTTCGGCAACTAGCCTTATGTACACCTTAGCCCCAAGGCTTCAGGTTATTGCGGATTACATTACGGGTGGTCGTGTTGCCGATATCGGCACCGACCACGCCTATCTGCCTATTTATTTGATTAAAACAAATAAAGCAAGCCATGTTTTAGCCTGTGACATAAGGCAAAAACCGCTTGATAATGCCGCTAATAACGTAAGAAAAAGTAAAACACCTAATATTGAGTTGCGCCTTTGCGACGGACTTTCCGGCGTAAATCCAAACGAGGTTGATACCGTAGTTATCGCAGGTATGGGCGGTGAGGTAATCTCGGGCATACTTGAACGTTGCCCTTGGATAAAGAATGACCGTTACCAACTATTACTTCAGCCGATGACCTCGGCCGATGCTTTGCGCCGATTTTTATGTGAAAACGGCTTTGAAATCGCAGATGAAACAGCAACCGAAGATAACGGCAAGCTCTACACCATTATTTCTTGTCGATACCTCGGCACGGCCGTAAAATACAGCGACTCATTTATATTTACAGGCAAACTTAATAAAAATCGTGAGTTAGACCGCAGATATATAGAAAAACAACTTACACGATTAAACAAATGTTGTTTTGACCTAAAAAACATTGAAGGTCAAAATACTCGATACCTATATTATAAAAATGTTACCGAGGAAATTAAAACTATGCTCGGAGGAAAATAAATGGCTCTTGATGGCGGATTTATTTACAAATTAGCACAAGAATTGAATAGTGCCGTCGGCGCGCACGTTGAAAAAATATACCAACCCACAAAAGATGAGTTGGTGTTTTTGTTGCGCTCCGCGTCCTTTTCTAAGCGGCTTTTAATAAGCGCACGTCAAGGCACAGCCCGTATTCATTACACCGAGGCTCGTCTTGAGAATCCGCCTACCCCGCCCGTTTTTTGTATGCTTTTAAGAAAGTTTTTTGGGTCGGCAAAAATAGTAGAAATCTCTACTACAGGACTTGAAAGGACACTTAAAATAACCGCTTCTTCGCTTAATGAAATGGGTGACGTTATATACCCTTGCATCTATGTTGAACTTATAGGCGCAGCACCAAATATAATCGCCGTTGACCAAAACGGAAGAATTATTGATGCTGTTAGGCGTAGCAATATTGAAAATGGTGGACGTTTGATTCATCCGGGCGCTATTTATGAGCCGCCCACAAGACTTAATCGTCTAAACATACTAAACACCGATATTGATTTAATATGTGAGAAAATTCTCGACCAAGTCGGCAAACTCGACAAGGCTATATTAAACACCATTGAAGGCTTTTCCCCTCTTATCTGCCGTGAAATTGCATTTAGTCTGTCAGGCAACACCGAAATATCGGTCGGCGACCTCACAAAACTACAAAAAGAGCATTTGAAAACCAAGCTCGTTTCAATTCGTCAAGAAATAATTGACGGTGGTGCGCCTACACTTGTCCTAAACGAAGAGAACGAGCCTGTTGAGTTTTGTTACATTGATATTTTTCAATATGGTAAGACCTATAAAACACAAAAAGCAGACACCTATTGTCAGTTGCTCGAAACCTTTTACGGTGACCGTGCTTATAGCGATACGCTTAAAAAGGAATCACAGGACCTCTTTAAACTATTAACCAACCTCGAAGCAAGGATTCTACGCCGAAAAAACGAACGTGAAAAAGATTTAAAAGCGTGCGAAAGAAAAGAAGAAAAGCGCATATTTGGTGAACTTTTAAAGGCAAATCTTTATAATATTACCTCGGGGCAAACCTTCGCCGAGGTGCAGAATTATTATGATGAAAGCTTATCTATGATACGCATTCCGCTAAACCCCGCACTATCCCCCGCCAACAATGCGGCAAAATATTTTAAAGATTATAAAAAACTTCATACTGCCGAGCAAACCCTTCTTGCTTTAATAGAAGCAGATAAAAAAGAACTAGAATACATCTATTCTGTGCTTGATAGTCTGTCACGTTGCGAAAATTTGGGTGATATTGCCGATATCCGCGACGAACTCGCGTCCTGTCTTTATATTCATCATCCGAAATCAACAAAAAAGAAAAAGGATAATGCTACATTTAAGGAGTGTGTATCGCCATCCGGTTTTAAGGTTTTAATTGGTAAAAACAATCGCCAAAACGACCTGCTCACAACCTGTGTTGCTACTAAAAGCAATTTGTGGTTTCACGTTAAAAATATACCGGGTTCTCACGTTATACTATGTTGTGATTCAAATAATGTAGCAGATGAAGATATTGTATTCGCCGCGCGACAGGCTGCAAAGCACTCTAAAGCCGCCGCTTCATCTAACGTAGCGGTAGATTACACACCCGTAAAATTTGTAAAAAAACCAAACGGTGCAAAGCCCGGAATGGTAATTTATTCAACAAATAAAACAGTTTTTGTTGATCCGCAAGAATAATCCGCCTTTTCGCGATTATTTTGCTTGATTATATATAAATAAAGTGGTATAATTAATTATACATTTTTTGATAAAAAGAGAGGATTTTATGAACAACATTACTATTGAATATTTATTTCAACTCTTTTTGCGAAGAATTTGGATAGTCTTGGTGTCTGCCGTTCTTTGCGCCGCAATAACATTTACCTACTGTAGCCTATTTGCTACCGAAGTGTATTCAGCTACATCTAAAATAATCATCGGTAACGGTGCTTTTAACTTTGGTGAAGAAGACGAAGAAAACGTTAACATCAATAGCAATATGCCTACGTTATCAGCACTTACTTCAAATAAAATAAGCGGTTCGGATATTCAGTCTTCGATGTATCTTGCTAACACTTGTAAAGAACTCTTACAGGCGCAACCGATTTATGAACAACTTGCCGTTGCTATGGGCGAAGATAAGGAAGATTATAACTCCTTTATGCGTGATATTACGGTTGATTTAGCTAGTGAAGACTCAATCTTTATAACCATCACCGCAGAGAGCACTTCGCCTAAAAAGGCAGTTAAAATGGCAAATTCATTTGCGTCTCTTGCCCCCAAATATCTCAGCCAATATATACCGCTAGCCGACGTTGGTGTCACAGATACGGCAAATCGCGCGGTTTTAACTAAACCTCGTACGTTTCTTATGACCGCACTTTTAATGGTGGCCGGTGCCGTTATTTCATTCTTGATTTCCCTTATTTTTGATATGAATGATAAAACAATTAAAGGTGAAAACGACTTTACCCAAATATACAACATCCCTATTTTAGGTACTGTACCGGATTTTGACAATCCTACATCAATGAACACAGGAGGTTATGGTAATGCAACTCAAAAATAACACAACCGACAACAAACCAAAGCGCACCCCGTTTGCCGTTGTTGAAGCATATAATACAATAAGAACCAACATCCTGTTTTCTCTTTCACAAAACAATGGCAAGGTGTTCACAATATCAAGCGCTAATGAAAGCGAAGGAAAATCTACCACTGCAGTAAATACTGCCATTTCTTTCTCTCAACTTGGCAGCAAAATCCTACTTATCGATGCCGATATGCGTAAACCTTCTATTCACAAAAAGGTCCATATTACCAACACTAAAGGTCTTTCAAACGTACTTGTTGGTTTTTGCACATTTGACGAAGCAGTAAATGAAATAAATCCCAACTTTGATATTCTTACTGCCGGTCCTACCCCACCGAACCCCTCTGAAATTCTTGCGGGTTCCAATATTGTAAATCTACTTGAAGCCCTCAAAGAGAAGTACGATTATATTATAATAGACACTCCACCTGTAAATATTGTATCCGATGCGGTTGTGCTTGCACCAAAAACCGACGGTTTGGTAATTGTTATAAAAGACTCTTACACCTACCACGAGGAATTTAAGAGTTGTCTTTCAAGCATTGAATTCGCCAAAGTACGTTTATTAGGCGTTGTACTTAATGCATTTAACCCCAAAAACAGCTCAAAGTACAAATATAAGTATAGATATAAATACAAAAATATCTCCTATCGCGGATATCGTGATAGCCGGTATGTGCGAAAATAAAACATTTGGAGACTGTTTATGTCAATAAAAAATCGGTTAAAATCTATTTTTCAATTAAAAAGAATTTGTCTAATAATTATTGATATTTTAGCTTTGCTCACAGCCACCACCATTACATTCTTCTTTGCACAGTTCTTTGCTGAAAAGATTTTGTTGCCTGCAGAGATGTTACCGCTTTGTATGACCCTTTTCATTGTATTTGGTCTTATTGGTATGCTTTGTTCGGGCACCTACCGTTCACTCTCAATTGTAGACTATGTATCAGATATTGTACGTTGTGCCATAGGTTTCTTTGGCGGTGAACTTTTTCTTTGTCTATTCTTAGCAGCACTTGATAAATCTTTTTGCCTACCGTTTGTGCTAACGGCAGTTGTAATTTCAATTTTTGTATTATTTATAGAACGCACTTTTTATTCAATAATTATAAAAAGATTAAATTTTATAATTAATCATAATAATCTACCTGCCGCACTCATTATTGGTGCCGGCGAAGCAGGTCGTACAGTACTTAGTGAAATCCGCCGTTCAAAAGACCATTGCTACCGCGTGGTTGGATTTGTTGATGATGACCCGACTAAAATTTCTCGTTTTATTGATAACGTTTATATCTACGGCCCCACCGTTTTAATTCCTGAACTTTGTATTAAGCACAAGGTTGACGAGATAATTTTTGCTATCCCTACCTGCACTGAAGAACGAAAAAAACAGATTCTTAACATTTGCTCATCTACCGGATGTTCTGTTAAGGTAATACCCTCTTTGTTTGACATTGACCAGGAATCTAAAATGATTTCACAGGTTCAATCAATCAAAGTTGAAGATCTTCTGGGCAGAGACATAATCAACATCCATAATCCTAAACTTGCAGATTTTATAAACAACAAGGTTGTATTTGTTACCGGTGTTGGCTCTATTGGTAGCGAACTTTGCCGCCAGATTGTAAAGCTCGGACCGAAGCATCTTGTTATGATAGACATTTATGAAAATAATGCCTATGATATACAACAAGAACTTATACGCAACGGCTACGGCAATCTTATATCAACCGAAATCGCATCTGTTCGAGATTACAGGAAAATGCAAGCCATGTTTAACCAATACAAGCCCGATATCGTATTCCATGCGGCGGCACACAAACACGTACCGCTTATGGAAACCAACCCTGAAGAAGCCATCAAAAATAATGTACTAGGTACATTTAACGTGGCTAAACTTTGTAATGATTTTAGCGTTACTAAGATGATTCTTATATCAACCGATAAGGCGGTTAACCCAACCAATATTATGGGTGCTTCAAAACGCTGCTGCGAAATGATTATGCAATACATGTCACAAAAAGGCAGCAAAACCGAGTACGCCGCCGTTCGTTTTGGTAACGTTTTGGGCTCTAACGGCTCGGTTATTCCGCTATTTTCTAAACAAATCGAGGCCGGTGGCCCCGTAACCGTTACACACCCCGACATAATTCGTTATTTTATGACCATTCCCGAAGCCGTGTCTCTCGTGCTTGAAGCCGGCACTATGGCCAAGGGTGGCGAAATTTTCGTTTTAGATATGGGTGAGCCGGTTAAAATTACAACACTTGCCGAAAACCTTATCCGTCTTTACGGATATGAGCCCTACACCGAAATGCCCATTAAGTTTGTGGGACTTCGTCCGGGTGAAAAACTATTTGAAGAACTCTTAATGTCTGAAGAAGGACTTGTTTCAACCGATAACAAGAAAATTTTTATAGGCAAGCAAATTACAATTGATTGCGACGTGTTTGAATCTTCCATCGAGAAGATTGGAGATGCCGCTAAAAATAACGAAAAGGAGACGGTTGTCGAAATGTTGCACAATTTGGTGCCAACCTTCCACGACCAACCCGATGCCAAACTTAATGCTAAACAGTAATTCTTTAAAAGTGAACCGTAAAGGTTCACTTTGTTTTATCACCTTTCCTAAATTGGAGTCTTTTGGCTCAATAAAACACGGCTTTTCTACACGTTTAGGCGGAGTTAGTGAAGGCTATTTTTCTTCAATGAATTTAAGTTTCACAACCGGTGATGCCCGTCATAGAGTAGTGAAAAATTATGAGATTTTTTCAAATGCACTGGGGATCGACCCCAAAAGCACCGTGTTAAGTAGACAAACTCATACCGATAATATACGCATTGTAACCGCACAAGATTGCGGCAAGGGCGTTTATAAAGATTTTGATTATACCGACACTGATGCCCTTATAACTAATGTTAATGGTGTCACCCTAGTTACTCATAGTGCAGATTGTTGCCTTTTGGTATTCTTTGACCCGATTAAAAAGGTAATCGCCTCTGCTCATGCAGGTTGGCGCGGTACCGTCAAAGAAATCGGTCTTAAAACCGTACAAAAAATGATTCAGTCTTTTGGATGTGACCCCAAAGATATTATAGCAGGCATAGCACCCTCTATCGGCAAATGTTGCTACGAAGTTGATGACCCTGTGTATAACGAATTTATTAAACTTAAATATCTTAATATTCCGCAAATCTTCACCACTAAACCCAACGGCAAATATATGCTGGATTTATGGGAAGCCAATAAGCAGATACTAATACAAAGTGGAATAAACCCAGATAATATTGATGTTACCGACCTGTGCACAAACTGCAATTGCAAAGAATTTCATTCACATCGTGCCACCGCAGGTAAACGTGGTGTGAACGCTCTTTTCATACAATTGTGCTGTTAATTCGGGTATTCTCACGGAAGATTGCGGCTATAAACTTGTATTCCGCGCTAAGGACAATGCAAAAGTTGAAAAATTCAACAGTGGAATTAACATCTTTAAATCTAACAACGGCATACAAGAAATCTCGGCTCAGTATCATCCGCTTGTTGAAAATACATTTAGTATCTATTAAAAAAACCGCGGTAACGAAAGTGATATGCACCCCAAAAGTTAGACACTTTTGGAGGTGCATTTTTTATGGCAAAGAAAGGGTCAATACAACAAAAATATAGTGCAGAGTTTAAAATATCTGTTATAATGGATATGCGAGAACACCATTTAGGATATAGAGA
>JAFSDK010000030.1 GCA_017436255.1 Clostridia bacterium
ATTATGGCAGATGCTACCGCACGTGTGCAACCACCTTCTGATAAGGGTAAACGCCTTAAAATTTACTATATGACGCAGGCGTCAACCTGTCCTCCAACCTTTGTTTGCTTTTGCAACAACGCAGAACTTTTCCACTTTTCATATCAGCGTTATCTTGAAAATCAGATACGCTCAACCTTTGGTCTTGAGGGTACACCTGTTAGGTTTGTTATCCGTGAGAGAGGAGACAAGAACGCAAAATGATTTATGCCGTATTAACCGTAATTTTAGCCTATTTATTAGGCAGTATCAGCTTTGCTGTTGTTTTTTCGAAAGCTTTTATGAAAAAAGATATACGTGAACTTGGCAGTGGTAATGCCGGCACTACAAATGTTATGCGCACAGGTGGTTTTAAACTTGGTGCAATAACGTTTTTAGGTGATGCTTTAAAAGGATTTGTTGCATGTTTGCTTGGTAAGTTGGTTTTTGCTAACGTACTGCAAAACGGTGAAAGATGGGGAGTCTACGGTGCGTTTATTTGTGGCGTTGTTTGTATGTTAGGCCATGTTTTTCCAATCTTTTTCCAATTTAAAGGCGGCAAAGGTATTGCAACCAGTGTTGGCATTTTTGCAATTTGCTGTTGGCCTGCAATACTGATCGGTCTTGCGGTTTTTGCGTTGGGTGTATTCATTACCCGCATTGTTTCTGTTAGTTCAATTGCGGCTGCAATTACGGTTGTAAGCTGCACAATAATATTTGCTTATATAAATCAACCTGCTCTTTTATGGCCACAGGCAGTGCTTGCAATCGCTATGGGTATTTTAGTTATTGCCAAGCATAGTGAAAATATAAAAAGGCTTATAAAAGGCACCGAAAAAAAGCTTACTATCGGAGGTAAAAAGTAATATGGCTAAGGTCACTGTTTTAGGCTCTGGCGGTTGGGGTACGGCTCTTGCTATTTCGGCATTTAATTGCGGTCACGAGGTAGCACTTTGGTCACCGTTTGAAAAAGAGGTAAATGACCTTGTTGCAAATCGTGAAAACGTAAAACTTTTACCGGGAATTAAAATTCCAAATGAAATTACTATTACGACTGACATTAACTGTGTAAACGGTTCTTTAATATCGGTCATTGCTTGTCCTTCTGTTGCAGTTCGTTCGGTTGCAAAGCAGCTTGCCGCGGTAGAAAATCACGGCATTGTTGTTAACGTTGCAAAAGGCTTTGAAAAAGATACTTTAAAAAGACTTTCTGAAGTTATTCGCGAGGAATTACCAAACGATAAAATTTGTGTTTTATCGGGTCCGTCTCATGCGGAAGAGGTTGCCCGTATGATACCAACATCTCTTGCTGCAGCTTCAAAAAGTTTTACAGCGGCTTCAATAGTGCAAGACGTGTTATCAAGCGAATTTTTGCGCATTTATACCGCCAATGATATGGTTGGTGTAGAGCTTGGTGGTGCACTAAAAAACGTTATTGCTGTATGCGCAGGTATTAGTGACGGTTTAGGTCTTGGTGATAATACCAAGGCGGCACTAATTACACGTGGACTAAGCGAAATGGCAAACCTTGGCGTATGTATGGGCGCTGACGAACGTACCTTCATGGGCCTTACGGGTATCGGCGACTTGGTTGTAACCTGCACTTCACAGCACAGTCGTAATAACCGCTTTGGTAACAAGGTCGGTAGTGGTATACCCGTAGAGCAAGCACTTGCTGAGGTCGGCACGGTAGAAGGCTATTATGCAACGCTTATGGCGTATCAATTAGGTCAAAAATACGGTGTTGAATTGCCGATTATTAATTCTTGTTATAAGGTACTTTACGAAGGCTATAGGGCAGATTTAGCAGTAAAAGAATTAATGACCAGGCCCAAAGGAAAAGAAAGATAAATTTGTAAAAATTAGTCTTGACAATGGCGATTTGTTATAATATAATAATCAAGTCGCCATAATATGCTGCTATGGCTCAGGTGGTAGAGCACGTCCTTGGTAAGGACGAGGTCACCAGTTCGAATCTGGTTAGCAGCTCCACAATGCCTACCTTTAATGGAACAGGCACTAAAAACCCTTGATTTTTCAAGGGTTTTTAGCTTTTTATGGAGAAAAATGAATCTTGCGTAATTTTGGAACCGTTTTTATCTTTCGTAAGGTCTTGACGGAGTTGTACGCGATACCAAAGGTTCAAAAGAAATAAAAAGCACAAAAAAGACCGGATTTTCTTTACAAAAAATGATTTGTAACGGGGATCCGGTCTTTTTCCTTGCCGGAATGCCCGGAAAGGAGCTAAAAATGGAAAAAAAGATTAATAGAGGCGTCATCAGAACAGGAGAAACAGATATAAAGGTACATTTAATCGATAGTTTCCCCAATCATCCGTACCACGTCTTCGATGATGAGGACATGACAGAACTGGCCGCCAGCATTGAGGCTAACGGCCTGCTTAATCCCATAATTGTGCGCAGCAAAGCTGATGGTCGGTATGAATTGATTTCCGGCCACCGCAGAAAAAGGGCATATGAAATTTTAAAAATCAATAAAATACGTGCTATTATCGTTGATGTAAGCGATGACGAAGCCATCATTATGATGGTAGATAGCAACTGCCAACGCTCAAAGATCCTGCCAAGTGAGAAGGCGTTCTCCTATAAGATGAAGTTGGACGCTATAAAAAGGCAAGGAAAGCGCAACGATTTAACCTCGACACAAGTTGTGTCGAAGTTGAGGAGTAATGAAGAACTTGGAAAAGAAGTAAACGAGAGCCGCGAAACAATTCGCAGATTTATTCGTTTAACAAATCTTATCCCCGAACTCCTTGATTTTGTTGATAAGGGCAGGATGAAAATGCAGCCTGCCGTAGAGCTCTCTTATTTGGATGAAGAGAGCCAAAGAGACTTGGTTGATATTATAGACGGAACAGAAGTGTTCCCGTCGTTTTCGCAAACCGTTAGAATGAGAAAAGCATTCAAAGACGGTGAACTTACATATGAACTTGTAGAAAAGATCATGGCTGAAGATAAAGCAAACCAAAAGCCGAAGTATCGATTCTCAGTAGAAAGGCTCGGAAAATATATGCCTACCGATCTAAATGATAAACAGGCAGAGGAATATGTTTTAAAAGCACTTTCTTATTACAAAAAACATCTTGACCGCAAAGCACAGAAAGAAATTGATAAAAAGCAATAATTTAGTAAGCCTTTTGTTTAGGCTCGGCAGGGAACCGAGCCTGAGCAGAAGGCTTTTTTACTTGTTATAGCTTAATGAAATTTCTCAAGCGGTTTGAACCGTTCATACCTCGAATTTTATTTAATGCCAGTGACTCTATCTGTCTGACACGTTCCATTGTAATATTCATTTCTTTACTAATTTCCTCAAGGCTGTGTTTCTCCTGTCCGCAAAGACCAAAGTGCATGATAAGAATTTTGCGCTCCCGGGGAGAGAGCTTATTTAGTATCTCATCAATTGCTTTTTTGCGTTCCTGGATGTTTATATTGGTGATAGGGTCAACAATAGTATCATCCTGAATGGTATCTAAAAGAGTACCATCCATTTCTTCACTTACCTGGGAATCCAGTGAGGCTACAGTGTATTCAAGTGTCTTCAAATGTTTTACGCGTGCTATTGAAAATCCGGTTAGGGTTGCAATCTCATCATCAGATGGATATCTATTATATGTATGATAGTATTCAACTTTTACGGATCTGATTTTTTTGATGGCACTGCTGATATAACTGGGTATCTTAATAAGCTTTGACTGACTCTCAATATATGTATATATTGCTTGCTTTATCCAAAAAACAGAGTAGGTAGTAAATCGAGTGCCTCGATTAGGGTTATACTTATCTACTGCTGCCATAAGACCTAAATTTGCTTGTTGCACAAGATCAAGCAAAGGAAGTCCCGTACATATATATTTAGTTGCAACGGAA
>JAFSDK010000031.1 GCA_017436255.1 Clostridia bacterium
ATCTTCACATAAACTTTGTCGCCTGCTTGGTAGGTTTTTCCTTCCAAGGGCCACAGTACCAGCTTGCCGGTACGGGTTCTGCCGTTCCAAACATCTTTATTTTTGCTGGGACCTTCTGCTAAAACTTCAACAACTTGTCCAATAAGCTTCTCGTTGCATTTCAAGCTGTTGATGTTTTGAGCTTCCATCAATCTATTCAGACGCGCCTTCTTCACATCAAGGGGTACTTGGTTATCCATTTTCGCAGCAGGAGTACCGCTGCGTTTGGAATAAATGAAGGTAAAGGCAGCGTCAAAACCAACCTCTTTTACAAGGTTCAGGGTATCTTCAAAATCTGCTTCCGTTTCACCGGGGAAGCCTACAATAATATCAGTAGTAATAGTGCAGTTAGGAACATACTTGCGGATAAGGGCAATAAACTCCAAATATTTTTCACGACTGTAGCCACGGTTCATACGACGTAAAATTTCAGTGCTACCACTTTGGAAGGGCACGTGGAAGTTCTCACAGATGTGCTCACATTCAGCAACTGCTTTAATAACTTCTTCGCTCATATCTCTGGGGTGGCTAGTCATATAGTGAATACGATCCACACCGGGAATTTCATTTACGCGACGGAGCAGTTTTGCAAAAGCATCCTTCTCACCAAAATCCTTGCCGTAAGAATTTACGTTTTGACCAAGCAGAGTAAATTCCTTGTAGCCATCTGCGACTGCTGCTTCGATTTCTGCAACAATGTTTTCCATACTACGACTACGTTCACGACCACGCACATAAGGCACGATGCAGTAAGTACAGAAGTTGTTGCAACCATACATAATGGGAATCCACGCTTCAAATTTGCTTTGGCGCACCATCTTGCCTTCAAACTCGCTTTGATGAATGGTCAAGTCATCGTAAACTCTGGTTCTACGTTTGTTACCACGCTCTGCCAAATAGTCCAGCAAAATTTGTTTAAAATCATTAACGTAGGCAGTACCCAAAAGCAAATCTACTTGGGGATGCTTTTTGATAAGCTTGTCCCCATCCTTTTGCGCCATGCAACCAGCAACGCAAATTACCACGTCAGGATTCTTGGTCTTAACTGCTTTCAGTTCGCCAATCTTGCCTGCAATTTTCTTCTCTGCGCTTTCGCGCACGCAACAAGTATTTACGATAATAACATCTGCATTATGAAAATCAGCAATAGCCTTGTAGCCCAGCTCTTCCAGCTGACCAGCGTAATGCTCTGTATCGGACTCATTCATCTGACAACCGTAGTTGAGTAATGCGTAATATTTTTCTTCCATTATATTTAAACCTCCGTCACAAAAAGCGTTGAGACATAATTTTCCTAATATAATATTATACAAAAATTTCATAGCTTCAAGCAAGGGAAGTGTGGGAAAAATTACTGTAGTAAGGTAAAACCCCCACTCCAACGAGTGAGGGTTGTATTATAAAATTGTAAGTTTATCAATATCCAACATACTACTAAAACGCCGCTTTTATCGGAGAGAATTTTATAGTGGTATAAGTTTATCAATATCCAACAGAGTACTAAAACATTAAGCAGCTTGAAACCATTGAAGTAAAGTATAAGTTTATCAATATCCAACAGAGTACTAAAACGCCAAGGTTGAATAGTTAACAAATCAGCTGGTATAAGTTTATCAATATCCAACAGAGTACTAAAACCCGTTGTTTCTATGGGCGTAGGTTCAGTTGGTATAAGTTTATCAATATCCAACAGAGTACTAAAACCGACCACCACTATTTCAGATTTACTTTCACGTATAAGTTTATCAATATCCAACAGAGTACTAAAACGAAAATCTAACTCTGTACCCTTGTTACTGAGTATAAGTTTATCAATATCCAACAGAGTACTAAAACCGGATTAAACATATTATAGTATTTTGTGTCGTATAAGTTTATCAATATCCAACAGAGTACTAAAACAAACACCTTTTACTTTTGTAATATAGCCCAGTATAAGTTTATCAATATCCAACAGAGTACTAAAACCTTAAATTCATTTTACTGCAAAACAAACCTACAATTCAAGCAAATCCTGCGTGCGTAACAAGTTTTCTGTTGGCGTTTTATCCCCCAACATTATTATCATAGCCGCATATTGCTTTTCCGTAACCTGCAATACCCTCACACTACCAACTGGCGGTAAAATCTCTCGAACTTTATTAACATACTTTTTAGCATCGTCATAATTTCGAGTTATTCTGCTATAAATAGAGAATTGCAACATATCAAAACCCATATTAATTAGATTTTTTCTAAATCGTGTATAATATCTCTTATCCTCTGCTGTTGCGGTTGGCAAGTCAAACATAACTAATACTCGCATAAATCTATTAACCACACTTTACTCCAAATACGGTAATAATAATTTATTTATATCTGCATTATCAATAGCAGTTGTAAAGCTGGCAACATACCTATCTATTGCGTTATGCAACTTCATATTTTTACCAGCTACCTTTACCTCATTATTAATTATGTTTGCTAAACCAATCCTATTATTTTTTGTTAGTGAATCAACTAACTCTTCATTATTTTTCAAAACCCACAAATCTACCAATGGGCGCAATGGTTCCATAAGGTCATCAGCTAAATTAAAGGCATTATTCTCGTTTATATGATGTATACCTAAGGTGCAGTTATAACCATAAGCACATAACGAACGTGCAACTGCTGAACGTATTACCGCATAACCAAAATTTAAAGCTGCATTAACCACATCTTCTTCAAAACGCATAAAATCATAACCATAGAAATTTCTAAAAAACATTTTAGCAGCAATTGCCTCACGATTACCAATATCACCAGCTAAAACCTCAGCAACAAGCTGTTCCATTCTACTTTCTACTTCTCGTGTAACTTCTCTATGTTTTAATGCAATGCGTTGATTATCTATCTTAGCTTTTACAATTCTTTGCCATAACAAAGCTTTAAATTCATTTGTTAGTGCAATTTGCTTTTTTAAAACACCGTAAGGTCTATAATGTTGGTTCAAACCTAACACGCTACAACAAGGTAAATGCTTCTCGTCACAAAGCACGACATTTACATCGTGCTTTGTCAACGATTGCAGTGCATAGACACTTACACAAGTCTGTAAATTATCTATGATTATAGTTTGTATATCTTCTACTGGTATTTTGTTACTTGTACCTACACTTTCTACAACTAACCAATTTTTAGAAACGCTTAGTCTTTCTCCGGCAGTAACATAAATGGTACGGAACATTTTACCTCGCCACCCTGCTTACCAAGTATATCAACATTGTATTTCTTAACCATAGCTTTTCTCGTTATGGCTACAACTTCATCAAAGACATTGTTGTTACTTCTAAAATAAAGCTGACTTCTTGTAAGAGCCTTTACACTTCTATAATATCCCTCAAACTTCAATTTATTATTGCCATCAAATATGCGCACATAATCATTTGCAAAAAGGTACATTACATGTTCTTTGTAGTTTTCGGGAAGCGGTGTTGCTAAATATAGCTTTTTATTCTTTTTAACC
>JAFSDK010000032.1 GCA_017436255.1 Clostridia bacterium
ATTTTGAGCATCGTGCTGTAGAAAAAAGTCGCGGACAAATTATGGCGGCGGTGGATATGCGACCGGAAGTTGTCAATAAAATTGTTAATGACGAAGTGCAGATTATTCCTGCAGCAGATGCTAAAGTAGGGGATATTCTTTTAGTGCGAGTTGGCGACCGTATTCCCTTGGATGGAATTGTAATTGAGGGCGAAAGCTTAGTAGATACGTCCCCAGTAACCGGCGAGCCTGTTCCGGTTAAATACACCGTTGGCGATGAGGTTGTATCCGGCTGCGTCAACACTTCTGGAATGCTGAAGCTGCGTGTAGAAAAAGTTTTAGCAGAATCTATGGTAAGTAAAATTTTAGACAGTGTAGAAAACGCAGCGGCAAGCAAGCCTGCCATTGATAAATTCATTACTCGCTTCGCTCGTATTTACACTCCTTTTGTCGTGGTAGTTGCACTCTTGACGGCAGTAGTTCCTTCTCTCGTGACTGGCGAGTGGGAAAAATGGATTTACACTGCCTTGACCTTCCTGGTTATTAGCTGTCCTTGCGCTTTGGTTTTGAGCGTGCCTTTGGCATTTTTCTCCGGCATCGGTGCTGGTTCCAAGCTTGGTATTTTATTTAAAGGCGGCGTGGTAATGGAAGCCTTGAAAAATATTAAGGCTGTTGTCATGGATAAGACGGGTACTGTAACCAAAGGTAACTTTGTTGTACATAATATTTCTGCGGTAGAGGGTATGGACGAAAAAGAACTCTTGCAAATTTGCGCAGGAGCAGAGCTTGCATCTACTCATCCCATCGCTGCAAGTGTAGTAGTTGCGGCGAAGGAACAAGGTTTAGAATTAGAGCGTCCTGAAAAATTTGAAGAGCTTGCCGGTGAAGGACTTGTTGCTTATTATGGCGAGGATGTTGTTTTGTGTGGTAACGCTAAGCTTTTGCAACGTTATGCTGTAGATTTAGAAGGTTATATCGAAGCGGAAAGTGGCAGTGAAGTTTTAGTAGCGTTTAACGGTAAATATATTGGTCAGCTTTTTGTAAGCGATACCTTAAAAGAAGATGCCAAGGTTGCAGTAAAAATGCTTAAATCCCAAGGCTTGGTCACTGCCATGCTTACAGGCGATGGTGAGCGTGAAGCTAAAGCAATTGCTAAAACCGTAGGCATTGACGAAGTACGTGCAAAGCTTTTGCCACAGGGAAAATTGCAGGAATTACAAAGCTTGCGCGAAAAATATGGTGCGGTTATGTTTGTAGGTGATGGCATTAACGATGCACCTGTTTTAGCTGGAGCAAATGTTGGTGCGGCGATGGGCAGTGGAACTGACGCTGCCGTTGAAGCGGCGGACGTTGTCTTTATGAATTCTGAAATGACATCCATTCCTAAGGCTATTGACATTGCTAAAGAAACAGGCAACATTGCTTGGCAAAATGTTATCTTCGCTCTGGGAGTAAAGGCTGTAATTATGGTGGCGGGTCTTTTGGGCTATGCTTCCATGTGGGCAGCGGTCTTTGCTGATACAGGTGTGGCAATGCTGTGCGTAATGAACTCCGTGAGAATTCTATATAAAAAGTTTTAAAGAAAAGCGTAGTCGCAAGGCTGCGCTTTTTTGTATAGTTGTTGGTCTATTTCAAAATGAACAGTATAGTCGGTATATTGTTTGGGACTTTTCATAATTAGAGTAATTTTAAGTTGCAAAAGATGTCATTAAACTGCTCTTTTTCTTTTTAATAAAGTTAAGTTTTTTATGCTTGCTAGTATAAAAAACAGTTTCTTTTAAGTTTAGCAACATCGTTGAATAAAAAATAAATCGGATAATTTCGAATAAGAGTAAAAATTTATATAAAAATTTTTTATTAAACTGCTTGACAATATACTGGGTATATACTTTACAGTATGACTAAGGAATCAATATTTCGCGTAAAAAGTTTAATCTGATTTTGAAGAGGGTTACAACATCTTTAAATTAGGGTAGCATACTTTTTATATAGCGTTAGCTACCTGCCAACGATGGAAAATGTAAGAGCTGCCAATTTTGTTTATGTGAGAGTGGCAAAATTACAGTAAAGACATTTTAGAAACTTATCTTATGCTTGCCGAGATAGGAATCTTATTCCTAAGTAACAGGGTGAAATATTGGTTTCCCCTCTTAAACGAGAACAAGCAAACTGGACACTTGCTTTGCATAGAATTAATGCTGTTCTGATATTTGTGATAAAATTCCTACATTCTCCTCTCTCTTTTTATTTGGTGTTCTTTTAGGGAATTAGAATGCCAAATAAAATACGCGTTACTGAATTGACGGTAGCGCGTATTTTATTTATAGAAGATATAAATGAATCAATGATGATATTTTAGTTTGACGCATAAGAGAAAGTATAATCATAAATCACTGTCTTGCCATGCATCGTTGAACGTGCTATAATATACCTAACTTATTAGAACTAATTCTCATAAGGCATAATACACCTTATACAAAGAGTTCTTTTGTCTTTATCATAAGATTATTTATAGTCTAGTATAACAAAATATTTTGCACATGCTATGTCGGAGAATTACCGATATTTTGGCAGGGAAGTTTGGTGGAATTCCAACACTGTTCCGCAACTGTGATGTGAGTCGTTTTGTCATAACTGATCGCAAGGGAGAAAACGATGATGAACTAAGTCAGGGCGCTGCCTTTTGTACATGCTATTACCTTCTCTAGTAGAAAAGAGTGCTGCGCAAGGGGCAATTATGACTATGGGGAGGTGTATATGTATGAATTACAAAGAGCTTAAATATTACATTGAACAGTTAGAAGCTTTAGATACGGAAAATATTACTGTTGCTAAGAAGCTGTTGCTAGATATAGCGAAGGAAGCGCTAATATATCGGAAGCAGAATGCTATAAATGCGCGCAGAAAATTTTCTCAACAAAAAGTTAAAACAATGTAGTTTTTCAGAAGCATAAAATAGCATTTGCTTACTTTCAACAGAAGCCGTAAAGTCGGTTTGCTCTGAAAATTTAATATAAAAATTCGCTGTATGACGAATTTTATCGTAAGTATGTATACGATAAAATTGCGTCTTTTTTTATTTTCTGGAGATATGAACGGAGAGTTGTGCTATGAAATGGAAGAATAACAAAAAACTGAATATGACATTAGCCATAGCAATTTCTTTGGGTTGCTTAATTGGATTACCGCAAAGTGTACTGGCTAATGACGAATATGTTGATTCTGCGGAACAAACTTCTATGTCATTTGATTTGGAAGGCATTACTGTTGAAGGGCGTCGTCCCGATTGGGAAACAAAACTTTCCCCTGGTAGTGTGACTGTTGTTCATCCTGATGATTTTAAGGGTGAGCAAAAAACTTTATCTGATTTGTTGCTTACTGTTCCTGGTGTGCATGTACGCGAAGTAAATGGTAAAGGGCAATATACCACAGTAACCGTTCGCGGTTCTACTGCGGCACAGGTAGGTATTTTTATTGACGGTGTTTTAGCAAATCTTGGTGGGGATAGTGCTGTTGACTTATCTACTATTCCTGTGCAAAATGTCGAACGCATTGAGGTTTATCGTGGTTATGTACC
>JAFSDK010000033.1 GCA_017436255.1 Clostridia bacterium
AAAATATGTAGGGGTTCGAACACATAGGTCAAAAATTCAAAGGGGTTCGAATTTGTGCTCCCTTTCCAAAACGAAAATCCTGTCGATTATTGTCGGCAGGATTTTCGTTTTGTATTATTCACTATTCATTATTCAATATTCATCATTCATTAAAACGGATTTTCGTAATGAATAATGAATGATGAAATCGCTTACGCTGATGAATAATGAATAATTGATTTAAGCGGTTATTTCTGCTATAATATGAAAAAAGGCGGTGCTTTAAATGAAAGAAAATTTGCTTATAGATAAATCTATTGCTTTTGCAGCACGAATTCTGAAACTGCATCAGCATTTAATCAAGAATAAAAAAGAAACCGTAATTTCAAAACAAATAGTCCGCAGTGGTACAAGTATAGGTGCAAATATAAACGAGGCAAATTATGGTCAAAGCAAAGCAGATTTTATTTCTAAAATGCATATAGCGTTAAAAGAAACTGCCGAAACGGAATATTGGATTAAACTGCTGTATATGTCTGAATATATAGATGGTAAAATGAGCAATTCCCTACTTGATGATTGTTTGGAAATAAAGAGAATCTTAATCGCTTCTATTAACACGGCAAAGGAGAACAACAAATGAATAGTACTTTTTCAAAAAATTTAAAAAGGATTAGAACGGAAAGAGGATTTACACAGCAACAATTTGCAGAAGCAACAAAATTAAAAAGAAATACCATTGCTTGTTATGAAACAGAAAGACGAGAATGTGACTTTGATACATTGATTCTTTTTGCAAACACGCTCAAATGTACGATTGATGAACTTCTACTCGAAAAATCAGAAAACATCTGTTTAGAATGTACTGAAAATTTACATAAAGAAAGTCTAAAAGGATATATTTATATACTAACCAATCCATCTTTCCCAGACTATGTGAAAATTGGATACGCAGACAATGTTGATAACAGACTTCAACAGCTTAACAATAGCGAGTGTACACCATTTGCATTTCGGGTTTATGCAACTTATGAAGTAGATTCGCGTTTATCGGATTTGAAAATCCATTCTATTATAGATAAGTTGAATTCTGATTTACGCTCTATCGACAATTTTAATGGCAAAAAGAGAGTTCGTGAATTTTATGCAATGTCCGCCGAAGATGCATATTCACTTTTAGAAGCTATTGCAGAAATACATAATTTCACAAATAGATTGAAAAAATGGGAACCGAATCCAATTGAAAGAAAAGCTGAAGAAATTGCTGAAGAAATACAGTTAGAAAAAAAGGCAAGACATTCTAACTATACTTTTGATGATTGGCAAATTCCAAACAATGCTGAATTGGAATATGCAAACGATACCACGATAAAATGTAGAGTTGTTAATAGAAGAAAGATTGAATTTAATGGTGAAATTCTTTATATGACACAGTTGGCAAAGAAAATTACTGGTAACGAATCAATTGTTCACGGACCAGGCTGGTTTGCAAAAAATTTTAAATATAATGGTAAGTTAATAAAAGATATTGAAAAACAAATTTCCAATAATGAAAAATAGTTTTTAAAATATGTAGGAGTTCAAACCCATAGCCCAAAAATTCAAAGGGGTTCGAATTTGTACTACCTTTCCAAAAAGAACAACTCACCTGATAGGTGGGTTGTTCTTTTTTTGTTTGTGTAGAGAAACGAACCCGTAGGGTTCGTCGACGCAGTCGCAACACCGCGACAGGAGTTGCGGTCTGCCAAAGTCTCGAGTACCGAAGATTTTTCGCAACCGCTCGGAGCGGTCGAAAAATCAAGTGACGCAGAGTATCCCTATTCCCCAGCCAACAAAAACAGAACATTTGTCTACCGACAAATGTTCTGTTTTTGTTTATCCAAGCCGCAGGCTTGGTATATCATTGACGCACGAAGTGCGGCGTATATCATCAGCCCCTTGGGGGCTGTATCTCATCACGCGCCAGCGTGTATCTATCTGCGGCTTGATGATATACAAAACTGCGTTTTGATGATATACCGCAACAAGTTGCGGGTGATATACACGCCTTCGGCGTGATTGGGACGCGAGATTGCGTAAAGTTCTTGAATTACTTTGGAAAATATGATATAATAAACTCACCGAAAATTCAGAATTTGACGGAGGGATGTGAGTGAATGAAATATTTTCTTGATGAAGTGCAACGAAAAGCGGCAGGAGGAACCTGTTATTTTGAATTTCAAAAAGGAAAATTTAGAAACAAGTTTTGGCTAAAAGATTCGCTCTGTCTCCATGTTGACATTTTTGACTCACTAAATCTTTATGATTTGTTTTCTAATTCCATCGAGGATTTTTGCTACTATGCTCCTACCGAAGTATGCAAAGAGCAATGGGAAGTCCTTATTGCAAAATCGAAAGAAAATGAGCGTTGGATGGATGTTATAGAAGAACTGGCTCCGTGGATAGAAGAATGTTTCACAAATCATAAGTGTTTTACCATTTGCGGTATATAGAACTAACAGCCAATTTCCAATTTGTCGGGCAGCGAAGCATGAGAAAAACAGACACCTTTTTTTCGTTTTTACCCTTGTTTAGACACCTTTTATCACGTTTATGCCAAAAAGAACAACTCACCTATCAGGTGGGTTGTTCTTTTATCTATTTCAAATATTCGTTTAACTCAAATTCACTTTTCTTCATTTCACTAATAAAAATATCGCAAAGAAGTTTTGCGCCCTTGATATTTGTATGTGTTGTATCGTTGAATTTGCAAATTAAATCTTTGCCGTATTCTTTGTTTAGCGCATTTATTGCATTTTCGGTCATAAAGAGGTTATCCATCATAAATTGATAGCCTTTCTCTTTAAAGTTTTGTTCAAACACGCCGCCGATATCAATATAGAAAACCCCTGTGTTTTCAGCGACGGTGGGCAGCACTTCCATATATTCGTGACTTGCGGGAAATACGTCAAAATTATCATTATTTCGCATATAGCATTTGCCAAGGCCACGCGCAATCATGGGTGTAGCACCCTTGGCTTTTACCTCGTTAATCATTTTAGTTAAAAGCTCGGCAAAGCCTTCTACGGTGCTGCGTGCAGTCCAATATCGGTGGGTACCGTAACCGCAGCCTACGTATAGGTAAACGTCGCGGTTTTGTACAATCTTAAAATAATCATCAACTATATAGTCACCGTCCGGACAGGGGAAGTAGCCGTCAAAATCAATTTGGCCATGGTCGTTTGCGCCACCCAAGAAGAAAATGAAAATATCGCCATCCTCTACTCCTGACAAGATTTTTCCCCAACGACTTTCTTCAGGATTGTTTTGGTGTGTAAGGCCTTTCATATAATCGGTGCTATCATAAAACCATTTGAGAGTTGTGCCGCCGACTGCAACGTTTTTATATTCAATATCATCGGTTAGAAATTCGGGTAAAAAGTGAGCCCAGGCTTGTTGATAACTATCGGGATTGTTAATTTCTGCCGATATAGAGTCGCCAAATATCCAAACTTTTTTCATATTGTTCACGTCCTTTAAATGTTAAAAATATTTTACACCAAAAAAATAATTTTGTAAATAGATGTTTGAAATTTAATACGAAAAGATATATAATTAAGGTGTTTTAGGGGGTGTGAAGGTGGAAATAAGACCGGACTATTATGATGATTTTAAGTGTATTGCGGGAGAGTGCCAACACAACTGTTGTATCGGTTGGGAAATAGACATTGATGACGATACACTTTTAAAATATAATAATGCAACGAGTTGCCTTAAGGCAAAACTGCAACAAAGTATCATCGTAGACCTTTACGCACATTTCGCACTTACCGAGGATGAGCGTTGCCCATTTTTGAATTCCGACAATCTATGTGAACTGATTTTGTATGGTGGCGAAGATATGCTCTGCCAAATTTGTAGAGACCATCCACGTTTTTATAACGAGGTTTACGGAATAATCGAAAAGGGCATTGGCCTTTGTTGCGAGGGGGCGGCAAACATTATACTAACTAAAACCGCCCGTACGACCCTTGTTGCCGACGAAGACAAAACGCCACAGAATGATTTTTATGCCTATAGAAATAGAGTTTTCGCAATATTACAGGATAGAGGGCGGTCTTTAAATGATAGAATCGATTCTATTTTAGATTTAGCGGGGAGTTCGCTTGAATTTGACGGGACAGATTGGATAGACGTTTATAAAAATCTTGAAAGATTGGATGCCCAGTGGGACATATGTCTTGACTCAATTACACAGATTAGTGATGATATCCACGAAAAATTGGAAATACCCTGTGAACAACTTATATGGTATTTTATCTACCGCCATTTAAGTGGCGCAATAGATGATTTTATGTTTTGTGAGCGTATTCAATTCGCTATTTTATCCTGTTACGTTATAAATAGTGTTAATAAAACCGGAACGATTAATGAAATGCAACAAGTTGCAAGAATGTATTCGTCTGAGATAGAATATTCCGATGAGAACGTAAAAATTTTACTTGAAAAACTACAGGAAATGAACGCGTCAAAATAAAACGGTTATACTACTTGAGAGGTGATTATGGTGCCCAATAGGTTTACTCAAAAATTACTATCATTAATTTTTGTGGTTGCTTTGGCAGTGTTTATACTGTCTTTTTCCATTTCAATACCAATTGTTTGCCGTTTTATTTATTACGCCCATATTGAGCCGCTTGATCTACCGCAAACTAGCGGCTTTACCACCGAGCAGATACGTACGTCTTACGATGCTATGATGGATTATTTAACCCTACCTAATAAGGAGTTTTCGTTAGGCGAAATGTCGTACACATATACTGCAGCAGAGCATTTTAAAGAGGTTAAGGGTTTATTCACCTTAAATGCAGGCGCTTTGATATGTTCTGTAGTTTACGTAGTTGCTGTAATCGTGTTAAAAAAATTCGGGAAAGTAGCGCCCCTTAAATTGGGTGAGCACACACCGTCGTTTTATTCCGGAATTATGGTGTTGGTATTACCGATTCTTGTTGGATTATTTGCGCTAATTGATTTTAAAAACACCTTTCTTTTATTTCATGAAATCGTTTTTCCAAATAACGATTATTGGTTGTTCGACCCAAGCACCGACCAGATTATTACGGTATTGCCAGTAGAATTTTTTAAGAATTGTGCTATAATTATAGGTGTTGTTGCAATATCGTTATCGTTGACGTTTATTATTGCCGATTTAGTTAAAAAAAGAAAAAATCAAGTTGATTTTAATAAGGAAGTGTGATAGTATATTATGGTAGTTTCCTATGAGGGAGTAGCAGGCGTTTATGCGCGGTAGGTCAACAGCACCGTCTTTAAGGACTGGCCTACCTTAAATTGCGAGACTCATTATTCCGTGCTGTACTTGTAGGTTTTAATTAAGTATGGTTCGGTATGGAACTGTACTTTTTTATTTTAGGAGGTCACAAAAATGGATTGGGAAATAGCAAAAGCAATAGGTCTATTTTTAATAGGTCTTGTAATGCTCATTAAGGGTGGCGACTGGTTTGTTGATGGCGCAACAGGTATTGCGCGTAGATTCCACTTGCCCGAACTTCTTATAGGCGCAACGGTTGTATCGATTGGTACTACTTTACCTGAAGTTATGGTTTCGGCACAGGCTGCGGCCGCTGGTCAAGGTGCAACGGCTTACGGTAACGCAATAGGTTCAATTATCTGTAACACTTCACTCATTGCGGCTTTAACAATTGCCATTAAACCGAGTGATGCGGCAAGAAAGAGTTTAATTCTACCTGTATCGTTCTTCTTTGGTGCGGCGGCATTCTACATAACCATTGCATACACAACAGGTTACTTTAGCCGACTTGTAGGTGTAATATTGTTGGTTGCTTTTATTGCGTATATGTTCTTAAACGTTTTAAGTGTGAAAAAGGCAAATCTACCTTTAGGTGACGTTAGCGAAACCGAACTTGAAGCACAAACAGGTGAAGACCACGTTGTAGAGAACGAAAAAGACGGTACAAAGGACTCACTTGTTAAAGACATTATTTTGCTTGTAGTTGGTGCTATTGTAATCGCAATTGGTGCTACCTTCTTGGTTGATAACGGTCCTATAATTGCAAGGGCAGTTGGCGTGCCTGAATCGGTAATTGCACTTATATTTGTAGCGCTTGGTACTTCTTTACCTGAACTTGTAACTGCTGTTACGGCACTTGCAAAGGGTCACGGCGCATTATCACTTGGTAATATTATCGGTGCTAACCTATTTAACCTTGTTCTTGTAAGTGGTATTTCTGCGGTAGTTGGTCCGTTCCCGATTCCGTCAGAAAGCACCATAGCAGGTATCAATGCTTCGTATGTTTTAGATATCCCACTAATGTTATGCGTTATGTTAATTTTAACCATACCTACCATTATTAAGGGCAAACTTTCACGTTGGCAGGGTATACTAATGCTTCTTATGTATGCAGCATTTTGTGTTGTTCAGTTTGTTATGTAGTTTAAATAAAAAACCGCGGTAACTTTGAAGTGAACCCCAAAGTTTAGACAAAATTAAATATTAAATTAATTGTGAATGAGTTCGGTATTGTACCGGGCTCATTCCTTTTAGTTTTAAGGAAATTCTTTCGTTGTTGTAGTAATGAATATATTTCTTTAATTCAT
>JAFSDK010000034.1 GCA_017436255.1 Clostridia bacterium
AAAATGTCGCTGAGTTTCTCGCAAATCTCGGTATTCTTTTGGTCCCCTGAGAGTTGCGAAATTGCCTGTAATAATGCGGTTTTTCTGGTCATAGCTTTCAAAATCCTTTCGTGGATTTCGACACTCTATAACCATTGGCACTGCATATGTGGAAAAACGCACACCGTGTGATGAATCGAAATTATCAATTGCCTTAATAAGACCAATACAACCTACCTGAAATAAATCATCAAGATTTTCACCTCGACCTGTAAAACGCTGAACAACACTTAATACCAATCTCAAATTTCCATTAATAAGCATTTCGCGTGCCGAAGCACTTCCCTTTTTTACAAGCAAAAGATATTCTTCTTTTTGACTTTCCTTTAACACGGGCAATTTTGAAGTATCTACACCGCAAATTACAACCTTTGTTTTATACAAAGAAAACACCTCCGATAATAAAATTATTACCAGAGGTTATGTTAAATAATCCATTAAAATATAAAATTGCTAGAAATTTTACTGTTTAAGTATACTCTCGAAATATTCAAAAGACTGCGCTTTAACATCATTCATCATTTGCAGTTTTTCATCAATACTAAATTCTGATGAAACTATATTAAGCACTTCGCCTTTTGCAACTTCGGTCCTACCTAAAATAAGGTTAACAAGTTCTTTAATGTTAGGATGTGAAATCTCTTTAATTTTATTGCTCGTAAGCGCTGCCTGAATGACGATTTCACCAATAATTTTGGAGCCGTATTCAATATCTTCTCCTAAAACAGCTTCATTATCAACTCGTGCAGATACTACATCAATGTTTTCATTATCTAAACTAAGGTTCTCTTCTAAATTTACCTCATCAAGATTTTTTAGATTTTCAATTTCAGTTTCAAGTCGGGTAATTATTTTTTTAAGATTTTGAAGTTCGTCATTAAGACGCTTATTAGAAAGTTCAGAAATCTGCAATCTATCAAATAACTGTCTATTCTGCTTTATCAGAAGGTTCTTGTTCATTATTTTCACCGTCCGCAATTTCAATTAATGGTCCGCCTGACTTAGCGTATGCCTCAGTATTACAGGGTAGATTTTTCTTTTTTAAGAAATGCTCAAAAATTCTCTTTAATATGTAATGTAATACCGCAAAGGTAGGAACACCTAAAAGCATTCCGAGTATACCGAACAAACCGCCGCCCAAAACTATAGCAAACACAACCCAAAAAGCCGAAATGCCCGTTGATTCACCCAAGATTTTAGGACTGATGATATTACCTTCAACCATTTGTAAAACAATAATAAATATAACAAAATACAAACATTTAAGCGGATCATACAATAGAAGCAAAAAGGCACAAGGAATAGTACCAATGTAAGGTCCAAATATCGGAATCAAATCAGTTGCGGCAATAATTACTGTAATAAGCATTGGATACGGTAATCGCATAATTGTTACACCAACAAAACAAACAACACCTATAATAAGAGCGTTAATAAGTTTACCATTAATGTATCCTAAGAAAATTTGATTACTCTTCTTACCGATATCGATTAAGAAATTAACATTTTTTTGACTAAAAAATGCATAAAGCATCTTTTTCAACTGTGCTTTAAACATACGCT
This sequence comes from Clostridia bacterium, assembly GCA_017436255.1. Taxonomy (GTDB): domain Bacteria; phylum Bacillota; class Clostridia; order Oscillospirales; family Acutalibacteraceae; genus SIG565. Next base: position 1,603 of record JAFSDK010000034.1, read on the forward strand.
TATTAGCAAGAGCATATACGGCGACAATAATACCGATAACAAAATCTGCCAAGAAGGTAGCAATATTAACAACACCGGTATAAATAGCGGTAATTAGTTTACCTGCGTTGCTCTCAAAAACACCCAACCAATCCGAAGTGTTAAGATAATTATCAACCGTAATTTTAATATCACTTGGCAAATCATTATAGAAGTTGTTAAGTAAACTATCCTTGTTGGTAATGGTATTGTCAACCCATACCATAAATTCGCCCCAACGACCAGAAAAATCACTAGCAAACTCAGTAATGCTGGTTACAAAACTCGGTATTATGGCATATATTAAAATTAAAATAATTAAAATAAACGCTATTAATGATACGCCAATACCGAAATATAGAGATAATTTTGGAAAATCCTTACCCTTTTTTGACAATTTTTTGAAAAACCTATTAAAGTGCTTAGCAAAAAAGTTAGTCAAAGGATTAACTAAATATGCAATAACCAATCCAACAATAACAGGTTGAAGAATTGAAAAAATTCTACTAATACCTGCCGTTATGTAATTAAATTTATAAAAGAAAAAGAATAAAACAACTACTGCCGCAATAACAGCAAAAATCATTAAACCGATTTTAAGTAGCGAGTTTTTATTATTGTCGAATCTCATTTTCACCTGAAGATACACCTCTAAATCTTTTAATTAGTAAAGTAAAAATAATAAAAACTAAAATACCAAAAATCATGCCAGAAGCATCGAGCAACACGTCACTTACTTGGCATGAACGCCCAGGTATAAAATATTGATGAATCTCATCACTACAAGAAAATACAAACGCAATTAAAAAAGCAAAAATATATCCGCACGCTTTCTCAAGGCACTTAAAACTATGGAAAAATCCACTAAGCAAAAACGCGAGTGCCATATAGACAGAAAAATGCGCCGCTTTTCTTGCAAGAAGTTGATAACTAATAATGATTTCCTCTTGTTGTTCTGCAGATAATTCCTCAAAATCATTTAGAAAAACTTTGGCAGCAAACTCAATAAAGCCGCCACTTTGTGCGGTTGAAACATCAGCAGGTTGATGCGACATAATAAAAATAAATGTCATAACCGCCAGAGAAAGCACCAAGCAAGAATATCTAATAAAAGTATTTTTCATAATCAAAATGTCAAAGGGGCAAACAGAATGCCCCTTTATTTATCAAATAATTATTTTACGTAAGGGTATGGATTTACCCAACCACCGTTTATTGCGATACCAAAATGTAAATGATAACCTGTTGACCAACCTGTGGTGCCAACATAACCGATGGTTTGTCCACCCTTGACCTTTGCTTTTACCTTGATTCCGCTCGCAGATTTTTTAAGATGAGCATAAATAGTTAAATATTGTTTACCTTTATATTTACCATGGTCAATACGTACATTATTACCGTAACCGCCACCGCAACCACAACTATAATTTTTACCATAGTTATGTCCGCAACCATTATAAACGTGCGATACAACACCGGCTGCAGAAGCCACAACCTTTTTACCGGCAATGCTTCCGCCCGCAATATCAATACCCTTATGGTTGCCTCTATGAACCGAATCGTTGCTCTGCCAATAAGCACTAATGTAACTGTAACCCGGCACAGGCCATTGGAACTTACCATTAAACGTACCGGAGTATGCAGGCGTTCCACTTAGCAAAGAATCAAGATATGCTTCTTTTTGTGCGATTTGCTTTTCAATGCTTGTATTTTTACCGGTAAGTTCGGCCTCTTCTTTATTAATTTGGTTAACCAAACCATTAACCTCTGCAACTTGCTTGTTAAGTTTTGCTTTTTTAGAAGCAAGTGTTGCTTTAAGCTCGTCTTGTTTAGCTTGACGTTTTTTGTTATTTTCAATCTCTGCTTGAATTTCAGAAATTGCAACAATAATTTTATCCACAAGCACCTTATCTTGTACCGACATCGACTGTGAAAGTTCAGAGAGCATCAAAAACTCTGAAAAAGATTCTGCACCAAGCAAAATTTGAATATTGTTTGATGTATTGTTTAAATGCATTGAGCGAATTCTCTTTTTAAATCGCTCTTTTGTAGAATCAATCTCAGCATTTTTCTTAGCAATATTTGCCTCGCTTTTTGCAATTTCTTTTTTAAATTTAACAATCAACTCATTACAAGCATTAATCTCTGCTTGTGTAGCGTTAACCTGTCTTTGATAAGCGTTTCTTAAGGTAACCTTGTCAGCCTTTTGGGCTTTAAGTTTCTTAATTTCGGCTTCCAATTTTTTAGATTGTGCCTCAAGATCCGCAATATCTTGTTTAGTTTCATCCACCTCATTTGCTGATACCGAAACAAAACCGATAGAACAAGCGCCAATAATCATTGTAAGAACAAATAAAACTGAAAGAATGCGCTTAACTGTCAATTTATTCATAAAATCCTCCGAAAAAAAGTTTAAAGAGCGGAAAACTCACTGCCTTCACGGCGAAGATATTTGCCAATCATAATAACACTGCCAAACACACCTGCCAGCACACCAATTGCGGCAAATATACCTAGCAATAACCAAGCTGCCTCGCCGAAAGGTACAACTTGTGATGTACCTAAAGTACCCATAATAGTATCAAGGGCAACACGATAACAGAAGTAAACAAGGCATTCAGAAAGTAAAGCAGAAATTATACCAATAATAATACCTTCAACTACAAATGGTATACGAATAAACGCATCGGTAGCACCTACTGCCTTCATAATACTAATCTGCAACTTTCTGTTGTACATAGTAACACGTATTGTGTTAGAAACAATAAGTAAAGAAATAAATAAAAGAATACCGATAATCCAAGTTCCCGCAACGGAAACACCTTTTTTAATTGAATTAATGGTATTGGCAAGCTCTGCTTGTGACTGTATAGAATCAACGCCCTTAACAGCGGCAATTTTATCAACCGTTTCTTCAAAATTCTCCATACTTGAAAGGGTTACCTTAGCGCCATCTGATAGCGGGTTTCCACCCTCTTCGTCAAGGAATTCAAAGTATTGCTCTTTACCTGCCAGAACAGACACTTTTAATACTTCCAAAGCTTTTTCTTTTGAAATATATTCAACATTATTTTCAACGTTTTCAATCTTTTCGATTTCTGCTATAACTGCCATTGCCTCTTGCTCGTTATGAACAAGATACATATCATCGGTTAGTTTATCCGCAGAAACGGGATTTTCATCGGCATATATTACCGAGTTTTTATCGTTAAAAAATACCATAACAACATTTTGTTTTTCAAGGTTTCCAAGAGCCAAATCAATGTTGAATGAAACGAGTAAAGCGAGACCGATTAAAACCATACAAGCAACTAAAACACCTATTGACGCAAAAGTCATTAGTCGATTAACCCATACGTTTTTAAATCCTTCTTTTGTGAGGTATCTCATACTTGAAAATTTCATTATTCCATACCTCCCGCATTGTCGGCAACAATCTTACCACCATCAAGCATAATCACGCGATGATGAAAATCACGAACCAAATTATGGTCATGTGTAACCATAAGAATTGTTGTACCTTTTTGATTGATAGCACTAAGAAGTGACACGATCTCGTAAGACATATTGGGATCAACGTTGCCTGTTGGCTCGTCCGCAATAATTAAATCAGGTGAATTTACAAGCGCACGAGCAAGGCCTACACGCTGTTGTTCACCACCGGATAACTGATTCGGCATAGAACGTGCTTTATGACCAAGACCAACAAGGCTTAAAGCTTTTGAAACTTCTTTTCTAATTGTTCTGGGTGAAGCGCCAACAACGTGCATAGCAAAAGCAACATTGTCAAAAACGTTCATAGTAGGTATTAAACGGAAGTCCTGAAAAACAATACCCATTGTACGTCTTAAAAGCGGTACGTTTCTGCGACGTAATTTTGTAAGGTTGAAACCGTTAACCATAATAGTACCGGTATTAGCCTTTTCTTCACGCATAATAAGTTTCATAAATGTACTTTTACCGGCACCTGAAGAGCCTACAACAAAGACGAACTCGCCCTTGTTAATTTGTATATTCACATCACTTAACGCATGAGTACCACTGTTATAGGTTTTTGAAACACCGTTAAACTCAATAATGGGATTAGGTGTTTGTTGAAACGCTAAATCCATAATATTTAAAATCCTACCTTTGTTTAATACTTAATTGGATTTGCTTTAAGATACTTATTAACCATAAGCGCAATTTTGAAGATAATGGCATGGTCAAACTCGCGAAGATCAAGACCTGTGATTTTTTTAATTTTATCAAGTCTGTACACAAGAGTGTTTCTGTGAACAAAAAGTTTTCTTGATGTTTCAGAAACATTAAGGTTATTCTCAAAGAAACGTTGAATTGTAAAAAGTGTTTCTTGGTCAAGACTTTCAATTGAACCGCGCTTAAACACTTCACTTAAATATGTTTCACAAAGTGTTGTGGGTAACTGATAAATTAGTCTTGCAATACCAAGATTATCATAGTTAATAATCGACTTATCGGTATCAAAAACTTTGCCGACCTCAAGGGCTGCCTGTGCCTCTTTAAATGATTTTGCTAAATCTTTAATATTTTCGACAGTGGATCCAATACCAATTACAACATGGCAATAAAACTCACCTGATAGTGTGTCGGCAATTGAAGATGCGAGATTTTCAATATCCTTAGATAAAATATCCTGCTTAACCTCTTTAACAAGAGCAACATCTGTTTCGTTAATATTTATAACAAAATCTTTATTTTTATCAGGGAAAAGATTTTGAACAACATCGTATATAGAAACATCATTTTTGTCAAGTGCACGAATAAGAATAACACTTCTGGTTTCATCGCTATTAAAATATAATTCACGAGCCTTTATGTATATATCACCCGGAAGAATATTATCGAGAATAATATTTTTAATAAAATTACGACGATCATATTTCTCGTCATAATAAAATTTAATATTTGTGAAGGAAATAGCAATAATTGAACAATATTTCTCTGCTAACGGGTCATCACCCTGAACAAATGCATAATAATCTAACTGATCACTATTACCCAATGCTTTAACAGTATAACCATTAACAATGGTGCTTTTACTGCCAATATTAGTATGAAATTCTTGTGCGTCAATATTTTCACCAATTCTGCCTAAATCACTACAAGCAATTATGTTAAAATTAGAATCAAGTACACCGATTGTACAATCAATTGTTGAACGCATTTGATGAATAACACTTTGAAATAATCTGTTAGCCATTAAAAATCCCTCCACTAAAATAAAGCAAAATAACCCAAAATATTTTTATGTATATATTATACATAAATTTTATGGTTTTTTCAAGAGTATTTAACAAAAAAGTTACAAATTTATTACAAAAAAATAAGTGCCACTCTATTAAAGAGTAGCACTTAAAACAAATTATACTTAGTTTGTAACTGTAAGTTCGGTATCCTTATCGAAGAGATGAATATTATCAGCTTCGAAAGCGATCTTAATCTTATCACCGGGACGAGCAGTAGAAGTCGGAGCAACACGTGCATTAATTGCCTGACCTTCACAATTCATGTAAAGATAGGTTTCAGCACCCATAAGCTCGGTAACTTCAACATCTGCTTCAACAATGCTATCAGGATTAGCAGCAATGATTTCAGGTTCGTTATGAACATGTTCAGGACGAATACCTAAAATAATCTCTTTGCCAATATATTCCTTAAGACGATCATCAGCATTTTTAGAAGCCGGTAACTTAATCTTATACTTAACACCTGCACGAGTTTTGGTATCTTCTGAACCAAACTCAAAATAGTAGGTATCGTTTTCACAAAGTATAACACCATCAATGAAGTTCATCTGAGGTGAACCGATAAATCCGGCAACGAATAGGTTGCAAGGTTCAAGATACAACTTTTGAGGAGTATCAACCTGCTGAATAAGACCATTCTTCATAACTACGATTCTGGTACCCATTGTCATAGCTTCTGTCTGGTCGTGAGTAACGTAAATGAAGGTTGTACCAAGTCTCTGGTGGAGTTTTGAAATCTCGGTACGCATTTGTGCACGAAGTTTAGCATCAAGGTTAGAAAGCGGTTCGTCAAGAAGGAATACCTTAGGCTCACGAACGATAGCACGACCAAGCGCTACACGCTGACGCTGACCACCCGACAAAGCCTTAGGCTTACGCTCGAGCAAATGTTCAATATCAAGAATACGTGCTGCCTCTTCAACACGACGCTTAATTTCATCTTTAGAAACCTTTCTAAGTTTAAGACCGAATGCCATGTTATCAAAAACTGACATATGAGGATAAAGAGCATAGTTCTGGAAAACCATCGCAATATCTCTATCCTTAGGTGCTACATCATTTACAAGACGATCGCCAATGTAAACTTCACCATCAGAAATTTCTTCAAGACCGGCAACCATACGAAGAGTAGTAGATTTACCACAACCCGAAGGGCCAACAAGAATAATAAATTCCTTGTCTTTGATCTCAAGATTGAAATCGGAAACGGCTACAACACCGCCAGGGTATCTCTTGTAGACGTTACGAAGTGACAAACTTGCCATTTGAACAGACCTCCTAAATATTTAAAGCCATAAGATTACCCAAATATTATACCGCTATAGCACAAAAAATACTATTGATAAATTGTACAATGTTTGAGGGATTTTTTGTTTGTAATTTACAAATTTTTTAAACATTTATGAAAAAACGGACATGGCATCATTATATTCTAATTCTATTATTTCGCCACATATTAAATTACCCGGCAAAATAAGTTGTCCAATACGTTCGCGATGCAACTTAACAACACCAAGTCCGACGTGACCTAGTAATCTTTTAACCTGATGATACTTGCCTTCCGTTATAATCACACGAACCATATTTTCACCTAAAAACTCAAGTTTTGCAGGCCGGCATACAGTACCATCACAAAGTGTTACGCCGGCTAAAAGAACCTCTACAGCGTCATCTTTTGCCACACCATCAACCTGTGCGATATAAGATTTTTCGATGTTTGATTTAGGCGAAATTACCTTATGTGCATAGTCACCATCGTTGGTAATTAATAATAAACCTGTCGTATCCTTATCAAGTCTACCAACAGCAAAAAGATCGTAGTGTTTGAATTGATTTGGAACTAAATCGATAATTGTTTGACTTAATTTATCACGCGAAGCAGTTATAACACCTGACGGCTTATTTAACATTAAATAAATAAATTTCTTATTGTTAACGGTTACATTGTCGAGTTTTACAATATCAGTTTCCGGCGAAATTTTAGTAGCAAAATCGCAAATTACAACATTATTTACCGTAACATTTCCCTTTTTAATTGTCACCCTTATCTGGCTGCGCGAAAGCGGCGTATTGTCAGATAAAAATTTATCTAGTCTTACTGTTTTCATTATTTTCCTTTTTTCTTTAACGGCATCATTTTTCCATCAATCGATACCGACGAAATGTCACCGCCGATAATAGTATTTTCATAAACAATAATATTTGCATTGTATTCGGTTTCTAAACCTTGCGCATCTGATATTTTGTAACAAAAAAGTTTTGCAGTTTTACCCGAATATTTTTTTAAATTATATCCGGATATAATCTGCAATCTGTTATAATTCTCAAAAACTTCACCAAACTTTTCAGGTATAAAAATATCTTTTTCATAAAGCAGTCGATTGGCATTATATCCTAGTTCATTTAAAAAATCAACACATTCCTCGTCACCGATAATTTTATCTTCAGAAGAAAAACAATTTAAAAGTTCAAAAGAAATAATTGAGATTAAACATATAATCAAAAAAAATGCCAAGGTACGCTTACATTTAACCTTAATACAAAAAAATGGCAAACCAATCACCCCGTATATATTACGGGATACGATTATTAAATATTACTCAAGAATACACACCGCGAATGCAGAAATACCTCTACCTTCACCCGTAAATCCTAAACCCTCTTCGGTGGTCGCTTTAACATTAACCTGCTTAGTAGAGATATTGCAATCCTCCGCTATATTTTTACACATTTGTTCAATATACGGCGCCATTTTAGGCTTTTGTGCAATGATAGTTGAATCAATATTTGAGATATTGTAGCCTGCATCACCAATTTTTTTAGCAACGTCGCGCAATAAAATTCTACTATCAATATTTTTAAATTGATCTTGGTTGTCCGGATAGTGTTTGCCGATGTCACCAAGCGCTGCCGCACCCAATAATGCATCGCAAATTGCGTGTAAAAGCACATCGGCATCTGAATGTCCGAGCAAACCTTTTTCAAAAGGAATTTTCACACCGCCAATAATTAAATTGCGGTTTTCAGTAAGTTTATGAACGTCGTATCCACTACCTATTCGCATTCACACTCTCCCCTTTTCTCAAGATAAAATTCTGCTAAAGCTATATCTTCTTGCGTAGTAATTTTAATATTACTTTTTTCACCCTCAACACAAATTACGGTATAACCCATCGTTTCTAATATAGCTGCATCATCAGTCAGTTGTGAGTAATCGCAACTTTTCAAAGCCGCAGTGTAAAGGTTATAATTTACTGCCTGCGGAGTTTGAACCGAAATCATATTGTTACGGTCAACAGTTGTTTTAACAATTCCGTTTTCGGTCATTTTAAGCGTGTCAGTAATGGGAATACCGCAAATTACACCATCTGCCTTACCGATTTCTTTACATACGCGCGCAATAATCTGTTCACTAACCAACGGGCGTGCACCATCATGAATAAGTACATACTCGGCACCTTTTATTACATTTAGTCCATTAACAACAGATTCTTGACGATTAGAACCGCCCTCGACAATATCGCTTAATTTAGTAATTAGGTATTTATCGGCTAAATTTTGAAGATAAAGTATATCTTCTTTTTTAGTTACAAGAACAATATTTGAAATAAAATCAGAACGTTCAAAGGCTAGCAGCGTGTGTATAATTGTAGGGACACCGCAAAGTGTTATAAGTTGCTTGTTTTGGCCGCACATTCTGGTAGAATTGCCTGCCGCAACAACAATCACAGGGTAACCCTTATTATCTGCACAATTTACCGTTTGATATTCTAACTTAAAGTCAAGACTATTCATAAATTCTCCTAAAAAATAAGCCACACTTGTTTTTCCAAGTGCGGCTGTATTTTAATAATTAATCGTCAATATCACATTCGTCGCAGTCACAATTACAATCGAAATCAAACTCTAGGTCAGTACCGCAATTGGGACAGTCAATGCCGCCCTCTTCAAGCATTTCAGCATCAATATAAATTGTGTCATTGCACTTAGGACAAGTTACCTCGTAAAGCTCGTCATCATCATAATCTTCACAATCACAATCGCAAGAGCAGTCTTCATCATCTTCGTAAATGATATCCTCTAATGCCGAAAGGTCTTCATCAACAGCATCTAACTGTTCAGCAAGTTCAATTTGTGCATCGTCCAAAGCGTCGATTTCATCACAGATTTCCGCAAGAGCGTCAATAATAGCAGATAAAAGCTTGCCTTCATTTTTTTCAGTATCAAGATTCATACCTTCTGCAAGACCTTTAATGTAAGCTACTTTTTCAGAAATTGTCATTTTAATTACTCCTTAAAAATATATTAAGCTCTTTCCATATATTCGCCGGTACGGGTGTCAATTCTAATCATATCACCTTCGTTAATAAAGAGCGGAACACGAATTTCAGCACCGGTTTCAAGTTTAGCAGGCTTTAAAGCATTAGTAGCGGTATCGCCTTTGAATCCAGGATCGGTTTCGGTGATTTGAAGTTCAACAAATGTTGGAGGCTCTACACCAAATATCTTACCCTTGTAAGAAAGAATCTTACATACCATATTTTCCTTTACAAACTTAAAGTTATCGCCCAATTCAGAAGCATTAACAGGAACCAACTCATATGATTCGGGGTCCATAAAGTAATAAAGACCATCATCACTGTAAGAAAACTCCATATCCTTACGCTCAACAAAAGCGGTCGGGAACTTATCACTGGGGTTGAAAGTTTTTTCAACAACGCTACCTGCAATTACGTTTCTGATTTTTGTACGTACAAAAGCAGCACCCTTACCTGGTTTTACGTGTTGAAATTCTATAATTTGGTAAACGTTGCCTTCCATTTCGAAAGTAACACCATTTCTAAAATCACCAGCAGTAATCATAAATAATTCCTCCAAAATATCAAATATATTATTTATATAAAGATAGTATACTTTTTTTTACAGAAATTGTCAAGTTAAATTAGGTCACGAATGGCACTAATTGCCAATAAATAACTATTGATACCAAAACCTGCGATTGTACCCTTACAAACTGCAGAAATAACCGAAGTGTGTCTAAATTCTTCGCGCGTAGCAATATTTGACATATGAACCTCAATAAAAGGCTTGTCTACGCAAGCAATTGCATCTCGTATAGCATAACTATAGTGTGTGTAAGCCCCAGCGTTTATTATACAACCATCATATCCGTTATAAACACTTTGAATTTTATCAATTATTTCACCTTCACAGTTTGACTGGAAGAACTCACATGTGATTTTCATTCCACTAGCATAAGTATTTATGGAAGAATTTATATCACTCAGTGACTTGTTTCCGTAAATACTTGGCTCGCGAATGCCAAGCATATTCAAATTAGGACCATTAATTATTAATATTTTAGCGTTTTTCATTTTTTAACAACTCCAAATAATAATTCTGCATAGTAAGTGCATCTTCTGCTTGCGTGCCATCAGATTCACAAATAAATACAGGTGAACAATTCTTTTTAACAGTTAATTCCATTACCGGTTCAAAATTAGGCCCATAAACCTCGTCTTCAAATGTTAAATGTTTTTTTTCGCCGCCCGTTGTATATTCAATTTTTGAAAAGTGAGAGTGAAACTCTTTAAGTCGTGAATTACCAAGACGATTCTCAATCTGATTAAAGACATCCTCAAAGGCTTCAAATGTAGATAAGCCACCGAGTGTTCTAGCATTTAGATGCCCAAAATCAATACATGGTATCAATCGTTCATCTAATTCACACAAAGATAAAACCTCATCAAGAGTTCCTAGTTGATTGATTTTACCCATAGTTTCAGGGCAAACTCTAATATGGGGAAGGCCCTCATCATCAAGTGCTTTAAGGGATAAACGCATTGTGTCAAGCGCTAGTTCGAGCGCCTGTTCACGTGAAATTTTACCGCACGATCCTGTATGAACAATAATTCTATCTCCACCCATAGCATTTACTGCCCTAGCACTACTTAAAATGTAATTAATTGAATTTAATCTTTTTGCCTCTTCTACCGAGGACATCGAAATATAGTAAGGAGCATGTAATGAAAGTTTAATACCTTTTTCAGCCGCAAGTTTACCAAATGCAGCGGCCTTATCAAGTCCAATATTTACACCTCGACCACACTGATATTCAAATGCGTGAAGACCGAATTTTTCGAGATACTCGGGCACCTGTAAAGAATGTTTATATCCAAGCGCGGTAAAACTTATGGAATTACCCGCAGGGCCAAATATAGCTGACACAGTACACCCTCCTAAAATTTGTACATTTTATAAAGTTTATCTTCAAAATAACGGCGAATCTTAAAACTAAACATAGACTCACGTTCGATCGGTTCAAGTATTATAGACTTAATTCCAACAATATGTCCGCCTAATGAATCAGTGAAAAGTTGGTCACCGATAATTGCAGAATTACGTCTGGTACCGCCAAGACGCCGAATCGCTTTTAAATAGCCAAAAGGCAATGGTTTCAATCCCATAGAAACATAATCGAGACCAATACCTGTAGCAAAGGGCTCAACTCTACATCTTTTGGAATTGGAAAGAATGATTACTCGTATACCTGCCGACTGTATTTTTTCTAACCAATCGGTTAAACCATCAAGCAAAACAGTTCCGTGATGAGTAGACAGCGTATTATCAACGTCAAGAAGCAGTAGATCAATATTTTTCTTTTTTAAAAAATCCACCTCAATGTCGGTAATTCTTCTAAACCTAAAATGCGGTTTTAATAATGCCATTATATTACCACCAATAAAAAAAGCGGTTGAAAAATCAACCGCTTTCTTAGCTAAAATTATCGCTTAGCGGAACTTGCGCTTACGTGCTGCTTCCGACTTCTTTTTGCGCTTCACAGAGGGCTTTTCATAATGCTCTCTTTTACGAACTTCCTGTATAACACCATCTTTAGCCGTTTGTCTTTTAAAACGTCTAAGAGCATTATCCAGCGATTCGTTTTCCTTAATACGAACCTGACTCATACATTTCCCTCCTTTGAGCATTTTTCATAGAGTTGCACTAAGTAAATATATTATACTATATAAGGGATATGAATGTCAAGCACAAAATAAAAACACCGACATCACAACGGATGTCGGTGTAAAAATTAATCGGTAAAACCTGACTCTACAAGTTTAATTAAAGCATCAAGTGCTTCTCTCTCATCAACACCATCAACGATAATTCTAATTTCGGTATCGCCGATGATTCCTAAAGAAAGTACACCAAGAAGACTCTTAGCGTTAACTCTACGTTCATCTTTTTCTACCCAAATAGAGGACTTAAATTCATTTGCTTTTTGAATGAAGAAAGTAGCAGGACGAGCATGTAAACCTATTTGATTTTGAACAACAACTTCTTTAACACACATATTGCAGTCTCCTTAAATATAGAATAATGAAAATTATCATTATAATTAAATTATAGCAAAATCTTATCAAGTGTCAATATTTGTAAAACAAGTTCTATTTTTATGCCAAACTGATACAAAAAGTTAGGTCGTTATTTGTTCATTTCGCAATAAACAAATGGTAAAAAATGTAAAATATCAGCATGAAACACTATATATCGTGTTTTGATTGCCTTATTTCATCAATATATTTAATTTCGGTAGCAGTAAGTTTTGCCGAATTCAACAACTCGGGTCTTTTTTCAAAGGTTGTTTTAAGTGACATTTCCCTGCGCCACTTTTCAATATTGGCATGATGACCTGAAAGAAGCACCTGTGGCACTTCTCTATCTTGCCAAACGGCAGGCTTTGTATACTGTGGATATTCAAGCAAACCCGAAAAATGACTTTCTTCAGTAAAGCATACGTCATCTGCCAAAACACCGGGCAACATCCTGCATACCGCATCAGCAACAACAAGTGCAGGCAATTCACCACCTGTTAATACGTAATCCCCAATTGAAATTTCCTCGTCGACGATTTTTTCAAGTACTCTTTCGTCAACACCCTCATAATGACCGCACAACAAAACAATTCGGTCTTTTTTAGAAAGTTCGACCGCCTTTTGTTGTGTAAAATTTTTACCCTTTGGTGACAAATATATTAAATGCGGTTTTTCTTCGGTTTCGGGATTATAAAGACTGGCAAAAGCAGTATCAATCGGCTCAGCCGACATAACCATACCCATACCGCCGCCATAAGGCGTATCATCAACCTTATTATGCTTATTATTGGCATAATCGCGAATATTAGTACAAATAATTTCAACTTTTTTTGAAGCAACTGCCCTACCAATAATACTTGAGGACACAACCGCTTCGCACATTTCGGGGAAAAGTGTTAAAATATCAATCCTCATCATCAAAAATCCCCTTTAAAGGTGTTATAAATACTTCAGAAGCATCAACATCAACCTTCTGCACTACTTCGTCAATAACGGGTATAAGATATTCTTTATCTTCATTTTTAACGTGCCATACGTCGTTAGCACCCGTCTGTGTTACATCACTAACAACACCCAAGACTTCGTTACTGTTAAAATCATAAACAGTGCAACCGATAAGGTCTTGTACAAAGTAAGAACCCTCGGGCAAGTGTGCATCGTCGCGGTTAATATATAATATGTTGTTTCTTAAAGTTTCGGCACGCTCTATTGAATCAATACCCTTGAATTTGATAATCATTACGTTGCCGTTGGGTTGAATTTTTTCTACAGAGAGTTCATTATTACCATTCTTATCAAGGTAAAGAACCTTGAATTTCTTTAAAAACTCACCACTGTCACACCACGGTTGGACACGAACAAAACCGCGTATACCGTGTGTGCCCGTAATTTTTCCCGTTTCTAAAAATTGTTTTTTCATAATTCACCTATATATAAATACCCCCAAAAAGTTTGGGGGTAATTTCATTCGAATATACGGCTGTTGCAGCCGTATAAGCTATCAGTCTATTTCTACTGCAACCTTAGCGTTGTTGCGGTTTGCAGCTGCACGCATAACAGTACGAATAGCCTTGGCGATTCTACCCTGCTTGCCAATAACGCGTCCCATATCTGCCTCGGCAACCTTAAGGTGGTAAACAATTACACCCTCATCGTTAACCTCATCAGCGGTTACAGTAACTGCATCCGGGTTTTCAACAAGTCCGGAAGCAATCGAAATAAGAAGCTCTTCCATTAAAATTTCCTCCTGAACTTAAACATTAAAGCACGCCGTTTTTCTTAAGCAAAGCTTTAACAGTATCAGTGGGTTGAGCACCGTTAGCAATCCATTTCTTTGCTTTGTCAGCATCGATTTTAACCTCTGCCGGATTCTTTGTAGAATCATAGTAACCGATTTCTTCGATAAAACGACCGTCTCTCGGGAATCTTGAATCAGCAACTACAACACGGTAGAAAGGAGCTTTTTTAGCACCCATACGACGAAGTCTGATTTTAACTGCCATTTAAATACACCTCCAAAAAAATTTTATAACTTAAAAAAGAAAAAACTTTTTTAAAATCCAAATCCACCGGGCATATTTGGCATTCCCATACGCCTCATAGCCTTTTTACCATTTTTGCCCGAAAATTGCTTGAACATCTTTTTCATTTGTTCATACTGTTTTATAAGTCTGTTAACGTCTTCAACGCTTGTACCCGAGCCCGCCGCAATTCTCTTTCGGCGTGACGCGTTTAATATATCAGGTTTAGCCCGTTCTTTTTTGGTCATAGAGGTAATAATTGCTTCTATTCGCAAAAATTGTCGCTCATCTATATCTACGTCTCTTAATTGACGTTCCATACCGGGCATCATCGAAAGAAGACTTTTAACTGATCCCATCTTTTTGATTTGCCTAAACTGCTCAAGCAAATCATTCATATCGAATTTATTTTCCTGCAAACGTTTAGCAGTTTCTTCCGCTTTACGCTCGTCAAGTTCATTCTCGACCTTTTCGATGAAGGATAGCATATCACCCATACCAAGTATACGCGATGCCATACGGTCAGGATGGAACTCATCAAGATCGTCAAGTTTTTCACCAACACCGGTAAACATAATGGGCTTACCCGTAACGGCACGAATTGAAAGAGCCGCACCGCCACGTGTATCACCATCAAGTTTTGTGAGAATTATACCGTCAATTTCAAGTTGTTCATTAAAAGATTTTGAAATATTAACCGCATCTTGACCTATCATTGAGTCTACAACAAGTAAAATGTTATTTACCTCAACCGCCTTTATAATGCGCTTAAGTTCTTCCATAAGTTCGCTGTCAACGTGTAGACGACCTGCGGTATCAAGAATTACGTAATCGTTACCGTAATCCCTTGCCATTTTAACGGCCTCAACCGCTGTTTTTTCAGGTGCCTGAGTACCCTTTTCGAAAACGGGTACGCCTGCAGATTCGCCAACTACCTTTAACTGCTCAATTGCGGCGGGACGGTAAATATCACACGCTACGAGCATAGGTCTATGACCTTGCGACTTTAAAAACTTAGCAAGTTTACCACTATGTGTAGTTTTACCGGAACCTTGCAAACCACACATCATTATAATAGTGGGTATTTTTGAAGCAGTTTTTAGTCTTGCCTGTTCGCTACCCATAAGGGCAGTTAATTCATCGCGAACGATTTTAATAACCATCTGCACTGCCGTAAGACTTTCCATTACATTGGCACCAATACATTTTTCGGCAACGGAATTAGTAAAATCTTTGGCAACTTTATAGTTAACGTCGGCTTCAAGAAGTGCTAGTCTTACTTCTCGCATAGCCTCCTTAACATCTGATTCGGTAAGCTTACCTCGAGAACGCAATTTCTTAAAGACGGCGCTAATTTTATCTGATAAATTATCAAATGCCATATAAACGCCTCCTAAAAATTCTCAATATATTTTAATAATTCTTGTTGACTGATACTGCCTTGTTTTAAATCTTTGGCCATTTTCTTTAGCGTATCAGTCTTTTCACATAAGTGAAGTTTATTTTCAAATTCAATAAGTTGTTGTTCGGTACGTTTAACAGAATCTCTTACACCCTGTCTTGAAATACCAACGTTTTGTGCAACCTCTGCAAGTGAAAAGTCTTCATTATAATAAAAATCAAAAAGTTCACGTTGTTTGTCGGTGAGACATTCACCATAATAATCAAACAAAATCGTAATATTTAAATCTTTCATAAAAACCTCACATCCGGAAAGTTTTTAACTTTACAGCATGATTATAACACATAAATGAATGTGTGTCAAGTTTTTTTCTTTACATTAAATTATCCTTGAAATATAGTTACATTTAGCATATAATAAATTTTGTAATTAAATTAAAAGGAAAACAAAAAAATGAAAAAAATTACTGCAATTATTTTGTCTTTAATTTTAATATTTTCACTTTGTGGTTGCTCGGGTTCCGACTCATCGGCCATCATATATTATGGTGCTATTAACTGCCCTAAAACACTTGACCCGCAAACCGCCTCAAGTTTTATTGAATTAATGATTGTTAGAAATATTTATGAAGGATTACTTCGCGAGGATACTGACGGAAAAATCAAACTTGGTATTGCAGAAAGTTATACTTATAATAATTCGACCTATACTTTTAAACTCAGAGATGACGCTTTTTGGAGTAATGGCGAAAAAGTCACGGCAAATGATTTTGTCTTTGCTATGCGCCGTGCAATTAACCCGAAAACCGAATCACCAAATGCACAACTTCTATACTGCATTAAAAATGCAAAAAAAATACACACTTCAAATACTCCCATTAATGCACTTGGAGTTACTGCCTTAAACGATTTAACTCTTAAAATCGAGTTGCAAGAAAGTGACCCTGATTTTCTTTACGTGCTTACTACTGCAATTTGTATGCCCTGTAATGAAAAATTTTTCAACACAACGGTCGGCAAATATGGTATGTCGCTTGATACCACCATCTCTAACGGTTCATACAAACTAACTAAATGGAACACTGAGGATTTCGCTATGCGAATTCTCAAAAATAAAGATTACACAGGCGATTTTATTCCTGAAAATTCAGCAGTATATTTTTCAGCCAACAAAGAGTATAACACCCTTGAAACATTAAAAAAGAGTTCAGTTGATATTGCAGAAATTACCTGTGAACAAACTAAAATAGCTCAAAAAGACGGATTTAAAACAAAATCAATGCAGAATAAGGTTTTACTTTTATCCCTTGGCAACGGATATTCTCGCAATTTAAAGCAAGCTTTACACTCTTCATTACTTACTGTAAATGATTTTGAAAATATTAACGAAAGCTATACTTTTGCAGATAGTCTTTTACCCGATATGTTTAAAGGTGAATATACAAATAAAGTTAACGTTTACTCACCTACCACAGCAAAAAAGTTATATGATGCAGAGATTAAAAAACTTGACAATCGTTTTCCGCAAAGCACCATGATCTATTGCGGAGACGATACAGTTACCGATATTTTAAAATTGGTGGCAGGACATTGGCAACAAAATCTTGGTGCTTATATAAATATAGCCCAACTCGAATCTAATAGTAGTGTGATTTATAAAAGTTCGTTGGATAAATATCACATCGCGGCATATTCATTTGAAATAAATGAGACAAATTTAGATGCTTACATGGATAAACTCAATATAAGCAACACTAAAAACTTAAACGTTGAAAACTGCTACAAATACTCTAACATAATACCAATTGCCTACTATGGTACGGTTTTTGCGTATGATACACGACTAACAACAATCAAATTTTCTGACACTAACGGTTTTGTTGACTTTTCTACAGTAGTTAAAGATATATAAAAAAGGCGTACACCGTACGCCTTTTAATTATTATCCTAATTTATCTTGTACAATATGAGCCGCCTTATAAATATCGCCGCCGCCCATGGTAATAACCAAATCGCCTTCTTTTGCGATGGTAATAATTTCATCCGCTACCGATTCGAAGGTTTCGCGAACTACAGCATCAGGCAACTTACAAGCAATATCTTCAGAGGATATTCCGTAGGTGTTCTTTTCTCGTGAGCCCATTATCGGCATTAAAATCACCTTATCGGCAATTTTAAGCGACTCAATAAACTCATCAAGTAAAAGTGCAGTTCTTGAAAATGTAAAGGGTTGGAACACCGCAATTACACGTTTATAATCAAGTGTCTTAGCGGCCGAAAGGGTTGCCTTAATTTCGGTAGGATGATGAGCATAGTCATCAGCAAGTACAAAGCCGTTGTATTGCCCTAAAAACTCAAAACGTCTACCCGCACCTGTAAACTGCTCAAGCGCATTTTTAATACCTTCGGGTTCAACGCCCATATAATCGGCAACGGCAATTGCCGCGAGTCCGTTCATTACGTTATGATAACCGGGTATATGCATTACAATACTTACTAGTTTTTTGCCGTTTTTAAACACATCAAAAGCATAACCGAATTTCGATTGTCTTAAATTATCTGCATAGTAATCGTTTGATTTATTCAAACCAAAGGTAATAATTTTTGCATCAATACCAACGGACGCCTTAACTGCAAGTTCATCGTCACCATTTATAAAGGCTAATTTTGACATACCAATAAATTTATGGAAAGATAGCACCAGATTGTCCATTGTTTTGAAATAATCCAAGTGGTCATTGTCTATGTTAAGTAACACAGACACATCAGGTGTCATTTGCAAAAAGGTATCTACAAACTCGCATGCCTCACAAACCATATTCTCGGTTTGACCTGTTCTACCATTAGAATTAATAAGTGGTAGTTTGCCACCTATAACTGCGGTAGGATCTAACTTGTTTAAATACAAAATTTGTGTTATCATAGAGGTAGTAGAAGTTTTACCGTGTGTACCGCAAACACCGATTACGTTATCATACATACGGGTAAGTGCACCGAGAAGGTGTGAGCGTTCCATCGTTGGAATGCCTTTTTCAGCGGCAAAAGTAAGTTCCGGATTATCTTTAGAGATTGCCGCAGAGTATACAATAAGTTCTGCATCACCGACATTCTCGGCACTGTGGCCCATGTATACCGTAACACCTAGCGCCTTTACCCTTTTTAACGGATCGCTTATATTATTGTCAGAGCCTGTTAGGATGTAACCTTTTGAATGAAGTATCTCGGCAAGTGGACACATACCCGAGCCACCAATTCCTATCATATGAACTCTTTTTACATTTTGAATGATTTTATCTTCTTCGCGTAAACTTTTCATAAATAGTCCCCTTACAGATTTTACATATCTATTATATTGCAAGTCGTCAAAAAAATAAACAACTATTTTTATTTGAGAGGAAAAAAATGTATATTTTACCCGAATATGTACGAAACATCATCAATACAATTGAAAACAACTGCCATGAAGCATATGTCGTGGGCGGTTCAGTTCGCGATATGCTTCTTGGTAAAACACCTAACGATTATGATATAACAACTTCCTGCTTGCCCGGTGGTATTTGCGACCTATTTGAAAAGACCATTGAAACCGGTATAAAGCACGGCACCGTAACCATTGTTGCCGACGGTAATAACGTTGAGGTTACTACATATCGTCAAGACGGAGAATATATAAATCATCGCTCACCCAAGGACGTTAACTTTGTATCAAACCTTGAAGCCGATTTGTCACGCCGAGATTTCACAATTAACGCTATGGCATATAATGAAAAAGATGGTGTTATTGACCTGTTTGGCGGTGAAAATGATTTAAAAAATAAAATCATACGCACCGTCGGGAACGCCGACAGCCGTTTCAAAGAGGATGCTTTAAGAATTTTACGTGCCGTTCGTTTTGCCGCAAGATTAGATTTTAACATTGAACAAAACACACTTAATGGCATTTACAATAACGTAAATTTATTAAAAGACATCAGTTCTGAACGTATTTTTTCAGAACTTATACAAATTTTAACTACCGATAATCCGCAATATATTTCACTTATTTGTAACGGCGGCGGTTTTAAACATATTGGTATTAAAAATATTGCTTCCCCCGCCCTATTAAGCAGACTTAATAACAATAAAAATTTGCGTTATTACGCTTTTTGTAAATTGTGTGATGTTGATTGCGAAAGCCTTTGCAAAGCGCTTAAAACCGATAATTCGCTTAAAAAATATTGTTCAAATTTAGAATATGCAGAATACATATCTAAAAAGCCTAACAAGGTACAATTAAAACAGATTTTAAGGAAGTTATCATACGGCGAACTAAACGATTATTTGAACTATATTGCAATCTTTTACCAAGCGGATATCAGCAACTGTGAAACATATTTAAAAGAAATCGTACAAAATGATGAAGCATATCTTATAAAACATTTGGCGGTTGATGGTTCATATCTTTTAGAACTTGGGTTCCGTGAAAATGCAATTGGTGAAATTCTTGAAAAACTTTTATTTGAAGTAATAAAAGACAACAGTCTTAATACTAAAGAAAGACTAACCGACATAATTAAAAATATGTAACCCAAATAAGTGCGCGTCATAAAATGTAGTATAGCATTTTATGACGCGTTATTTTTGTGTGGTGATTATATTGAATATATTAATAATTGGCGGAGATAACCGACAAAAAATATTAAACGATAACCTAAAAAAAGCAGGATATACTACCGCGCATATTACACAGCGAAATGAACTAAATATAAATTTTGACGAGTTTGAGTGTGTAATTTTCCCATACCCCACTACCAAAGACGGAATTACGGTAAATAACACATTAAGTGAAGATAAATTGTTTATTGCCGAAATTGTTAAAAAAATTAAACGCCAAAAGGTTTTGTGTGGCAATTATAACTTTGTTAATATTGAATATATTGACTATGGAAAAAGTGATGAACTAACCTTTCTAAACGCGGTACCAACCGCAGAAGGAGCAATAGAATTAGCAATAAAAAACACGCCCCACACCATTTGGAAAAGTAATTGTTTAGTTGTGGGAAACGGAAAGTGCGGAAAAATATTGGCCGACAGACTATCTGCACTTAAAGCAAACGTAACCGTATCTGCTCGAAAAGACGTAGATTTTGCGTATATTGATTCACTAGGTTATAATTACATCAACACCTACGAAATTGCAAAATCTGCCCACCTGTATGATATAATCTTTAATACAGTTGACACCCTTGTAATTGATGAATCGGTTCTTAAAAACTGTAAAAAAGATTGTCTTATAATTGAACTCGCATCAGCACCCTACGGCATTGATTTTGCCGCTGCAGAGAGATTAGGACTTAAAACAATTAACGCGCCGGGGTTACCGGGCAAAACATCCCCGAAAACCGCCGCAGATATACTCACTAAAACCATTCTTAAACTTATATAATCAAAGAGGAGATTTATATGCATGGATTAACGGCCGGATATGCTTTGTGCGGCTCTTTTTGCACCATTGCAGATTCTGTTAAACAAATAGAAAAGCTCACAAAAAATAATATTAATGTAGTACCTATAATGTCGGAAATTGTATATAATACCGATAACCGATTTAACAAGGCGGATGAACTAAAAGAAAAAGTCATAACACTTACCGGAAATCAAATTATTCATACAATAACCGGTGCAGAACCTATTGGACCTAAGAAGCTTTTAGATATTCTTATAGTTTCTCCTTGCACCGGTAATACCATTGCAAAAATCGCAAACGGCATTACAGATTCGTCGGTAACGATGGCTGTTAAGGCGCATCTGCGAAATAATCGTCCTGTTGTATTAGCGATCGCAACAAATGATGCACTAGGCGGTTCAGCAGTTAATATCGGTAAACTTTTAAACACTAAAAACATTTACTTTGTACCGTTCGGTCAAGATGACCCCATCGGCAAAAATAACTCACTTATCGCAGATTTTGATAAAACACTTGAAACAATTTTTGCAGCAATCAACGGCGAACAACTTCAACCAATTCTAATAAAATAAAAGGAGTGCATTGCACTCCTTTTATTTATAGTTCAATTTCTTTATTCAAAGCAAACGAGTAGATGATTTTTTGCTTAATCGGCAACTCGAAAATCTTCTGACATGCCTTAGCGTAAATATTAAGTTGCTCACCATATGCTAAACTTAAATCTTGCTCATTTTTAATTCGGTCGGTTTTAAAGTCAACAACAACAATTCCGTCATCTTCAACAAATACACAGTCAACCGAACCTTGTACAACAATTTTTTCGTTTGCCAACTCATCAGATAAATCAAAGTTTAACTCGCCTGCCGAAATTTCGGTTAAGAAACGCATTTCGCGTTCAACAATGTTTGCTTTTTTTAGACGCGAATAAATATCGCTTTCAAAGAACTTACGTATAGCATCAATATTGATAGCCTCTTTTTCTTTAAGCGTAATAAACTGCCACTCGTAAAGTCGCTCGACCTCTGAAAGAATATCGGTTTCTGCTCTAGCAAAATCAGCAAACTGCATAAAGCGGTGTGTCGCCGTTCCTATTTGTGCCGATGTTAGCCCCATTTTAGACATAAATGCAGGTGTTGACGAAAAACTATAATCTGTCTTCTCGGCCTTGTGAGCGACCTCGGTAACCGATGCCTTTGACTCAATATTTTTGAGCGAATTATAAGGATATTTGTAAGAGATAGCATCAGATATTTTTTGTGCCAATTCTTTGTTAGGTTCTACTTCATCGGTGATTACATCATCAAACACATAACCGACGTCTAGCCTTGTCCAATCGCTAATTTTTAGGTCAATTTCTCCCGACAGATTATGAGAAACACCCGAAATTCCACGTTCGGTACGTATTGGAAAAGACGCTTTGTGTAACAATAGCGCCGAAATTAACCAACTACCGTACGAACTGCCGTATGAAATTTTGTCGGCATAATCTTCTACCGATTTAGAAACCGTTAAGGGCGCAGCGTAATTTTCAAATTTTTGAACAACGTCCTTGGTAACAACCGAAATAAAGAGTTTTTCCTCGGCTCTTGTTACGGCAACGTAGAACAAACGCAATGCCTCTGCCAACTGCTCTTTACTTATATTGTCGGATATTACTTCACGAAGCAACGGCGATATATCACCCTCACCGTTTTCTATTTCGTATTTAAATGAAACACCCAAATTCTCGTCAATAAGCAGTCTTTCCGACGTATCTGCGTGACTAAAGGGTGCCGCGGCATCGGCAATAATACATACGGGGAATTGTAAGCCCTTAGACTTATGTATTGTCATAAGTGTTATTGAATCATCCCCTGCCGAAACACCTGCACCGCGAATATTTTTTTCGGAAAGTTTTTCAATATGCTCAATAAATCTTGAAATATTATTACCCGTAGAATTTTCATCGTAAGATGCAGCCAACGAATTTAGCATAAGCAAATTACTGCGTCTACCCTCACCCGATTCTAAAACGCTTACTACGTTAAGAATTCCCGTTTGGTCATATATATGTGAAATTAATTCGGATACTGAACTGGTTGCGGCAAAATTTGAAAATTTGTTAAGTGTGCTAAGAAATTCACTGCATTTTTTATTGCCGTCGTTAGCCTTGGCAATTACTGCAGATATCAAACTACCATTTCGTTTGGTAAGTCTGATTTCGGCAAGGTCATCCGCACTAAACATAAATACAGGTGACATAAGCGTAGCCGCCAACTCAACATCTCTTGTTGGATTTTCTATAGTTTTAAGCAACGAAAACATTATTTGAATTTCGGTAGTTTTTACATAGCCGTCTAGGTTATACGATACGGGTATTCCATACTTTTCAAGTTCCATCGCATATTCTGCGCCCTTGGTTGCGAGCGACCTGAATAATAACGTAAAATCGCTAAACCTTGGTTTACGAAGTTCTTTGCTCTCTTTATCAGTAACTACGCCGTCCCTCATAAACCTATGTATAAACTCGGCGATATTCTTTACGTCGGTTTCGGTAACGTCTACGCCCGACGGGTCAACAAAGGAAATTTCGACGTCGGTTTGATTGTTTTCGGGGAACTTTGCAGAATAAATCAAATGGTCGCTTTCATCGTACTTGAGAATGCTTTTTTCTCCATTCATCATTATATCAAAAAAGAAATTCGTAAAATCGCAAATTCCCTTTCGACTTCTGAAGTTGTTACCGAGAACTATCTTTTTGAGTTGACCGTCTGCCGCATCATCAAAATTAACGTACCTATCTTTTTTATCACTAAAGTTTTTAGGATTAGCACCTCTAAAACGGTAGATACTTTGCTTTAAGTCACCAACAACAAACAATCTTTTCTCATTATTTGATAAAATCGAGAATAACATATCCTGCATATTATTGGTGTCTTGAAATTCGTCTACCAATACTTCATCAAATCGGTTAATTATTTCTTCGGCAATATCTTTGAGAACTACCTTACCGTCCTTATATTCGCACAATAAAGATAAAGCCAAATGCTCGGTATCAGAAAAGGTCATAATATTTTTTTCTTGACGCTTTTGGTTATAAAGCTCTGAGTACTCAAGTGTTAACTTTAAAAGCGTAGCAGTAAGTAATTCTACGGTTTTAGAATGTGAAAACACCTTATCATAATCGGCATAAAAGAATTTATTTAAAGATAAAACTAAATCCTTTGCTTCATCCCTTAGATTTTTAGCGCTAACTACCTCGGGGATGTCATTTGCGCCCCTTACACTTGGTAACTTTGGTAATTTAAAGGTAGATACCAATAGTCCTACTGTATTAAAATCGCGCTTTTTACAGTTTTTAAGCAATATCTCTAAATCAGAAATTATTGCGGCAAAATTCGGCTCGTATACTGCCGATAGTTCGGACAATTTTTCAAGACCGGATATTGCCAACCTAATATTTTTAATCGCATTACCTATTCTTTCTTCGGCTATTAAAAACGTTTTTTCAAAACTATCGTAGATGTTAGAATCATTAAAACATTTCTCTAACTGCTCGTATATCCATTCATCAGGAAACGGCATATTTTGAGAATAATTGTAAATATCCTTAATATATTTTCTTAAATTACCCTCATCAAAATCATTAGAAACGGCCTCTGTTAAAAGTTTAAATTCTTCGCTTGCCGCTTCAAAATTATTATTTAGCACCTCATTTAATGCATTTTCAGAAAGCAGAACAAACTGACCCTCATCGCCAATGGCAAAATCAGGGTTAATTCCCAAGCGGTCAAAATTCTCTCTTACAAGTTCAATGCAGAATGAATCTATGGTGCATATCTTAGCATTTCTAAGTTGTAGTTTCTGCTTAACAAGAAAATGGTTATCAGGAAATTTACGACACTCATCATTAAGTCGCTTTTCAATGCGTATGCGCATTTCCTTAGCGGCGGCATCGGTAAAGGTAACTACCAATAATCTATTAGCATCAATAGGATTTTCTCCGCAAAGTTTCCTAATTACCCTTTCAACAAGTACCGCTGTTTTACCCGAGCCTGCTGCCGCAGACACAAGTGTACCGGGAGATGCATCAATAGCATTAGATTGTGGTTTTGTTGGTTCAAAAGCCATTACTGCACCTCCTCTTTAATTCTTAACAGAACGTCTTCGTTCTTCATCTTTTCGGCCTTTATGTGCGGCTTGTCCTCAATACAACAAACAGCATAATAATCACAATATTTGCAGGCATCACTGTCAAGACCGTCGGTAGGTGTTGCCTGAATTAAACCACCGTATACATAGTCGCCCATATCTTTAAGCAGTTTTTCAATGTAATCAAATATACCTTCGAACATTTGTGATGAAACAAAAGAATTGCTCTTGATTTTGCCCTCTTTGGTATATTCAAGTTTAGGCACAAATTCACCTGAATTTTCTTTATCCATGGCGCGCACTACTTCTTCGTCTTCAAGAATTATGCCGTTCATGGTCATTTTTTCATCAGCCTTTTCGCGTTTAGAGGGCATATATAATACACCTGCGGGCAGTAAAGAATTTAGGTCTGCGTTATTACATCTTGCAACCGAATACAAGTATATAAGCATCTGCATATTAAGGCCCAAAAGAATATCGGGCAACTTAAATATTTTAGTGCCTGTTTTATAATCAATAACCCTTAAATAACCCTGCCACATATCCACTCGGTCAATACTACCAATTATTGAAAACTGTGCATCTTCGGCAACCTTAACGGGCGTGCTTTCAACCGTTTTGCCGTCACCAATCTCTAACTCGCAATAAGCGGGTTTAAAGCCTGACTGTGAAAACTCGCGTACAACGTGGTAAACTACGTCCCTTACAATAGCTGTTATTTTGCCAACCAAGAATTTTAGACGTTCAGTTTCAACACTGTAGTAACCCGGTATGGCAGATAAATAGTCACTAATATAGATATCAACTAATTTATCAATTTCATCCCGTTTTAAATTAGCGATATTTTCGCCCTGCTCGGTGATAAATCGCTGCATAACGTAATGCACAATTGTACCACGCTGAAGCGCATCAAAACGTGCAGGTTGTATCTTTTTAAGTTTTAAACCGTATTTGCAAAAGTATGAAAAACGGCAACGATGATAGGTATCAAACTGTGTTGCCGACATAAAGACGTTTTTGCCAAATAATTTTTTGGCATTTTCATCTGATATAAGTGAGCACGTTTTATCACTTGTGCTAATGTAACTTTCAATAGAAATATCGCTTATATCCTTAAGTGCATATTCAATGGTTTTTGAAAATACAGGGTTGTTGCGATATTCACTACACATTTTAATTTCGGCAGAATTAACCGTTTCGGGAATCGATTCCTCTAGACTTAATTTACTATAGTCTACAACTTTTAAATTCGGTATAGCGGCAACCAGATTATCGACAATGATTGAGGGCTCGTTTGCTTTTCCGTCGACGCCGCTTAATGAATATGATAAATAAAGACGTTCGCTTGCACAACAAAGTGATGTGTAGGCAAGGTAATCTTCATCAACAACTGCGGTAAAGCCCGTACCACTAAGTTCAATACCACTATCAATAAGGCGTTGCCTTTCACTATCAGCAAAAATACCGTTTGACGAAATAATTTTAGGAAATTCATTTTGATTTAAACCTAAAACAAAGGCAACTTTGGGCCTTGACGGTTTAATACGGTCAGCCGAACCGAATGTAACTTCATCAAGCATTTGTGGAATATTACCGATAGTTGCATAATTAACCGCCAATCTCCACGCATCAATAAACTCTTTTGATGTTATTTCCTTTTCGGGCAAACATTTAACAATGCCATCAAAAATCTGCATAACAACGTCCCAAGACTGTCTAATATCGTCAGCCTCGGTTAACATTCCGCCATTGGTCAATTCATCGGCATAATGTTTTAATTTATCGGCTACGTTACATTTATTCAAACACTCAAGGATTGCCCTTGCCATATCGGTGGGAGTGCCCTTAAAGGATTTTAAAAAGCTTTCAAGGATTGAAACGGTTTTACTTCGTATTGTGTTAATATTTATTAATGTTTTTTCAATCTCTTGTTTTTGGTAATCTTTAACGGCGCTAAACTCTTTAGGGTTCATATTCCAAACCTCACGCCACTGCGCGCCGTTTATATTCCACAAATAAATATAGTTACTTATTTCAAAAACATCATCACTATTTTCAAGCACCAAACCGGTTTTTAGAAAACTTAAAATATTTTCGGTAGAAAAAGATACCGAAACTGAAATCAAAGAATCAATAAAAACAGTTAGCGGCATATATGTAATGGGTTTTCGCTTATCAGAAAAACAAAATACACCGTTTACTTGACAGGCACGAAGGACCGACTTTTGATACTTCTCAGCATCACGGCAGATTATAACAAAATCGCGATACCTATACCCTTTTGTTCTTACAAGACGTCTTATAGTTTGTGCGGCAAAATTTGCCTCATCGTAGTTTGAATTACATTTGCACAGAGTAACAAACTCGGTAGGTGTTTGAGGTAAATCATTTTCAATATTTAAAAGCGCCTTTTCAACGGCACATAATTCGTCGTTACTATAATGTTGCTCTTGTAATTTTAATGAATCGGCAACCTGACATCTATGTTTATCTGCAAGCCTTTTAATCTTATCGGCAGTTTTTCTTACGTTATAGAATATATCGTTTTTATCACTCTTAAGTTGGTCTGTAGTAAGGCAACAAATAACGTCATTTGCCTGTGACAAAATGCGTTCAATTATCTTATACTGCCCACCTGTAAAGTTTTTAAACGAGTCAATATATACCGTTTTATTTTCAAAATATCGGTATGTATGCAAACTATCGTTAAGGCGGCTGATACTGTCTGCCGGGTCTAAAAACTGATTGCCGAGCAGTGCGTTATATGCGCCGTAAATAAGTGCTAAATCATTCAATTTATTTTTAAGATAATTTTCGGTAAGTTTGTCGGCAACGTCAGATAATTCCTTCGGTGAAACCGCAAATGTCTTAAGTTCGGTAATGGTTTCTGCCAATGTCTTGGCAAATCTCGGTGAGCTTTTATATCTTGACCATAATTTTAAGTTGTCACAAACCGAATTTATAGCACGTGAAACTAATAGTACGCGGTCAAACTCGGTAATTACGTCGGCAACACGTCCACCTACCTTGCGGCAGACCTCATCATAAAGGCGCGTGAAACTAAGCACCGACACGTCGGTCGATGACCTATCACCCAAAGTATGAAGCAATGTGCGTTCACTCTCAAATGTAAACTGTTCAGGTACAAGCAGTACAACGTCTTTACCCATTTGAACGTCATTTTTTATGTGTTCAAATACAGTATAGGTTTTACCCGTTGCGGCTCTGCCGTAAATAAACTGTAACATAAAACTCACCTCATGAATATTTTATCATAAGGTGAGTTTAATTTAAAGTAGAAAAATATATCTTAAGCACGCAAAAAGTCCTATTGCGGGCAAATTTCCTATCAAAGTCCCAATTACAGTACACTCATTTATAGGGATTTTAATGCCAGTAGCAAAAGAAGTAAGGTTAATTATTGCAAAAACTGCAAGCGAAATTGCCGTATTTATCATTAAGAAACGTCTTTTGTTTTGGATTTTTAGAAAAAAGCATATATAAAAAATTATGTACACTGCCAAAAATATCCATATACACCATTTGAAAATTTCCATTATTCCAGCACCTTTTTTGTTTTTATATAATACTATGCTTAAATTCACAAAAATATTAAAAGCAGTCCGTTTGGACTGCTTTTAATTTATCTCTTTAATAAAACGTCTTTTTCATATTCCCTTACAATGCTTAACCATTCTGCATCACTCGGAACACCCATCTGTTTACAGAACTCATCCCAAACATCGCCAAGCGGATAGGTTTTAACCTGCTCCTGCACAGCCATAAGTGAGGTGTAGTCACCCTCATCCTGCATTTTAGCAAGTGCAGCATTAGGTGATAACAAAGCGTAAAGTAATGCCTTTTGTGCATTGCGCATACCGATTACCCAAGCGGCAATACGGTTGATAGAAGCATCAAAGAAGTCAAGCGCAATAAGAACTCTACTTAGTGCATCATTGCGTACTATTTCCTTCATAATCTCTCTTGTTTCATCATCAAATAAAACAACGTGGTCACTATCCCAACGAACAGGACGTGAAACATGAAGTGCAACCTTTTCGTTAAAGAGAAGCATTGAAGAAATCTTATCCGAAACAAACTCGGTTGGATGATAATGTCCATTATCCATTAAAGGAGTGATATTGTTCTTTGAAGAATAACTGATGTAGAATTCGCTTGAACCTACTGTGTAGGACTCAACACCAATACCAAAAACCTTTGATTCAAGTGTTACGATTACCTTGTTTTTGTCATACTCGGTTGCAAAAATCTTATCAAGTGAATCTTTAAGACGTGCACGAGGAGCCAAGCGGTCGGCAGGAATATCTTTAAGACCATCGGGTATCCAAATGTTCATAACGGTAGGTCTGCCAAGTTCTTCGGCAAAATACTCTGAAATTCTTATAGATGCAATGCAGTGCTTAATCCAGAAATCGCGAATTTCCTTATTAGGATGTGAAAGGGTCATACCGTCTGCCTTGGGGTGTGAGAAACAGGTCGGATTAAAGTCAAGGCCAACATTGTTCTTTTTAGCAAACTCAACCCACTTTTTAAAGTGCTTGGGCTCTAAAGCATCACGGTCAGCCCACTCGCCTTCTTCAAAAATAGCATAGCAAGCGTGCAAATTGATTTTATGACTGCCCGGAATTAAAGAAAGCGCCTTTTCAATATCGGCCATAAGTTCTTCGGGTGTGGTAGCACGACCGGGATAATTACCTGTAGCCTGAATACCACCTGTAAGGTCACCCGCGGTATCAAAGCCGATTACGTCGTCACCCTGCCAACAATGCATAGAAATTGCTACGTTTTTAAGTGCCTCAATGGCCTTATCGGTATCTATGCCTAAAGCGGCATATTTATTTTTTGCTTCTGTATATGACATCTTTATATCTCCTTTAAATTATTTGTTTTCAAATCTTGTAAGTTTACTTGATTGAGCAATACAGCGTCTTGCAGCCTTTAGGTCGGCAAAGTCGCCGTTGGCAATCATCTGCACTGCGAGGTTACCGATAGCAGTTGCTTCAGAAGGACCTGCAATTACAGTTTTACCTGTAAATTTAGCGGTAAGGCTATTTAAATACTCGTCCTTTGAACCACCGCCGACAATATGTATGGTATCATACTTAGTGCCCGTTAGCGATTCAATCTCTTCACAAGCATTTTTATAGCAAACTGCAAGGCTATTATAAATAACCGCCGCAATCTCACCAACCGTTTCAGGTATCTGTTGTCCCGACTCTGCACAAGCCTTTTTAACAGCCTCAATCATACTATCGGGTGCCAAAAACATATCGTCTTGACAATTAACAATAGACTTAATATCGGCCGCCATTGCCTGTTTACAAATATCATCAAAGGAATATTTATTGTCCCATTCCTTTTTAACCGATTGTAGCATCCAAAGTCCCATTATGTTTTTAAGGTAACGGAAGCGATAATCATAGCCGCCTTCATTAGTAAGATTTGCCTGACGACTAAGTTCAGAACAGTTAGCCGTCATAATTTCGGTGCCAAGTAATGACCATGTACCCGAGCTTATGTAAAGTGCCGTATCGTGCTCAACCGGAACCGCTACAACAGCAGAGCCTGTATCGTGTGTTGCGGGCAAAATAACGGTTGAATTAAAGCCAACCTTCTCAGCAATATCTGCTTTTAGAGGTCCGGCAACTGTACCGGGTTTGCACATCTTTTGGAATATTCTTCTCGGATAACCGAGTTTATCAATAAGTTCGTAATTCCAATCGTTGGTTTCAGGGTCAACCAACTGCATTGTAGTACAGTTAGTATATTCGGCATTCTTTGTACCTGTAAGTATAAAGGTTAAATACTCAGGTACTAAAAGCAAAGCCTGTGCCTTTTCGAGTTGTTCAGGATTCTGCTTTTTAAGAGCCATTAACTGATAAATGGTATTGTATTTCTGCTTTTGAATACCCGAAACTGCGTAAAGTTCTTCTTCGCTATAAAACTCGCCAACCTCTTTGTCCATACCGTTTGTTCGCGAATCTCTGTAACCTACAACGTTACCAATAAGTTCATCGTTTTCATCAAGCAAAGCAAAGTCAACGCCCCAGGTATCAATACCTATTGTGGCGGGAATTTTACCAATTTCACTACACTTTTTAATTCCGTTGATAACCTCGTTTTTAAGGTTTTCAATGTCCCAACATAAATGTCCATCAATCTTATTAAGTCCGTTAGTAAAACGATAAATTTCTTCGGTTACAATTTTACCGTTTTCAAGACTACCTAAGATGTGGCGACCGCTGGAAGCACCTATATCAATTGCTAAATAATAAGTAGCCATTCTGCCACCTCCTAATATATCAAATATATAATACTATATATTACCATAAAAATCTAGACTTTTTTTATAAAATAAAAAAATACAAACAAACGGATGATTTGTTCTGTAATGTGTGCGAGTGACGTCACGCGGCTTTGCGTGCAAATCCGCCATGCTTGTCGACCCAACACTTCGTGTTCGGTACCCGACTTCACACCTTTCAGCTAAAAAACAGTCCACCGGACTGTTTTTCTTAACGCCAAAACCCTCTTAGGCTTCAAGTCCCGTCAACTATAAACAAAAAAATAACAAGGCATACCATTTGGTCTGCCTTGTTATTTTGGTGCGAGTGACGGGACTTGAACCCGTACGCCATGAGCACACGCCCCTCAAACGTGCCTGTCTGCCAATTCCAGCACACTCGCATACAACGCTAACGATTATATCATTAATTATCGGCGTTGTCAATCAAAATTTTAAATTTTTTAAAATTTTTATTTTATAGGAATAAGAAGGGGCTTTGTTTCACAAATACTATTACCTTCTATTGAGTTGATTTCTGAAATCTCATCTGGCGAACTATTATATTTTCTGGCAATATCCCACACCATTTCACCCTCGTTCGCATAGTAAATTATCATCGCACAGTCGTGGCAGACTTCTTTTTTTGCGTCCTCATTAATTTTTGCATCAGTAACCAATGAAACCTTAATTTTATTTACCGCAGTAATCGTAATTGCTGTTTCGGCAGTAACCTCTAAGCAGTTGTTGTTGAGTATTGTGAAACTAGTTTTACTAATAGCAGCCTTAGCGGTACAACTTACGTTTTCACTACCATTTTTGAAAGGATATGTATATTCAAATTCAAAACTACGTTCAAGATAATTTGGGTTATCATCCTTATCATTAATAATCATGCATACCCTTATTTCGCCATTAGTTCTTATTTCCTCATCTTTTAAAACACAAGAGTTGACGCTTGGTTCACACCAAAGATCTATAACAGAATTTACACCTGTTACGTTAAGATCTATATTGCTTTTGTTAATAAATTTATCGTTAATATTTTTTAGAATTTTCTCAAACGTCATATCATTACGTGTTATATCTGAATTATATTTTGTTGAGAACGCATCGAATATTATTGGTACGTCATTATTACAGGTAGCATTGGCGGTAAAACGCAGTTTAGCGCATACAGTTAAATTGCGTGTTTCACCCGTTATAGATGTTCTAGGCTTAATTTCAAGACCGGCTATGTCAACGCAACATTCACATTCACACTCTTCGTTAAGTGATTCAATATCAATTATTTGGCTAAACGGAATTGAACTACGCAAAGTTTGTGGTATGTTGTTTTCTTGTGAACAATAAAGCACCATAACAGTCATTTCGCCCTTTGCCACAATTTTACCACTTATTATTTTGCAATCAACATTAAATGCTTTTGCATCGTATCTAAGCAAATACCTAATCGACGGTTGACCTGCACCGAGTTCCAAATCTTCTTCAATATTCATATATTTTTCTGCCATACCGATAAGGCTGGTTGCAGGTGTTATGCCCCTATTAACCACCATATTACCGCCATCAATATCACAAATCACCTTTTCGGTATGTTTTTTTCGTATCTTTGCAGAAATACCTAATGCACCATGCAATTCAAACTTACGTTCATTAACAAGGCGGCAATTCATATATTCCTCTTGTGCGTGACAACGCGGTATACAATCAGAATAATCATTATCTAATTCAAAAGTTTTGGTGAAATTCAAAATATGTTCATAAGAACAGACCTCATTTTCGCTCGATACGTACATTAGCAACACATTTAGAGTACCTTCACAGGTTAAGGTCTGTCCGTTAATGGCGCATGCGGTTATTCTTGGCATTGTTTTGCATTTAAGTACCTTATTTACGCTAGGATAATAATCAGGCAATACAAAATCAATATCGATGCTTTGCTCGGCCGATCGATTAAAAACCGTTTTATTTTGACAAACATCTTGTCTTAAAACCTTCAAATCCATAATTCTTTCTCCTTAATAGCTTTTTGTTAAATATATATTCGTGAGTGGTATTTTTTATGCAAAAAAAGAGCGGTTTTAACCGCTCTTTATGTAACTATAAACTTTCTTTTTTTATACCAAACACAACTCTTAAAATACCGCTTAAAAACTTAGGGCTTTTGAAAAGAACAACTTTCATAACTCTGCCTCCGTTAATGTCTGTAACAAATTATGCCGAGTATAATTACCGTCAAAGACAGTATAACCACTAAAAATTGAGGAGAACAGAAGGATGCCAATAACAATCCCAAACCAAAAGCAACAAGGAGAATATATTTATTGGGTTTGTTCTTTACGCATCTTCTTCTCATACTGTACCTCCAACAGAAAACTCTCGGTTAATACAGTATATTATGTTTATGAAATTTTTGTTACTATTTTTTTATTTGCCACTTTTTTATATCTTTAAGTTCATTATAAATCATTTTATAACTTTCAAAACGAGTAACACCAATTTTGCCATTATTAACCGCTTCACAAACGGCACAACCACTTTCACCTGTGTGTGAGCAACCCGCAAAACGACACTTGCCCAAATAATCGTTAAACTCAATAAAAAGATTTTCGAGATTTTCTTTAAATGAATAATCCGTTTTATCAACTTCAACCGTAGCAAAACCCGGTGTGTCGGCAACGCAACCGCCAAAACCACTTTCATACAATTGCGCATGACGTGTGGTGTGCTTGCCGCGTCCTAACTTTTCACTTATTTCACCTGTTTTAAGTTGCAACTCAGGAATAATTGAATTTAAAATACTTGACTTACCAACGCCCGAATTTCCTGTAAATACCGATATACCGCTGTCAAGTTCTTTTTCTATCTCTTTTATTCCGTCGCCATTAGTTACAGATGTTACAATCACCTTATATCCAGCCATTGTATATATATCAGTAAGCTCGTCAAAATCTCCTAAATCACTTTTATTAAAAACTATTATGGGTTTTATATTATTATATTCACAAATAGATATAACAGTATCAATAATGAGTGTATTGGGTGACGGCTTGCTATGCGCCGAAACAATAAAAACCTTATCAACGTTAGCAACGGGTGGACGGTAAAGAGAGTTTTTGCGTGTAAGAACGTCTTTTAAAATACCATGTAAATCATCGTCCTTAAAATCGAACTCCACCCTATCACCAACTAAAGGGGAAATGCCCTCATTTCTGAAGGCACCTTTAGCTTTACATTCGATTATATTATTGTCTAGAGTTTTAACGTAATAAAAGCCGGAAATTGCTTTAATAATAATACCCTGCATAAATTCCCCTAAAACAAACACAAATAATCCGAACCTGATTTTAAAGGTAAGATTTTCGTATTTGCATTGTTAAAATACTCGCAAATCCGACAGGATTTGCTGTGTTTTATGCCATTTTAGGCAGATAAAGGATTATTTGTGTTTGCTTAACTGACTGTTAGAGTTTTAGTAACTGTAACATTACCGGTAGTTAAATCAATTTTAATATGCTGATATTCAACATAATCTGTAGTGTTAGCGGTTTTAACCTTTAAAATTGCAGTAACCTCTTTAGATCTTGATGTAACCTTTTTAAAGGTATATTGACCCGAATTTTCACTTATATCAGATGATTCTTGATATACCTGACCATCTATCCAAAGCGAAATCTGAGTTACACCCTTTGTAATGTTTACGGTAACGTCAGAAAAATATGCTTGTTCTCCCGTAGACACCACTAAATTAACCTTAGAAGCTTTACCGACCTGCTTACCCTTCTCGTAAGTTGGATCTTGAGTAATTACTGTATCTTTAGGTATTTTTTTGCCATTAGTATTATCTTCATAGACAATCTCACCTATAACAAGTCCGCTTTTTGTAATTAGTTTTTTAGCATCATCAAGTTTAAGACCAACAAGATTTGGCATTGGTAAGAATACCGTCGCGGGACCCGTACTAACATATAGGGTTACAGTTGAGCCTTCAGGAGCACCTTTTCCGACAGATGGCGACGTACCAACAGCAAGACCTGCCGCAATAATTTCATCAGACTGCTCTTTAACAACCACCTTAAAACCTTGTGTTTCAAGAATTCTCTTTGCATTAACTTCAGTATCGCCCTTAACGTCAGGAATAGTCTTCTTAGCGTCATCCATACTCACATACACAACAATAGTTGCACCTGCTTTAAGTTTCTTGCCTGGTGCTTTCGACTGTTGATAAATATGACCATAATCATATTCAGAGTTGTAGTCCCACTTATAAATAATTTCAAACTGATCATTAAGTTCTTTATTATTATAAACCGTTTCATAGTTTTGACCAATGAGCGTTGGGCAAGCAATCTCATCGCCTGTGTGGCTCAAAAATCCATTTGCTACAAAAACTACAGCAGCGACAATTACAACTACAAAGGTTGTGGCTATACCTGCAAGAATAGGCAATGATTTTGATTTTTTCTCCACTTCCTGTGGTTCTTCAACAACAGTGGGTTCTACAAACTTAGTTGGTGAATCATCTACATAATAGGCGTAATCAAAAGTAACCGCGGGGTCCTTCTTAAATTTTTCAAGATCACATAGCATTTCTGAAGACGACTTATAACGATGAGCGGTATCCTTCTGCATTGCACGCAAAGTAATTTGCTCAACACCGATCGGAATTGAACCGTTTAGTTCAGTAGGCATCTTTGGTTCACGCTGAAGTTGCATAATTGCAACCGATACAGCATTATCTGCCTGAAACGGCAACTGACCCGTAAGCATTTCATAAAGCATAACGCCAACTGAATATATATCGGTCTTTTCATCGGTCACATCGCCACGTGCCTGCTCAGGACTAATGTAGTGAACTGATCCTATAGCCTTATCGGTAATTGTGGTTTGTTCGCTTCGTGAAAAACGTGCAATACCAAAATCGGTAACCTTTATAGTGCCATCAAACAAAACCATAATATTTTGGGGTTTTACGTCACGGTGAACTATACCTCTATCATGGGCATGCTGAAGTCCGCGCAAAATCTGCACACTGAAATGCACAGCCTGTTTCCACGATAGGCTTCCTTCCCTCTCAATATACTCTTTAAGGGTTATACCCTCAATATGTTCCATTACGATATATTGAATTAAATCGCCGAAACTAACGTCAAATATCTTAACGATATTCGGATGCGAAAGTAATGAAATAGCCCTTGATTCATTTTTAAATCGACGTAAAAATTCTTCACTGGTAGCAAACTCCTGTTTAAGAATTTTAATAGCTACAATTCGATCTTCAACATTATCATAGGCTTTATAAACAACTGCCATACCGCCAATGCCGAGTATTTCTCGAATCTCATATCGACCATCGAGTCTTTTACCTAAAAATCTATCCATAAAGCACCTTTCCGTTTCTACAGTTTTTCCGATAATTATTCTGCTACCACCGTAACGGTAACATTATCGTTGCTATGCAAATTATTTGCGGCAACTATTAACATATCGGGCACTTCATCTAATTTATTTACAAGTGTAATTTCCTTAATTTTATCAGAACTAAGCATTCCGCTTAGTCCATCGGTACAACTTAAAAGAATACCACCATTAAGGTCTACCTGATTATACTCACTGTCAATATGTGATAAAATTCCGACAGCCCTTGTAATAACATTCTTCTTCGGGTGAGTTTTGGCTTCTTGCTCAGTAATTTTACCACTATCAATCATATCTTGGACAATTGAATGATCGCGCGTTATTTGTTTAATAGCATTTTCGGTTATTAAATAAGCACGGCTGTCGCCTACGTGCAGAATATGTGCCGTACCGTCTTTAACAAGAGTTAAAACAACCGTCGTACCCATACCTCTATAATCTTCACAAGAATTTGCCTTGTCATAAACCTCATCATTGGCGGTATCAATGGCACCTCTTAAAAGATTTTCAATAGATAATGACGTCATCTGTGGCGAGTAGGATTTAATAACATAATCTTTTATTGTATCGGTTGCAATCTTACTTGCGATATTGCCTGCCTTGGCACCACCCATACCGTCACATAAAATACTGAGTGCGGCATTATTGGGCAGTTCAAGCACACAAAACGCATCTTGATTGCAGATACGCATCATACCCACGTCACTTTTACCGTAAATTTGCATTTAATCTGCCTCCTTTACTGTGCCTCTGCGAAGTTGTCCGCAAGAAGCGTTTATATCCGCGCCCAAAGTACGTCTGACAGTTGCAGTAATACCTTTACTTTCAAGTCGCGAAACAAATGCCTTTATAGCATTATCATTGGTTTTTTTATAGTTGTTTTCCTCTACGGGATTTACAGGAATTAAATTAACATGACTCATAATTCCCTTAATTTTTCTTGCCAATTCATCGGCATTATCGAGTGAATCATTTACCCCGTTTATCATTGCATATTCGAAAGAAATTCGTCTGCCCGTAATACTTTGGTAATATTTGCAAGCATTAAGTAATTCTTCTATGTTCCATTTATTATTTATCTTCATCATTGATGAACGTATTTTATCGTTTGGCGCGTGTAATGATACAGATAGTGTTATTGGGTAATTATATTCGGCAAGTTTTAGGATACCGCTTACAAGGCCTGACGTCGAAAGTGAAATATGTCTAAGCCCTATATTAAGTCCTTCCTCACTTGATACAAGTTGTAAAAAACGCACCGAATTATCAAAATTATCAAGCGGTTCTCCCATGCCCATCATAACTACGTTTGAAATTCTAACACCATTATCTCTGCCGGCCATCATAACCTGCGAAAGCATTTCAGAAGCGGTTAAGTTTCTAAAAAGTCCGTCAATACCCGATGCACAAAAACTGCAACCCATACGGCAGCCTACCTGAGTAGAAATACATACAGTGTAACCGTGTTTATATTTCATAAAAACCGATTCAATCAGTTCACCATCGTGTAGTTCATACAGATATTTAACAGTGCCGTCAATCTCCGATTCAAGCCTTTTAACAATCTTTACGTCGGCTATGTAGCACTGCTCATCTAATTTTGCGCGAAGCGACTTTGATAAATTGGTCATCTCATCAAAACTAACAACACCCGATTGAAGCCACGAAAAAATCTGATTTGCACGATAAGACGGCTCACCGAGAGTCGTTAAAAACTCTTTGATTTCGGGTATGGTCATAGATTTAATATCTATTTTTGACAAGATATCACCTCTTTTGCAAAAGTGCTGTGAAAAATCCATCTGTGCCGTCTATATGCGGCAAAAAGGTATGGATATACTTTAATTCAAAATCATTATGTTCTTCTAAAAACTTATTTACAATCTGCTCATTTTCTGATTTACGAAGCGTACAGGTTGAATATAAAATTCGCCCTGTTTCATTTAGATAATTTACCGCATTATTCAAAATAGAATACTGTAAACCTTCAAGTTCGTTAAAATCATCTATCTCTTTATATTTTATGTCGGGTTTACGGCCTATAATACCAAACCCGGAGCAAGGCACGTCGCAAAGTATGGCATCGAATTTGCCAAAATCGGCATTATATTTAGTAGCATCATTAACTTTTGGATTTACAATGTTAAGACCTAAACGTGTTGCCGAATTTTTTATAAGTTCAACACGATGCGGATGTATATCGCACGAAACGATTTCGCCCTTATTTTGCATGTAACATGCCATTGAGAAGGTTTTACCACCGGGTGCAGCACACATATCTAGTACACGTTCATCTGATTTGGGTGCCAATATTGAAACAGCCTTTTGCGAACTTAAATCTTGCACGTAAAAATATCCCTTTTTATAAAGTGACATTTTTTCAATATTTGCGCCAACTTTTAGAGTTACTGCACCATACGGCTCATCTAAAACCGCTTCTATACCCTTTTCTTTTAAAAGTTCTACAACCTCATTGGGTGTAATTTTAGTGGTGTTTACTCTTAGGTGGATTGATGATGGTTTTAAAAACTCATTTAAAAGTAAAATGGTCTGTTCTTTACCATAATCTTTAATAAATTCATTGACTATCCATTCGGGACAGGAGTATATTACGCTGAGTTCTTTTGGAGTGTCCCCGTCAGGCAATAATTTTTCTGCACGAATTGCCGCGCGCAACACAGCATTGACGAACCCTGAATTGCGATGCTCTTTTGATTTTTTAATCAACTTAACAGCTTCATCAACGGCGGCAGAATTTGGTATGCGGTCCATATACATTATTTGGTAAAGACCTACACGCATTACTTCGGCAGTAAAGAAATTCACCTTTTTAAATGGTGTTTTAGTAAGACTGTCAAGTACGTAATCAAGTGTAATACGTCGGTCAAGCACACCATAGAAAAGTGCCGTTGCCAATGCTTTATCATTATCCGACGCATCACTTTTTTTTAGTAAATTATTAAGTGTTATGTTGGAATATGCATTATCGTTATTTACCTTTAACAAAGCCTCAACAGCCATACGCCTTGCATTTGCCAACATACACACCCCTTTATTTTATAAGACTGTTAATTTCTATTTTTTTACCAAGCAACCACTGTTTTGCTTCCATACGTTTAGAGCCTTCGGGTTGCAATTCTATAAATTTAATTGCGGTGTTATCACCACAAGCCACAACAAATTCATTATCACTCTTAATAACGGTTGAAGGTGCTTTATCCGTCACTGTTAAAACTTCGGTTTTAAAGACCTTTACACGTTTGCCTTCAAGCATAAAATATGCCGTTGGCCATCCGTAAAGACCGCGAACTAAATTGTGAATTTCACTTGCGGTTTTATTAAAATCTATTTGCGCCATTTCCTTTTTGATTATAGGCGCATAAGTAGCCTCTGCCTCGTTTTGTTTAACGGGTGTAATCTCACCCTTTGCAAGTTTATCTACAGTTGAACAAACAAGTTTAGCGGCTTCATCGGTTAAACGCTCAAAAAGTTGTTCACTTGTTTCATCGTCCCCAATGTTGACGGTAACGGTTTCAAGCATATCGCCCGTATCCATACCTTCATCCATAAGCATTGTGGTAACGCCCGTTGTTTTTTCACCGCAAACGATACACCACTGTATCGGTGAGGCGCCTCGGTATTTAGGTAAAAGTGATGCATGGGCATTAACACAACCGTACTTGGGTAGGGTTAATATTTCATTAGGTAAAATCTTACCGTATGCTACTACAACTATTATTTCGGGCGCTAAATCTTTTAGTGTTTGTAAAGCATCGCCACTACGAACCGATGCAGGTTGGTATACCGGTATGCCATTTTCTTCGGCACACACCTTAACAGGCGGTGCAGTTAAAATTTGCTTGCGACCGACCGGTTTATCGGGTTGAGTAAACACACCGACGATATCGTGTCCTGCCGCTATAAGTGCTTTAAGCGAAGCAGCGGCGATATCGGGAGTACCCATAAAAACAATTCTCATTATTTTTTCTCTCCTATTGCACGGTCAATAAATAATACACCGTCCAAGTGGTCAATTTCGTGACAGAATGCGCGTGCCTTTAGTCCCTCACCTGAAACCGTAAAGGTATTCCCGTGACGGTCTTGGGCGCGTACTGTCACACGCATGGGACGTACGGTAGTTTTATAGTTACCGGGTATGGAAAGGCAACCCTCATCTTCATTTTGAACACCGCTTTTTTCAATAATAACGGGATTAACAAGTTCAATAAGTCCGTCGCCAACGTCAACTATACAATATCTTCTAAGCACACCTATCTGTGGTGCGGCAAGTCCACAACCATCAGCAGCATACATTGTATCGCGCATATCATCAAGTGTCTGCGCAAGACGTTCATCAAAATTCAGTACGGTACGTGATACTTTGCGAAGTGCATCGTCACCGTATTTTATAATATTTCGGATAGCCATTTTATTCTCCTAAATAATTGATTCAGGGTTAATATCAATTGTAATTGATGTGCACCTAGGTAGGTTAATTTCGGTTGCTTTTTTAATAAGTGATCGTACACGCTTACTGTTTTTACACTTAATAAGCAATTTGTATTTATACTTATTATTAATTTTAGGCATTATTGCAGCGGTCGGTCCTAATATGATAAGTTTAGTATCGGCATATTCATCGCCAACTAAATCTTTTATACGTCCTAAAATTTGCCTTGAGACTTCATGTGAGGTGTTTTGCGAAGGTGACTGAACACTTATACACACAATATCACAATACGGCGGATAGGTCATAATCTGACGTATTTTTATTTCACTATCATAGAACGCCTCATAGTCTTGCTTTTGTGCCAAATAAATAATATTATTATCGGGATTTAAGGATTGTATAATAGCCTTACCGTTTTTATCGCCTCTGCCTGCCCTGCCGACCACTTGAGTAAGTAGTGAAAAGGTGCGTTCGGCACTTTTATAATCTTCTTGGTTTTCGGCTCTATCAGCGCCAATTACGCCAACGACCGTAACGTTAGGAAAATCAAGACCCTTTGCAACCATCTGGGTGCCAAGCATTATATCGTATTTACCCTGTGCAAAATCGGTAAGATATTTTGAATATGAATCTTTCGACGTAGTGCTATCAGCATCAATACGCAAAATTCTGGCATTTGGAAATAGCATTTGCAGCTCTTCTTCAACTTTTTGCGTACCTGCACCCAAAAACTTCATATGTGATTCCCCACACTCAGGGCATTTATCGGTTACGGGTTGACTATATCCGCAATAATGACACATAACCCTGCGATTAGCCGAATGATACGTGAGCGAAACGCTACAGTTAGGACAGGTTAATGCGCTACCGCAAGCCATACATGATATATAAGTATTATGCCCACGGCGATTAAGTAATACTATTGCTTGATTCGAGCAACTTAAAGCAGCATCAATTTCATTATAAAGTTCACCGCTAATTACGCCACTATTGCCAGACTGTATTTCGTTGCGCATATCGACAATACTTGTCTCAGGCAATTTAGCATTACCGTAGCGATTTTTAATAGTAAATAATTTATACTTGCCGTTTAGCGCAGAGGTATAGGTTTCAACCGATGGTGTAGCGGATGCCATAACAAATAATGCGTTATGATATTTAGCCCTGAAACGAGCAATATCTCTTGTATGAAAACGTGGTGACTGTTCGGATTTGTAGGTATGCTCCTGCTCCTCATCCATTATAATAAGTCCTATATTTTCACTAGGTGCAAATATGGCTGAACGTGTGCCAATAGCGATAAGTGCATCACCGTTTTTAACACGCTTCCACTCGTCCATTCTCTGTCCGAGTGACATAGCGCTATGAAATACAGCAATATTCTTTCCATAACGCGAAGTAAAAATAGATACCGTCTGCGGCGTTAAGGAAATTTCAGGCACCATAATTATGACGCTTTTGCCTGCCGAAATAACCTTGTCAACAAGTTTTAAAAATACCTGCGTTTTACCGCTGCCCGTAACTCCGTAAAGTAGTGCGGCGGTACCTGTGTTTAAAGATTCTTCTAAACCTTTATAGGCATTTTCTTGTTCATCGGTGAGTTTAATAGGTGTAGGCACACCCTCACTGTTGTAGGATATGGGCATACGGAATACTTCCTTTTGGAAATACTCGGCAACACCTTTTGAAACAAGCGCATCTATAACCGAAGCGGTAGCACCCGAGTGATAGCAAATGTCCTTAACCGAAGCATCTGCGTGTTCTAAAATGCACTCTGCCACGCCTTTTTGCTTTTCGGTAAGTTTATAACCTGACAGGTCGCTTACAAGAGGACGAACCGATTTTAACATCATATCGTTCATTTTACGAACGGCATTACTGTGACGGATGACAACACCGTCACGCTCTAACTCTGCAAGTGTTTTTAATGAGTTATCGCCAAATGCTTTTGTTATAATTTCGGCAGTTACATCCCTTGTTGCATTTTTAATCAGGTCGCATATTTTTTGTTTTTCTTCACTTAACTCAGTGTTCAGGTCATTAACTTTATAATACTCAACAACCTTTAGTGATACACCCGTAGGTAAAACGGCATTTATTGCATCAAAATAAGTACAATAGAGTGTTTCATGTAACCAGGTACACAGTTTTAGCATTTCGTCGTTTAATATAGGAGTAGCATCGGCTACTGATAAAACCGACTTTAGTTCTACAACAGTATCGCAATTAGAAATTGATAACACCAAACCTTGCCGTTTTGTATTACCCTTACCAAAGGGTACCACAACACGACAACCGGGTTTGCATACGTCTATTAAATTTTCGGGCACTATGTAATCATACGGTTTATCAAAACTAAAAGCAGTTTTTTCGATGATTACGCTTGCGGTCATACGACCCACGGCAAGCACCTCCGAAACAAAAAATACTAGTCGTCAATTTCGCTTGCAATCTTATTGATAGCAAGACTAACGGGTTTTTCAATAATGATTTCGCCCTTTTCTGCGGCATCTTCAGAAATCTCTCTTGCGGTCTGTGCAATATCAAGTACGAGTTTATAGCGATTGTCACAGTTGTTTATAAGTTTACCAATTGCGGGATTTAACATTTTTCAAGCACCTCATCAATAATTTGTTTTTGTCTGTTTATTCTCAATCTCTCGCTTAAAATAATTGAGAGAAGATCATCAATAGCTTCGTCGATTACGTCGTTTACTACTATATAATCATATTCCTTGGCACGTGCAATTTCACTTAGCGCCGCAGTTAGTCGTTTATTAACCAACTCTTCAGTTTCGGTACCACGACCGCTAAGTCGTTTTTTTAACACCTCAAACGAGGGTGGCATTATAAAAATGCTGATAGCCTCAGGCATTTTTTCTCTAACCTGTGCCGCACCGTTAACGTCGATTTCTAAAATCATATCATTACCATTTGCAAGACACTCTTCAACGGGTGCCTTAGGTGTTCCGTAATAGTTGCCAACAAAAACGTTATGCTCAAGTAACATATCGTTTTTAAGCATTTCTTCAAACTCATCACGCGAGATGAAGTGATACTTTTCTCCCTCAACCTCACCAACACGCATATCTCTTGTGATAGACGAAA
Organism: Clostridia bacterium; assembly: GCA_017436255.1. GTDB lineage: Bacteria > Bacillota > Clostridia > Oscillospirales > Acutalibacteraceae > SIG565. The sequence continues at coordinate 46,548 of JAFSDK010000034.1, forward strand.
TAGAGAGTTTTATTTCGGGGTGTTTTTTTAATGCACCCTGCATAATTGTGTCTTTGCCCGAGCCCGACGGACCCGATATAATAAATAACTTTCCCCTATTCATCTAAAATCTCCTCTTCATCATCCGCATCTTCTTCATTGAGGCGGTTTGCCACGGTTTCAGCCTGCAGATAGGTTAAAATTATATGGTCACAGTCGGTTATAATAACGGCGCGCGTGCGTCTGCCGTGTGTGGCATCAATTAGGGTGCCCCTCTCTTTAGCATCCTGCACAATACGTTTAATAGGTGCCGATTCGGGACTGACTATAGCTACCATACGATCGGCTGATACCAGATTACCAAAACCTATGTTTATCAGTTTCATAACGTTTCCTCTTATTCTATGTTCTGCACCTGTTCGCGCATTTTTTCGATTTCTGCCTTTATATCGACAACGCATCTTGTAATTTCAACATCCTGCGCCTTTGAGCCGATAGTGTTGGTTTCACGGTTCATTTCTTGAACGATAAAATCGAGTTTTCTACCAACCGCATCATCGGTTTTAAGAAGGTCACAGAGTTGACCGATATGACTGCGCAATCTTACAGTTTCTTCGGCTACGGCTACCTTATCGGCAAAGATTGCCGTTTCGGTTAAGATTCGCTGCTCGTCCACCTGAGCCGACTCAAGCAGTTCTCTGATTTTTTGCTCAATACGTTCACGATAGAGTTTAACCGTTTCAGGTGAGCGTGTTTCAATGAAAGCAACCTTATCAAGAATAAATGCCACTCTGTTTTCAATGTCGGTCTTTAATCTTTCGCCCTCAACCTCACGCATATTTATAAACGCTTCAACCGCTTCTTTTGCAGTTTCCAAAACTGCCTCGGTTACCGCCTCTTCATCAAGGGCGTTACGCTTTATGTAAAAAACGTCGTTATTTGCAGCGACGGTAGAAACCTTAATGTCATTTTTAATGTGGTATTTTTTAGAAAGTTTTTTTAGTGCGGTAATATAGGATGATGCAAACTCATCATTAATTTCAACTGTAGTTTGGTTGGCATCGACAAATTCAATTGAAACGTACATCTCAATTTTACCGCGTGTGATTTTCTGCTGACAAAAACTCTTTAACTTTTCGTCAAGAAATGAACAGTTGCGAGGTGTTCTGACAGTGAACTCAAAATACCTGTGATTTACCGATTTCATTTCAACAGTAACGTTAAAGTTGCCTATGCTTTTGACAGCCCTGCCGAAGCCGGTCATACTTTTAATCATATTGATATCTCCTAACGGACATAATAATCCACAATATTTCATAATATTTTACCAAATTATATGCATATATGTCAACCTTTAAGGCTAACTTGTAACCTTTTTTTAACATTTAAAAGTAAAAACTACTTGACAATCGGTAAAGTTTAATTTATAATAATTTGCGTTGTGACAAACGCTGCTATGGCTCAGGTGGTAGAGCACGTCCTTGGTAAGGACGAGGTCACCGGTTCAAATCCGGTTAGCAGCTCCAAAAATCCCGTTCACGAAAGTGGGCGGGATTTTTACTTCTTACTTATTACCTCTTCACTCTTACCTCAACCAAAAGTCCTTACGGGATTTTTGGGAAGTAATAAGTAAGAAGTAATAGGTAATAAGTATTGCTCCTCCGCCGCTTTTATGCTATAATAAACCCAAGGCGGTGATAAAATGAAAAAAATTCTTTTTATTTTGATGACTGTTGTTTTGGTTTTAGTATGCTGTTCTTGTGGTGAAAGTAATGCTTTTGAAGAAGGTAATCTTTTATATGATTTGGGCGCTAAATCTTTTGAGGATATAGAAAAGGTTGAGTTTTTATATGAAGAATGTCAAGGCGATTATGAGGACAAACTTGTAATTACTCAAAAGAAGGACATAGAACTTCTTTTAGATTATAAATATTCTTCCGATTATCCTAGCGATAAGTTACATGAATTATTTATATATCCAACTAATAGCATTTATGTAACGATTAACAATGTTCAGTACCAATTATATTTAGGTGCTGATGGCAGTTTGACAACTGTCCCGGGAAGTAAATCGTGGACATATAAAGCAGAACAAGATAAAGGCATTACAAATTCGGTTTGGGAAGAATTTATTCAAAAATATCAGTAATTATTATAAGAAAATCAAGTTTTTAAACCGATTCCATTTTGAGTGTCGGTCCCAAACGAAAATCCGTTCTCGTAAGAGGACGGATTTTTGTTTGTATTCTCTATTCATTTTTCATCATTCATTAAACGAGAACGGATTTTCAAATGAATAATGAATAGTGAAGCCTCGAAAGTTGTATAGTAAAAGTGGACACATTGAAGAGTGAATGGTAAAATACATTCAGAGAGGTGTTCACAATGAAACGAACTTTCAGTAAAGAATTTAAGGTCAAAGCGTGCGAGTTAGTATTAAAAGACGGGATTAAGCACGCTGTTGTGGCAGAAAAGATGGGCATTAATAAGATAATGCTCTACCGATGGATCGACGAGTATGAAACTCATGGAGTAGAAGCATTTGTAGGCAAAGGGCATCAGCGTTCGGAAGATGCGGAGCTTAGAAAACTTCGCAAAGAAAACGAACGCTTGAAAATGGAGATGGAAATACTAAAAAAAGCAGCGGCATACTTTGCGAAACACCCGGCAGACGAGTAAAATTCGCAAAAGCGGAGTTGAGAGACTACAGAACGAGTAAAGTATGCAAGCTGTTGGGTGTGTCCAGAAGTGAGTATTATCGTATTGTCAGAGAGCAAGATAATGAAGAAAAAGAACTCGAAAAAACAGTAATTAACTGTTTTGAAAAGCACAAAGGCAATTACGGCAGGATACGAATTCGTAAAGAACTGCTTGGAAAGGGCATAAATATCAGCGAATACCGTATTGCAAGAATACTTAAGAAGAACGGAATGACCGCTAAAAGTGGTAGAACCGGTAAGCCAAGACCACCTAAACCCACAGAACAGCAGTATATAGAAGAAAATCTAATAAAGGACAAATTTAGTATAACCGAAGCAAACTACCTATGGTGTTCAGATATAACCGAGCTCAAGTGTTACAGAACAAAACTGTATCTTTGTGGAATAATTGATGTGGCTACAAGACGGATAGTTGGCTGGAGTATTGCAAAGAACCAAACTCAACGTTTGGTGCAAGACGCTTTAAAAATGGCGGTTGGAAGAAATCCAAACAGACCAAAAGACGCTGTATATCATAGTGATAGAGGTTGCCAATATACCGCCAAGAAAACAAAGCAACTCGTTGAGCGAAACGGTTTCCGTAAGAGTATGTCAAGACCTGGAACACCAAGCGACAATCAACCCATTGAGAGTTTTTGGAAAACGCTCGAATGGGAGATGACTGATATCAGTCATCTCCCATTCGAAGAAGCTTCAAGAATAATTGTTGATTATATTGAACTTTATTATAATTCAGAAAGACTGCATTCAGGTATTGGTTATTACATTCCAAACCAGTTTTTCACTCTTTTATCTGTCCACTAATCTTGACAAGTTTCCTCTTACGCTGATGAATAATGAATAATTATTGCGTCTCCGCCGCTTTTATACTATACTACGCACGCATTTAATTACCCTAAAAATTGAGGACTACTTCGGTAGTCCTTTTATTTTTTTGTCACAAAACTAGTCTTGGAATCGTTATTATTATAAAATTGTAAATTTTAATAACAAGTTTGTAATTTGACTGAGCTAACAATATAAATTACAATAAAAATATGATATTTATTGTAATATAAGCTGAAAATTGTTTACTTTATATACGATTGGAGGATTATAAATGAAAAAATTATTTGCTTTATTTATGTGTTTGGTACTGTGTTTATCTTTTATTGGTTGCAAGAGCAAAAGTAAAGATATAGATAAAATAACTCCCTCAAAAGCACAATCAAACAGTTCTGAAACTGAAAAAACTGACGTCATACGTCCCGAAAAGGTAACTAAAATATTCCCATTTGAATCTAAATTACGGTTCCCTTATTTTATACCAGAAAATTTTTACGACTCTAAAAACGGCAATATACTACCCTATCGTCTTTATGTTCCAAAAGATTATAACGCAAAAAATCAATACCCTGTAATACTTTTCTTGCACGGTGCGGGTGAGATTGGTGTTGACAATCAGTCGCAACTTTCAAACATAGACCAAATGTTTAAAATTAATGGTGATTTTGCTACACAAGCCATTGTTATTTGTCCGCAATCCAATGAATGGTGGAATTTAGACCGAGAAATGTACGGTGACCGAAAAGGTACGCTCGCAAGTGCTATGAACTTGCTAGATGAAATACAAAAAACTTATTCGTGTGACAAAAACCGTATCTACGTAACCGGTCTTTCTATGGGCGGATATGCCACCTGGAATCTGCTGGAAGAATATGGTGATGTTTTTGCGGCGGGAATTCCAATATGTGGCGGAGGCAATACAAATAACGCAAGCAAATTAATAGATATACCCATAAGAATTTACCACAGCACCAACGATACTACAGTACCCTTTTCATTATCTCAAAATATGTATGATGCCATTGTAAATGCGGGCGGTAAAAAGGTAAAATTGGTAACGCTATATTCTGTAGGTCATAACTCTTGGGATTCTGCCTATTCCGACAGAGATACGTTTAGTTGGCTCTTTGCTCAAAATAAAGCGAAAAACAAAACGGGGAAATATGAAAAAACGCCGTATTTCAAAATTGTTGCTAAAGATGGAAAGACAGTAATTCAGGATGAGGATGTAAGATTCCTATTTTATGATGATGCGCTTGTTGGCGCAAAAGACATTACGATTGAGGTTGTTTTAAACAATAGCGGTAAGGAAAAATTGGAAAAACTATATAAGGAAAACCAAGGTCGAGAATTTACTGTTTATTGGGCTGACCAAAAATTATATAAATTTACGGTAAACGGTATGCCCATCGATGATACCTTTGCAATGGTTGGAATTTTTGATTACATAACCGCTAAAAACTTCTGCGAATCATTCGAGGGCATAAAAGGTTAGGAGAATAAGCTATGAAAAAAATATTTGCTGTTTTTATGTGTTTGGTACTGTGTTTTTCTTTCGCTGGTTGCAATAATTACGGGAAAATCAATGAGGATAAGGCCGTTTTTCAGAAAGTTTTACACAAGCAACAAAACTTCTTTTATAAAAGTTTAGTGACTGATGAAATAATTGAAGATAATTTAGATAATTTTTCTTTTAATGCTTCAGACAATGCCTTAATTAGTTTCACTCCGGAATCATATACCTATGTTGATTTTGATTTTGATAATGTAGAAGAAATGGTGATTAACTCTATGGAGCTTGATTATTATCTTGTACTGCGTTATTGTGATGATAAAGTATACGGTTATATCGTTGGAGTAAGAAGTATTATTGATTTAAGAACTGATGGAAGTTTTATGACAAGTAGCAGCGCCGCTGTAAATTCAATAAGCAATTTGTCGTTTTCCGGCACATCTTTTGAGATTAAACACAAAGCAAATGAAAACGATTTCGATAACGAATATTTATTAAATGGTAAAACTTCGAACAAAGAAACTGTTAAAAAATATTTCAGTGATTGGGATAAAAACACAACCAAAGTTTCTTGGACACAAATCAATTGACAATAAATCAAAAGCGGTGATGATATGAAAAAAGCCAAAAATTTAACCCTCCTTATTGGCATAGTTTGCAGTTCTATTTTTGTTTTATTTTCGCTGATAAGATTTGCTTTTAACGCTATTAGCAACGTTACAGTCGGTGCCACACTAAAATATTATGTATTTGATGAATTGATACCTACTTTAATAATTGCCTTATTGACGCTACTACCTGTGATTTTACTCGTTAGTAACCTAAAAAATAAAACAAGGACAACGCTACCGATTATTTGTATTGTAATAAATGGCTTACTAATTATATTTACGCTATTTACAGTCACAACCCCCGCAATTCCAAAATATCTCTTATATAGCGAGTTAGGTCTTATAGATACATGCTTTAGTATGTTTACACATTTTTTTACACGCGGCAAATTTTTGTTTTTAATGGGATATACTTTACTAATGATTGGTAGCGTTCTTTCACTGCCTAAAAAACAAAATAATAAGAAGCGATAAAGTTTTTTATAATTTCACCTCCTATCATACAACGCACAGTATATCTTTTAAAATAATCCTTAAAATAAATCATTACCACATGAAAATTTATAAAAACGAGACCCCAATGGTAGTTCATTATTCTACCATTGGGGTTTCATTATACCAACACAATATAGCGCAATTATTATATGTTTTTAATGGTTTGCATTAAGTAATCGGCAAACTCTTTACAGGTTGCACCATCGGTATTACCCGTTACTACAACCTTTTTCTCGGAATCACAACAGATACTCATAGCCTTTGAGAGTTTATCGGCTTTATCGGTAAATCCAATATGACGAAGCAACATTTCGGTTGCCTTAAAGATACTTGAGGGGTTGGCGTACTCACCTATACCCTGCTCAATCATTCTGGGCGCAGAGCCGTGAATTGCCTCAAACATAGCGTAGGTGTCGCCAATATTAGCGCTACCTGCGGTACCAACACCACCCTGAATTTGAGCCGCCTCATCGGTAATAATATCGCCGTAAAGATTAGGCAATACAAACACCTGGAAATTGTGACGAATATCTTCGTTAACAAGGTTGGCGGTCATAATATCAATATACCAATCTTCTGCCGTGATTTCGGGATAATCACTTGCAACCTCATGGCAGATTTCGGTGAATTTGCCGTCGGTTTTCTTCATAATGTTTGCCTTGGTAACAATGGCAACGTTGTTTTTACCATTCTGACGCGCATATTCAAATGCCGCACGGGCAATACGACGTGTACCGCAATTGGTTGTAACCTTAAAGTCAACCGCCAATTTTTCGGGTAATTCAACACCGCGACTTCCAAGCACGTATTCGCCCTCGGTGTTTTCTCTGTAGAATATCCAATCAATATTCTTATCGGGTACACATACAGGTCGAACGTTGGCATAAAGGTCAAGCTCACGACGCATAGCAACGTTTGCACTTTCCATTGTGCCACCTTTTGGAGTAGTTGTCGGTCCCTTAAGCAGTACGTCACACTTTTTAATTTCGGCTAAAACATCATCGGGTATAGCTTTACCTACACGCTCACGGTTTTCAATGGTAAGTCCGTCGATAACGTTGAAAACAACCCTGCCCGACTCAACCTCTTCTTTAAGCAAAAAAGCAATAAGTTCTTTTGCTTGGTCTACAATAATCGGACCTATTCCGTCACCACCGATTATACCGATAGTAATTTTTTCGCAATTTGAATAATCTTTGGGTACGGCACCTTTTTCCATATTCTCAACACGTTTAAGCTGCTCATTTAAAAGCGCCTTAAACTGTTCAACCGCATTGTTTATGTACTGTTCCATTATTCACCTATCTCCTTTGTGTATGCAAGCAAACTACCTGCCTTAAGTATTGCCTTTTGTCTGTCGGTAAATGAACAAGTAAGCACATACTCTCTGTTATTAGTAAGATTTTTCATAATAATCTCGCCCTTATCCATACCTGCATAAATATCATTAAGTTCTAACTCGTCGTTTTCACTAAGACTATCATAATCTTCAGGATTTTTAAAGGTAAGCGGCATAATACCTGCGTTAATTAGGTTAGCGATATGTATACGTGCAAAGCTCTTTGTAATTACGGCACGAACACCCAAATAAAGCGGTACAAGTGCCGCATGCTCACGAGATGAGCCCTGACCATAGTTAGATCCACCCACAATTATACTGCGTCCAGCTGCTTTTGCGCGCTCAGGGAACGAGGTATCGCACACGCCAAAGCAATACTGCGACAAATGCGGTATATTTGAACGATAAGGTAATATCTTAGCACCTGCCGGCATTATATGGTCGGTAGTAATATTATCGCCAACCTTTAAAATAAGGGGTGCTTTAAGTGTATCCTCTTGCGGATAACTGTCTGGGAATTTCTTTATATTAGGTCCACGCAATACTTCAAGGCTTGCAGCCTCTTCTACGCTTGCTGGTTCAATAACTGCCGAATCATCAATCTTAAATTTTTCAGGCAATTTTACTTCGGGCATAAAGCCTAGTTCTCTTGGGTCGGTAATATACCCTGTAAGTGCAGCCGCCACTGCCGTTTCGGGTGAAACAAGATAAACCTGACCGTCGGCAGTACCGCTTCTACCCTCAAAATTTCGGTTGAACGTGCGTAAAGATACACCGCCCGAATTGGGTGAGAATCCCATACCAATACAAGGTCCGCATGCACATTCAAGTAAACGGGCGCCCGACGCTAAAATATCGGTTAGTGCGCCACACTCTGAAAGCATTGAAAGCACCTGTTTAGAACCTGGGGATACCGAAAGGCTAACAAAAGGACTGATAATTTTACCCTTGAGAAGCGCCGCTACTTTAAGCATATCAAGAAGTGACGAGTTGGTGCAAGAACCGATACATACCTGGTCAACCTTTGTACCCTTAAGACTCTCAACAGTAACAACGTTATCGGGACTGTGCGGACAGGCAATAAGCGGTTTAAGTTCTGAAAGGTTTATATCAATAATTTTGTCGTATACAGCATCACAGTCACTTGCAAGTTCCACATAGTCGTTCTCTCTGCCTTGTGCTGCTAAAAATTCTCTTGTAATTTCATCGGACGGGAAAATTGATGTAGTTGCACCAAGTTCGGTACCCATATTAGTGATGGTTGCACGCTCGGGCACCGATAAGGTTTTAACGCCTTCACCGCCCCATTCGATAATGGCGCCAACGCCACCCTTTACCGATAATATTCTTAAAATTTCAAGGCTAACGTCTTTAGCGGTTACAAACTTATTAAGTTTACCTGTTAAATTAACCTTATACATTTTAGGCATTGTGATATGGTAAGCGCCGCCACCCATAGCAACCGCTACGTCAAGACCGCCTGCACCCATAGCAAGCATACCAATACCGCCACCCGTAGGTGTATGACTATCGGAGCCGATAAGGGTTTTACCGGGGATACCAAATCTCTCTAAATGTACCTGATGGCAAATGCCGTTACCGGGACGTGAAAAATAGATGCCGTGTTTTTTACAAACACTCTGAATATATCTGTGGTCATCAGCATTTTCAAACCCCGACTGCAAGGTATTATGGTCAATGTAAGCCACACTCTTTTCGGTACGAACACGGTCAATACCCATTGTTTCAAACTCAAGATATGCCATTGTGCCGGTAGCATCCTGTGTTAAGGTTTGGTCAATTTTAAGTGCAATTTCGCTGCCTGCTACCATTTCGCCCTCTACGAGATGCGCTTTAATAATTTTTTGTGCAATAGTAAGTCCCATTATTTAATGCCTCCCAAAATACTGGTACGAGCGTTTAAAATATGCTCGTTAACGAGTTTTTTAGCCAACTCAACGTCTTTATCCTTAATGGCATTGTAGAGCGCCTTATGCTCGTTTATTGACTTCTCGGTACGTCCTGACTGTTCAATAGAAGCCTTACGATATTTTACCACCTTTTTATGAAGCGGTAACAAGGTTTCGCAAAGAATGGCACTGCCACAATTTTTATAAATACTTTCGTGGAACTCGCTATCCTTAAAAATTACGTGATAACTATCGTGCTTGCCACCGTAAAACTCTTGAAAATCAAGAATTTCTTTAAGCTTTAACAAGGTTTCATCGGTTAAATTCACAATAAATTTTTCAATTGCCATTTCTTCAATTTTTAAACGGATATCATAAATTTCTTTAAGGTCTTCAACCGTAATACCCAAAACCTGCATACCCTTATTGGTATCTTTAATAAGATTCTCTTGTTGAAGTCTGCGTAAAGCCTCACGTACGGGTGTACGGCTAACGCCAAGTTCTTCAGATAAAGCGGTTTCTGTAAGTAATGTACCATAAGGATATTTACCAATCAGAATATCATTCTCAAGTCTTTCAAAAATCTGGTCAGCTAAAGAAATGCTTTTATGCTGAAACATTACGCCAACCCCTTTCCGTTTGTAAGTTCGTTGATTTTTTCTTCTAACTCATCGTTAGAAAGTGCGGTCTGTCTACCGTCTTCATATTCCTTATCTATCCACTCTTTAAGTTTCAAAACAAGTTCATCACGTTTACCAATTACCTTATCGCCCTTTAAACCGTAGTTTTGGTTTATCCAATAGGCAATACCTGCAAGACCGCTTGTTTTACTAATCATAACCGCCGCAGGACGATTAAGAATTTTATCGGTATCAAAAATATTATAGATTTCTTCATCCTTTAAAAGTCCGTCGGCATGAATTCCTGCCTTAGTAACGTTAAAGTTACGACCAATAAAGGGTGTCATAGGAGGAATTTTATAACCTATTTCATTTTTAAAGAAATCTGCAATTTCGGTAATAACAGTTGTATCCATACCATCTAGCGAACCACGAAGTGAAGCATATTCAAACACCATTGCTTCAAGCGGAACGTTACCTGTACGCTCACCAATACCAAGAAGTGAACAGTTAACGGCCGACGCGCCGTAGAGCCAAGCGGCAGTAGCGTTGGCAACCGATTTATAGAAGTCGTTATGGCCGTGCCACTCAAGCATTTCGCTAGGAACGTCAGAATAATGTTGTAAACCGTAAATAATACCCGGTACGCTTCTTGGTAACGCAACCTCAGAATAAGGCACACCGTAACCCATAGTGTCACACGCGCGAATTTTAACCGGTATTTTGGCATCGCGTGACATCTTCATAAGTTCATTAACAAAGGGTACAACAAAACCGTAAAAATCGGCTCTTGTAATATCCTCTAAATGGCAACGCGGCATAACGCCTGCCTCAAAGGCATCAGCAACGGTAGCAAGATAACCCTCCATTGCCTGTTTACGTGTTTTACCAAGTTTTTTGAATATATGATAGTCACTGCAAGAAACAAGAATACCCGTCTCACGAATACCCAAATCTTTAACGAGTTTAAAGTCTTCTTTGCTAGCTCTTATCCAGGTTGTAATTTCAGGGAACTTTAACCCTAAATCCATACACTTCTCAATTGCTTCGCGGTCTTTTTTACTATAAACAAACATTTCGGTTTGACGAACAATACCGTAGGGACCGCCCAACTTTGAGAGTAATTTATAAATCTCAACTATCTGCTCTACCGAATAGGGTTCAACCGACTGTTGACCGTCACGTAGTGACGTATCGGTTATCCAAATTTCCTCAGGCATATTCATAGGTACGCGACGGTGATTAAATGGCATCTTCGGTACTTCGCTATAGGTATAAACCTCGCGATACAGATTAGGCTCTGCTACATCCTGCAAGCTATATTTATACGAGTTTTGTTCAAGTAAATTAGACTTTTTCGAAATTTCTAACATCACTTCATCTCCTTATACAAGTATATTTGTATTATTGTATACAATTATACTTAAAAAACAAGGATATGTCAATACATATCCCTTGTTTTATCACTATTTTAGTACTTTTTTTAGTTTTGGATGTACCATTTGCATATAAATATTGGCGACACGAACCAAAACTACATCGTAAAGATAAAAAGTCACGTTGGCAAGCAGTAACATACAGGCAATACCGATTATTCCATACCGACCAAATTCACTAATGTCAACACCGATAATTGACGAGAGAATTCCATATATTATGAAGATAGCCGAATTAAATACCGCAAACTTTAAAAGATACTGCACTACCCTACTTCTTATACGCTCAATTACCGCCTTTAAAAGCGGATAATAACCGAAGAAAAGAATATACATAAACTTAGCTTCGGGCTCTGCAAACAGAAATACCAGCACCGCCGTCACGATGTACGTGAAAAGCGGCCATTTGCCCTTAATCTCTATTAGCACCACAAGTGTCAAAACACCTGAAATAGCCGGCACGGCATAGGTAAAATACGGAAAATATGACAAAAGCATAAACGCAGTACCCAAGGTCGCCATTATGGCGCAAAAGGTGATTTTTACGGTTTGTTTCATAAAATTTTCACCACTAACAACAAGGTATTAGGTCGCCGCCCAGCATTTCGCAACAACAGTCGGCACAACAAAGTGCAGTACATGGGTCAGAGGTACAACAACCACCCGTGCCTCCCATATTGCCTGCTGACGCATAAGGGTTGCCGTAGGTCCTAGCCCCTCTGCGTTGCATACGGTTTAGCGCTTCACGATATTCGGGATTTGCGGGGTCCATACGGCAGGCATTAGCAAAACTTGAATATGCGCCGTCAAACCAACCTTTTTTATAAAGTACCGAACCATTAAGGAAATACCACTCGGCATCACGCGACGCTATCGGCACACCGTCAAGCAACTCCTGTGCATCCTCAAGTCTACCCGAATTTATTAAAGAGCGAATGTCAGGATAGTTGCTGTTTGCAGTACCATCATAAGACGAACCGCCCTTTTTTGATGAACTTCTGCGTTTGATAATTTCATCATACGCCTCGTTAATCTCTTGCATTTTTTCTTCGGCTAAATCAGAAAGCGGATTATTGGCGTAGTTATCGGGATGATATTTTCTTGCCTGTTCCCTATACGCTTTTTTAATTTCTTCGTCGGTAGCGTTTTGGCTAACGCCCAACACTGAATATGGGTCCTTCATTTAGTACAACTCCTTCACGGTTTCTTCAAGCCCTAAGTAAATTATATTACCCAATATATTTTTATATCTCTTAATATCAATAAGCTCAAAGGCTTTAATCGACTCACTTATGCAAGCTTCTATCTGTATTTTAGCACGCTCGGTATAAACTTCATTGCTTTTTAGCGGATTATATCTGCCACGTTTTATATCGTCCTTGTAATCAAAATACGCATCCGTAATGTAGATATATCTGCCCATACAATAGCCGAGACGCTCGAGCGCACGCTTGTTAAACTCATCATCGGCACACAACATAAACAGTTTTGACAGTGCCGTTGCGGTTGGATTTGCCGCCTCGTCTAGATTATCACAATTTGCCTTTTCAAGTGCCGATTGTGCCGAAATATATTCTTTAATTATCTGCTCAATCTGGGGGAATTTTTGTGCCGCTTTTTTGTGTGAATGATTAAATAAATGTTTTATCATTTTATAGGCACACTTTTTAATTCCCTTTTCATCGGCAATGTTGTCAAGCAGTTTATAATAAACCATTATCATTGCCGCAGCAGACGGAAAATCAAAAAAGGTGTCAGAGCCTTTACAGTAGTTACACTTTTTAAGCGGATTAAATGTGCATCGCTTGCGCGCAATATCGGTTTCACAATCGGTAAGCGACATATTAAGAATGCACAAAAAGGTGAAGTCATAACTTAAAGTAAATCTTGAAATTATGCCGTAATTTTTACCAAGGTGTTTACAAAGTGTGCAGTATACCGCCTTATACATTTCCCATTCTTTAAGACGCAATTCAGGCTTGTAAGCCTTAATATAACCAAACACATTCAACACCCCTTTTCAAATATATTAGCACATATTGGCAATAAATGTTTAATAATGTGTAAATTTACAGCATCTTCTTTAAGAACTGACCTGTGTACGATTTTTCTACCTTGGCAACCTCTTCGGGTGTGCCGCAACAAACGAGCGTACCACCCGCATTACCGCCTTCGGGACCCAAATCAACAATATAATCTGCCGTTTTTATAACATCAAGATTATGCTCAATTACAAGCACGGTGTTACCTGCATCGACGAGACGCTGAAGAACGTCAATAAGCATGTGAACATCGTAGGAATGTAGTCCTGTAGTAGGTTCATCAAGTATATAAATGGTTTTACCGGTTGAACGCTTTGAAAGTTCAGTAGCTAATTTTACACGTTGTGCCTCACCGCCCGAAAGCGTAGTAGCAGATTGACCAATTTTAATATAACCTAGTCCAACATCAAATAAAGTTTGCAATTTCCTTTTAATTTTAGGTACTGCCGAAAAAAATTGCAGTCCCTCTTCAACCGTCATTTCAAGTACGTCCGAAATGTTTTTACCCTTATATTTAATATTTAAGGTTTCGCGGTTATAACGCTTACCGCCACACACCTCACAAGGTACGTAAATATCGGGCAAGAAGTGCATTTCAATTTTCATAATGCCGTCGCCCTCACAGGCCTCGCATCGTCCACCCTTGACATTGAACGAAAAACGACCTGCATTATAACCTTGAGCCTTTGCGTCCTTAGTTTGCGAAAAAAGTTCTCGTATATCGTTAAACACGCCCGTATAAGTGGCTGGGTTTGAACGCGGTGTTCTGCCTATCGGTGACTGGTCAATGTTTATTACCTTATCAAGATTTTCGGCACCCGCAATGCTCTTGAACTTGCCCGGGAAGGTTTTGGCGCGGTTTAATTCTGCCGCTAAATATTTGTAAAGAATTTCATTTACAAAGGACGATTTACCCGAGCCCGAAACACCCGTCACGCATATAAACTCACCGAGCGGTAATTTAACGTTTATATTTTTTAGATTGTTTTCAGAGGCACCCCTTACGGTTAGGTAAGCACCATTGCCCTTTCTTCTAACTTTAGGCACCTCAATTTTTCTGCGACCCGTAAGGTAATCGGACGTAATTGAATTGTTAAACTTTTTAAGTTCATCAACACTACCCGAAAAAACTACCTCGCCGCCGTGTATACCTGCACCGGGACCTATATCGACAACGTAGTCGGCCTCTCGTATGGTATCCTCATCATGCTCAACAACAATAAGGGTATTACCAAGGTCACGTAAATGTTTAAGCGTTCCAATAAGTTTTTCGTTATCACGCTGGTGTAGACCGATACTCGGTTCATCAAGAATATATAGAACGCCCATAAGCGACGAGCCGATTTGCGTGGCAAGACGTATACGTTGACTCTCGCCACCCGACAGCGTACCCGAAGAACGAGCGAGGGTTAGGTAGTCAAGTCCTACACTCTTTAGGAAATTAAGTCGACTGTTTATCTCTTTGATAATCGGTGCCGCTATTTTTAGTTTAAAAGACGTAAACTCAAGCGAATCTAAAAAGTCAATTAACTGACTAATTGAAAAATTGCAAATCTCGTAGATGTTTTTGCCGCCAACCGTCACCGCCATAGCCTCGGGCTTTAGACGTGTACCATTACAATCAGGGCAATCACATTCGTTCATATTAACCTCAATTTCACGACGTGCAAAATCACTCTTTGACTCTTTGTAACGACGTTCAAGGTTATTTATAACACCCTCAAACGGCGCATAATATTCGCTACCCTTGCCCCAACTTGTAGTGCGTATCAATTTAATTTTTTCTCCGTCAGTACCGTATAACACGGCATTTTGTGCCTCTTTGGGTATATCTTTAAAGGGCGTTTTAATATCAAAACCATAGTGGTCGGCAATACCTTGGTAGTACATTGAAGCAATTGTGCCTTGGTTTGGCACATACCACGAGCCTACACCCCAACCCGAGGCCTGAATAGCACCATCTAAAAGTGATTTATCTTGGTCGGCAACAATAAGTCTTGGGTCAACCTTCATAAATTTGCCAATACCCGTACAGGTTGGACAGGCACCAACGGGACTATTGAACGAAAACAACGTCGGCGTAATTTCGGGCATACTTATATTGTGCTCATCACAAGCATAGTTTTGCGAGAATTTAAGTTCTTCTCCGCCTATTACGTCTACGTTTATAATACCACCCGTAAGATTAGCCGCTGTTTCGATACTGCCCGCAAGTCGGGTTTTAATATCCTCTTTAACAACAAGTCGATCGATAATTACGTCGATATAATGCTTTTTGTTTTTCTCAAGTTTAATTTCTTCACTAAGGTCGTATAAACTACCGTCAATACGCACACGTACGTAACCCGATTTTCTTGCACTATCGAGTTCCTTTACGTATTCACCTTTTCTACCCCTAACGATAGGTGCCATTACCTGAATTTTAGTGCCTTCGGGCAGTTTTAGTACCGAATCAACTATCTGGTCGGTTGTTTGTTGGCTAATTTCTTTACCGCATATAGGACAATGCGGAACACCGACACGCGCGTACAACAAACGCAGGTAGTCATAAATTTCGGTTATGGTACCAACCGTTGAGCGTGGATTTTTAGAGGTGGTTTTCTGGTCTATTGATATAGCGGGAGAAAGACCCTCAATTGCCTCAACATCGGGCTTTTCCATCTGTCCTAAAAACATTCGAGCATAGGAAGACAGCGACTCAACATAGCGACGCTGACCCTCGGCATAAATGGTGTCGAAAGCCAATGATGATTTACCCGAGCCCGAAAGTCCCGTGAATACGACAAGCTTGTCCCTCGGTATATCTACACTAATATTTTTTAAATTATTAACCTTTGCGCCTTTAATTTTAATTTCCTTTATAGCCATAACTACCTCTAAAAACACTTAATTATATCTATTTTACCCTTTTTAACAACAAAAGTAAATATATTTATAAAAATAACCATCGTTTTACCGATGGTTATTTTTCACCTCTAAGTGCTTTAATTTTATCACGCAAATATGCGGCATGCTCGAATTCTAACATCTTTGATGCCTCGCGCATCTCTGCAGAGAGTTTAGCGATAAGTTTCTCGCGCTCAATTTTAGGCATCTTTTTAATCGCCTTTTCGGTGTCATCAACTTTCGATGACATCTCAATGATTTCGTGAACATCCTTTATAATAGTTTGCGGTATTATCCCGTGTTCTTTATTATAATTATCCTGAATTGCACGACGGCGGTTGGTTTCGTTTATGGCATTTTCCATTGAACGAGTAACACTATCGGCATACATAATAACCTGGCCATTAGCATTTCTCGCGGCTCGACCCACCGTTTGTATAAGTGAAGTTTCGCTACGCAAAAATCCTTCTTTATCGGCGTCAAGAATTGCAACAAGTGATACTTCGGGTATATCAAGACCCTCTCTAAGTAGGTTAATACCCACAAGGACGTCGAACTCACCGAGTCGCAGGTCTCTTATTATCTGCATACGCTCAATGGTATCAACGTCGTAGTGCATATATCTAACCTTAATGTCTATGTTTTCAAGATACTCGGTTAAATCTTCTGCCATTTTTTTGGTAAGGGTGGTCACAAGCACCCTTTCTTTACGCTCAATCCTTAGGTTAATTTCAGAAACAAGGTCGTCAATTTGTCCTTCGCTTGGTTTAACAATAATCTTGGGGTCAAGCAGACCGGTAGGTCTAATTACCTGTTCGGCAATCTGTACAGATTTTTCCTTTTCGAATTCACCCGGTGTTGCCGATACAAACACTACTTGATTTAAATGTTTATAAAACTCATCAAAATTAAGTGGTCGGTTATCAAATGCCGAAGGTAATCTAAAACCGTACTCAACAAGATTTTCCTTTCTTGCCCTGTCACCGCCGTACATACCGCGCACCTGTGGCAAAGTTACGTGCGATTCATCGACAAACAGTACAAAATCTTCGGGGAAATAGTCAAGCAGCGTAAAGGGCACACTACCCTTAGGTCTGCCCGAAAGCACGCGAGAATAGTTTTCAACACCCTTGCAGGTGCCGATTTCCCTTAGCATTTCAACGTCATACTCGGTGCGTTGACGAATTCGCTGCGCCTCGATTAGCTTGCCGTTTTCGTTAAAGAATTTAACTCGTTCTTCCATTTCGTCTTCGATGTTTTTGAGAGCATCAACCATCTTTTCGGGTGGAATAATATAGTGTGATGCAGGATAAATTGCCACGTGCGAAAGCGCCGCCTTTAATTCACCCGTCAGGGTGTTAATTTCGCAAATGCGTTCAATTTCATCACCAAAAAACTCAACACGAATAGCCGAGCCGTAGGAGTATGCGGGATAAATCTCAACAACGTCACCACGCACACGAAATTTGTTGCGCACAAAGTTTATATCATTTCGGTCGTACTGCAAGTCGACCAAGCGGTGTATAAGCTCATCCCTATCCATTTGATTTCCCGTGCGAAGTGAAATAACCATACTGCGATAATCAATAGGGTTACCGAGCGAATATATACAAGAAACCGATGCCACGATTATAACGTCGCGGCGTTCAGATAGCGCGCAGGTTGCACTATGGCGGAGTTTATCAATTTCGTCGTTTATTGCCGAGTCTTTTTCAATATAGGTGTCACTTCCCGGGATGTATGCCTCGGGTTGATAATAGTCATAATAGGAAACAAAATATTCCACCGCATTTTCGGGAAAGAATTCTTTGAATTCAGAGCACAACTGTGCGGCGAGGGTTTTGTTGTGAGCGAGAACGAGGGTTGGACGGTTTACTTTTTCTATAATATTTGCCATTGTAAAGGTCTTACCCGAGCCGGTGACACCAAACAAAACCTGCTCTTTTAAGCCATTTTTGATGCCTTCGCTGAGTTTTTCAATCGCTTGTGGTTGGTCTCCGGTTGGCTTGTAATTTGAATGTAAAATAAACTTATCCGGCATGTTCTCACTCCTCTCTTTTTTGATTATTTTCTGCCATTTTCTTATCTTAAATTCACTTTAATTTTGCTCAAAAAGTTGGCTTATAGTAAATTACACGAATTTAGGTCACAAATTTGTAATCGTAAGTGGTTACAAAATATTCAGTCAAGTAGTTAAAACACAAAAATTAACCCATTACTATATATTCAAAGGGAATTTCGATAAATTCCACTTCTGATGCACTTTGCCAATTAGCACAAGTTTCAGCATCGAAAATAAAGGTGACAGTTTTTTCACTTGTTTCATCAGGTGTAAGTTCTAAATTATTTAAGTAAAAAGAAGTTTTCTTTGCAATCGCTGCTTCTTGAAAGGCTACCGTAACAATAATCTCCTTATAGACTATATTATCTCTATTCAAATGCAAATCAATAACTTTCTCTTCCCAATCATAAAAGCAAAAAGCATTTAATGCCGGACCGGTTCCAATTGCAACTGTATCGATATAATCTATGATTTCATCATCAAAATGGCCTCCATAACGAGCCGAATAACGTCGTTCATCATACAAAATATGATATCGATCGTCATTCATTCCATCAAAATTAAAGTCTTTGATAGCTATAAAGTGGAATATTCCGCCCTCATCGACTAATGAATATAACGCTCCGTCTTTTTTTAGCGTGTTGTAATTAAATTGATAGCATATAATAGGCATAATAATAGCAGCTGCTAATAACGAAATAATACTTACGCGTTTTCTATATACTATCTTTAAAATTATTGCCGCAACAATAGAAACAACCGACAATATAAAGTATAAAAAAATCACACCGCAACTTGGGGGTAACCAACCGCCAGCCGAATTGTCATCATACGCTATATCATAATTAAATAAAAAGACAACTCCGCAAATTAAAATAATAGCAAGTGCAAATATTAAAAGCACTTTCCAAATAATATTTTTATTCTTTTGTTCTGTGATAATATTGTTTTCTTCCATTGTTGCACCTCCAATAATTTAAAGAGCTATTTTTATCCTTTTTCCATTACACGAATTTAGGTCACAAATTTATTTGGTTTATATGGTGTTATTCTGTGTTATCTTGTATTAAAAACAGCGTTTTATCGCGGTTTTTGGTGCGAAACTTGTATTAGGAAACAAAATATTCTACCGCATTGTCGGGGAAAAACTCTTTAAATTCGGAACAAAGCTGCGCCGCAAGGGTTTTGTTGTGAGCGAGAAC